>NZ_JBWBEW010000019.1:0-94637 GCF_056148915.1 Microvirga sp. jy35 | reverse complement strand
GCCGGAAGCGATGACAGCAGTAAAGCTGAGCTGTTTCATGGTTCCTGTCCGTCTGGTGATTATGAGAACTCCGGCAAGCCCCGAACAGTTGCGAAGTCCGGACTAACTGAGATAGGAGGTTCCACCCTAGTTTTCCGGCAAAGGGCTCCCGGCGACCCGGCGATACCGAGACACGGTGGTGCCTCCTTCTCACTGACGAACCACTGTAAGAACAGTTTCGCTTCTGCTAGCTATGTGTCGCAACGGCTCTTATTCTAATCCTGCGCGCCGTAGTGAATAGCTTGAGAATTCCGCAAAGGGCTATGAGTGTAGCTCATGAATGTCCGTGCACCTGAGGCGATCCGCTTGGACGAACTCGACGGGGCCTTCGGGTGCATGGAGCGCAGCGATGACGCTCCTTTGGGATCAACATGGCGCCGCTGGCGGAGCCTATCGCAGAAGGACATCAAAGGTCAGCTGATAGTCAGGCAGTGAGGTCCATTCACTTTTCGGAGGTCTGACTACGTGAGGATTGCTGCCTTCGAGCTTAGGTCTCAGGGGTGCACAAGCCATCACTCAGTCAAGATCGTGGTTTGCAATCTTTCGCATCAACCTGTGCCGTGCATTACATTGCCCGAAATGGTACTAGGTTCGGGATTGATCCTTCTGACTAGCGGGGCCGGGCATGTCCGACATGAAAAGCCGAGCCATCGGCTTCGGCCACAGGATCATGAGGGGCCTCCGTCTGCTGGGGCCTTTCAATCCGTCAAAGGATCGCCTCCAGGCAAATACGAGACAGGCCGAGCTCGAGGGTCTCCAGTTCGCGTTCTATGCAAGGCTGACGGCAATCATCACCATCTCCGTGTGGCTGTTCTGGATCGTGCCCTGGCCGCGTGACCTCTATTACGGCGCGTACGCCTTCGGGTTCTTCCTCCTCGGCTACCTCCCGTACCGCTTGCGGCACCATCCTCGCGGCGAGGCGATCAAACTTGGCTTTATCGTACTCGATGTCGCGTTGGTCTCAGCGGCGATCCTGCTTCCTCCTCCAGCCAGTCTCGGCAGCGAATGGCCGATCCAGACCCGCCTGCGCGGGCAGGAATTCCTCTATGTTCTCCTTCTCCTCGGAGAGGCTGCGCTCACCTACTCTCCGAGGAGAGTGCTCTGGACGGGTGTGTCGATCCTCGTCATCTGGTCGATCGGCGTCTTCACGATCTACTCCCTGCCGGACACTATGCGGTTCAACGATGCGACTGCGGAGGGAATTCTCACGTCGGCCGCGGTCCTGGACCTCTCCTTCAAGCCTGCCTTTGTCGGACTTACGGCTTGGTATACCCAACTCGTTGCGACCTCCCTGTTCACTCTGCTCCTGACGCTGACCGTCTGGCGGAGCCGCCGGACCCTATTGAACCAGGTTGAGGCCGAGGTTGTGCGTGCGGATCTCGCGCGATATGTCTCTCCGGACGTGGCCGAGGCACTCACCAGGCGTGGCGATACGGCATTCGGGGACCCGGCGACACGAACGGTAGCCGTCCTGTTCGCCGATATCGTCGGCTTCACCAAGCTCACCGAGACCCTCTCGCCCGAGCGCACGTTTGCCCTGCTGCGCAGCTTTCAGGAGCGCAGTAGCGCCGTCGTATTCAAGCATGGCGGTACCCTCGACAAGTACCTGGGCGATGGCTTCATGGCGACCTTCGGCTCCATCGACCCGCGACCGGACGCGCCGGCGCGCGCGCTCGCCTGTGCCTTCGAACTCCAGCAGGAGATCGAGCGCTGGAACCGCAAAAGGTCCGGCCGTGGCGCGGATCCCCTTCGTGTGTCGGTTGGCATCCATTGCGGTCCTGTGACGGTGGGCAATCTCGGCGGCAGGGAGCGCATTGAATTCACCGTCGTCGGCGACGTCGTGAACGTGGCGAGCAGGCTCGAGGAGATCACCCGGGCGATGGGCGGCTCGATCATCGCCTCAGAGGAGTGCATCCGGGCGGCGGGAGGTCCGGAGTGGAGTATAAGGTTCCAGTCATCCCGCGAGATCCAGCTCCGGGGCCGGCAGCAGAACATCCTCGTTCATATCGCAACGTGAGTGTCCCTGAATTCATCGGGCAGGCCGGACACTCCCCGGGCTTTCACCGCATTCATGAGCGAGAACGATAAGTCCTATCGAGATTGGAGGGCTAATAGCAGCCAAACTGGCACTTACGTGATTTCAGTGGAGTGCGGCTGCTGTCGTGCTCGATGGCTAAAACCGATCGAGAGGACCTGGACATGAGACTGATTGCAGCGACACTGGCGTCGCTCTCCCTCCTTGGTGCATCACTGGCCCAGGCCAATCCGGCCCAAAGCCCTTTATTGGCGAACTCCAGCGACATCGGTCGGGTTTCGCCAGCGCTGGAGAAGTACGCTACTAACACGATCAAAGAGGGTCTGTGGAAACGGCCGGGTCTCACCCTCCGCGACCGCAGCATCGTCACCGTCGCGACGCTCATCGCGCGCAATCAGGCTGGCGAGATGCCACGTCACATTGCCCTCGCGCTCGACAACGGCGCCAAGCCCGCCGAGATCTCAGAGATCATCACCCACCTCGCCTTCTACTCAGGCTGGGGGAATGCCATGGCGGCAGTTGTGGCCGCGGAGGATGTCTTCACCCAGCGAGGCATCGGCGCTGATCAGCTTCCCATGGCCTCGCCGCAACTGCTTCCGCTCAATGAGGCCACTGAGGCCCAGCGGGCCACAGGTGTCCAGCAGAACTTCGGGCAGGTTTCACCGGGTGTCGTGCAGTACACGACTGATCTCCTGTTCAAGGACCTGTGGCTGCGTCCGGACCTCATCCCCCGCGACAGGAGCCTCGTCACCGTCAGCGCCTTGATTGCCTCCGGACAGGTGGCCCAGATTCCGTATCACCTGAACCGGGCCATGGATAATGGTCTGACGAAAGAGCAGGCCTCGGAAGTCCTGACGCACATCGCATTCTATGCCGGCTGGCCGAACGTGTTCTCGGCGCTTCCCGTAGCCAAGGGTGTCTTCGAGGGCCGCTCCTGATAGCCAAGGCCTTCGTGACCGCCTTCGGGTGGATTGACGAGTGGTCCGACCGAAGGGTGATCGGATCCGCCTCCCCATGGCTCTCGTCGCGCAGCGAAAGATCGAAAGGAATTTCCAGATGCCCAACAGCCTACATCATGACAATCCCGACTATGCCGTCGATGTGATTGATGGCGCCAAACCGATCGGTCCGCAGTTAGTCGCGGCATCTGCGCTCCTCACCGTTCTCCTGGCCGGAATGTCGGCTATGAATGTCCCCATGCAGCCACGGGACCTCTACGTCGCCGGTGAGAGCGGGACCGAAAGCCTACCCGCACAGGAAGCCGGGCTGCTGTGCTCGATCGGCGACAAGGTCAGGGGTTGGATTACCGTCACGGCATCTTAGCCGATCGCCCTCACCGCAAGCCCTTAACGAGTTCGGCTCAACCCCGATGACGCAAGGCATCGACCAAGAGTGCGGGCGACCCTGATGCTGTCATCCCGATCACGGCGGCCCCTTCCGCAGTAGGTACCCTTTCCACAACCTGATACAGGAGACAGGACAGACATGAGAAATCTTCTCGGCGCTACCGTTACGCTCGCGCTTCTCGCCGCAACCCCAGCCGTTGCAGAGAGCACCGTCATTTCCCCAAACGCTCGCGTCCCTCCGCGAAGGGACCTGCACAGACCTTCACCGGATCGGTGACCGTCGACCCGCTGTACGCTGCCAACGAGCACACGACGTCGTCGGGCGGTCACGTCACCTTCGAGCCGGGTGCGCGCTCCGCATGGCATACCCATCCGGCAGGCCAAGTCCTCATCGTTACGTCCGGCACGGGTTGGGTGCAGGAGGAAGGTGGCCAGAAGCGGGAGATCAAGCCTGGCGACGTGATCTGGACGCCGCCCGGTGTAAAGCACTGGCACGGAGCCACCGCAACGACCGGAGTGGGCCACATTGCCATCACGAACATGGTCGACGGCAAGAACGTCGATTGGCTTGAACACGTCACTGATGAGCAATACCGGAAGTAGGCTGGATCACAGCCACAGGCAGATCTCCTGGACCACGGCCTTTCGCGACGGTATTCCAATCCAAAGCGGCCAGGGAGACAACTCGCTTTGTCCTTCCTTGGTCGCCGCCAGAATGAGTGTTTTAGATGCGCCCGAAGATCATCTGCCATATGGTCTCATCCATCGATGGCCGCCTGCTCGTAGATCGGTGGACGCCTCCAACAGCAGGGATAGCCAATGACATAGTGCATCGGACCTATGAACAGGTAGCGGCACGGTTCCATGCGGACGGATGGATCGTCGGACGCAAGACGATGGAGGATTTCGCGGAAGGCGATTTCCGGACGCCACCGACAGTCCCGGGCAACCTTCGCGAAACCTATGTTGCGGATCGCAGGGGGCGAGACATCGCCGTGGCCATGGATCCACATGGCAAGCTGCACTACGGTAAGGACAATGCCGGTGGCGACCACATCGTAGCGGTCATAGGGGAGCAGGTGAAAGACGAGTACCTGGCCGGACTGCGGCAGGGCGGTGTGTCCTACCTTTTCGCGGGTCCAGACGGGCACGATCTGCACCGTGCCATGGATATCCTCGGCAATACCTTTGGGGTCAGGACTCTCCTGCTCGAGGGCGGCGGCACCGTGAACGGCGCATTCCTGAAGGCAGGGCTGATCGACGAGATCAGCGTCCTGATGTACCCGGGCATCGATGGGCTGGCCGGGGTGCCGAGCATCTTCGAATATGCAGGCGAGCCTGATGAGAGACCTGCAGCCGGCCAGTCCCTCCGGCTTCTCAACACGGAGCTCTTGGAAGGTGGCCTGGTCTGGCTTCACTACAGGGTGGAGGCCTCTCCAGCGTCGCAGCTTGAATGAGAGAGGCCGGGAATGGACTAGCTTCACAGAGCAGTTCGTGACCTTCCCGTTGCCCCTGAGGTCGATTGCTTCACCGCCAAGTGGTTCATCGCGATGTGATCCGGGCAAGTCTGAGCTACCAATCGCAATCGGCGGACAGCAGCCAAGATTGGCTCGATTGATGAGCCCTCCTCATAAGTACAAGCGAAGGAGCGTGTCTAATCTCATCACCTCGTCTGGACTATCTTCTCGACAGTCAAAGGAGATCCAGACATGAACGAGAAGATTGATACCAAAGCCTTGGTGGACCGGAAGGTCGGCTTCGACCGCCGCAACGTCCTGAAGATGGCCAGCGTGGGTGTCGCTGCCCTCGGTATCGCGGCATTCGCCGACATGCCTGCTGCCATGGCTCAGGACATGTCCAATGGCGCCAACAACTTCTACACCAGCGACCGGGTAAGCGTGCAGAAGATCACGTTCAGGAACCAGTACAATATGAACGTCGCAGGGAATATGTTCATTCCCAAGGACCTTGACCGGAACGCCAAGAACCCGGCGATCATCGTCGGGCACCCGATGGGCGCGGTGAAGGAGCAGAGCGCGAACCTGTATGCCACGAAGATGGCTGAACAGGGCTTCGTCACGGTGTCCGTCGATCTGCCGTTCTGGGGCGAGAGCGATGGCCAGCCCCGCAATCTCGTCGCGCCGGACATCTATGCTGAGGCTTTTAGCGCTGCAGTCGACTTCCTGGGAACCCAGCCCTTCGTCGACAGGAACCGGATCGGTGCGCTCGGGATCTGCGGCAGCGGGAGCTTTGTCATCAGTGCGGCCAAGATCGATCCGCGTATGAAGGCTGTTGCGACGGTCAGCATGTACGATATGGGCGCCGCCAACCGGAATGCGCTCAGACACTCGCAGACGGTGGAGCAGCGGAAGAAGACCATCGCAGCGGCAGCCGAGCAGCGGTGGGTGGAGTACACGGGCGGCCAAACCCAGTACACCAGCGGAACGGTCCATGAGATCACCGCGAGTTCCAACCCTATCGAGCGTGAGTTCTACGACTTCTACCGCACCCCTCGTGGTGAATTCACGCCAGCAGGGTCGTCACCACAGGTCACCACGCATCCGACCCTGACCAGCAACGTGAAGTTCATGAACTTCTACCCGTTCAATGACATCGAGACGATCTCTCCGCGTCCCATGCTGTTCATCACAGGCGACCAGGCCCACTCCCGCGAATTCAGCGAGGATGCCTACAAGCGCGCAGCCGATCCGAAGGAGCTCCACATCGTGCCTGGTGCCGGACACGTCGACCTGTACGACCGCGTGAACCTGATCCCATTCGACAAGTTGAACGGCTTCTTCAGCCAGCACCTTGGATCATAAGCCAGTTGCAGAAACGGCCGGCGGCCGCTGTCGGTACAGTTATGGAGAGCCCTTCATCATCGGTTGGGCTCTCCATCTCCTGCCTTGTGTCGATACCGGGAGCCTATCACTCTACGACGTCAGTACCTCAAGGGGAGACCCCAATTGCAACATCGAATTCTGATTGCAGCCGGCCTCGCGCTGATGCTGAAAGGAAATGCAATGGCGCAAGAGCGCATCCTGATTTCCTCCGAATGGGGCAATGTCACAGCCAATCTGGTCGACAACGACGCGACGCGGTCGCTCGTCCGGATGCTGCCACTCACGATCAACATGACGGATCATCTCCGCCAGGAAAAGACGGGCAACCTTCCTTCCCCGCTGCCAGCGGTCGCACGGAAGCAGGATTTCTCGGCTGGAACACTGGGCCTTTGGGGTCCTGATCACTTCGTCATCTACTATCGCGGCGGCCGGGTGCCCCAGCCTGGCATCGCTGTCCTCGGCAACGTGACAGGCGATAGCTCGATCTTTGACCGTCCCGGTCCCGTCACTATCCGTCTTGAGCGTGCGAAATGAATGGCATCCGACCAATTTGTCGGGGATGTCGGCTATGAATTCTTGGGTGTTCGCGCAGCACCAAACCAAGCAGCATTCGCTCACGGCTGTATTCTCTCGTGAACATAGTTATAGTTATTCCCATGTCCATGAGAGGAACTCCCGGGTGGCGCGTGAGAACATCAATGACCTGATCGCCTTCCTGGCCGTCGCTCGGGAGCGCAGCTTCACGCGGGCTGCAGCCAAGATGGGCATTTCGCAGTCGGCCCTGAGCCATACCATCCGCTTGCTTGAGGCCCGGCTCGGCATCAGGCTTCTCACACGCACGACCCGCGCAGTCTCCGTTACGGAGGCCGGCGCACGCTTGGTTGAGAGCATCGGCCCGCACTTCGAAGAGATCGAGGCCCAGGTGGAAGCCCTCAGCGAGTTGCGCGACAAGCCGGCAGGGACTATCCGCATCACGGCGGCCGATTATGCGATCAAGTACGTTCTCTGGCCTAAGCTGCGACGCTTCCTTCCGAACTATCCGGACATCAAGGTTGAACTCGTTCAGGATAACGGGTTGACCGACATCGTCACCGAGCGTTTCGATGCCGGCGTGCGCATGGGCGAGCATCTCGCGAAGGACATGATCTCGGCCCGGATCAGCCCGGATGTCCGCATGGCAGTCGTCGGCACCCCGTCGTACTTCGCCGACCGTCCGAAACCGCTCCACCCCAAGGATCTCGTCGGCCACACATGCATCAACTTCCGGCTCCCGACATCCGGCGGCTTTTACCAATGGGAGTTCGAGGAGAACGGGCGCGAGATCAAGATCCGCGTTGAGGGTCAACTGGCCTTCAGCAACAGCTTCGATCTCTTGGAAGCCACACTCGACGGTTTTGGGCTGTCCTACATGATGGAAGAAATCGTCCGACCATACATCGCCGAGGGGCGGCTGGTGCACGTCCTCGAGAAGTATTCACCCGATTGGGACCCCTACTATCTCTACTATCCGAGCCGCCGCCAGTCATCGCCCGCTTTCGTCGCCCTGGTAGAAGCGCTGCGCCATCGGGGATGATCCCCGGGCATTCGGGGGCTAGGTGGGCAGGCCCACGCACGTGCCGTATCTCTTGACGCGCCTTCACTAGCTTTCCGCTCTTGCTGCCCAGCTTTGGGTGCGGTACGGCGACTTCCCGGCACCACCACCCCATAATAGGTGATGATGGCCGGGAGGCTCACCACCCCTGCCCAATGTCCGAAGAACGGCGTCACCGCGGCGGTGAAGTCCCAGAAATCCAGGCTGTAGGTGAACGTCAGTTTGCTCCATACCCCCAGAACCGAGAAGCTCCACACGCCGAACCCAGTCAGGAGTGCCGCTGCGATGCGGAGAACCAATGTCTTCGCAGAGTTCCCCGGCGAGAGCCTTAAGGTCGTACGCATCATTGCCATGACCCGTGACCAGTGCAGCCCGAGATGGACGCCGATGATGACCATCACCCAGTACGCTGCAAACCAGTGCACATCGCGCAGGTAGATGCTGTCCGGAATGGGAAGGAACTCGAATACCGATTTCGAGATCACAACGCTCGTCACCAGGAGGACTAGCATATTAGCGATCAGCAGCAGATGGAGCACGAGCGTGATCGCCCGGCGCGTATCGTATCGTCCCCTAAGCAGGTTCCTAAACCAAGTCCGGTTTACGGCGAGGTGCCAACCGAGCAATGCGAATAGCACCATGCCGAAGATTTCGTGCGCCAGGTTCTCCAGCCACCAATAGGCAAGTGCGAGCAGCAGGAGGACCACCATTGTGGCAGGCAGCACAAGCCGCTTGAAGATAATGACCTTCATGATGGCGTGCTCGCTTTCAAGAGGAATTCAGGCGCCATCATTTTGAAGCTGAGCGCGTCGCTGAAGGTGAACATGAACTGCTGGTCCCGGCGCGAGCGCTGATGGCAGGCATAGCATTGTGCCGTGTTCTCATCAGCTTTGACCGAGCGGTCGGGCCAGAACCACTGGTACTGCCACTCGTCCATGCCTCCGCCCGTCTTCTGAGCGACGAGGTAGCGGTGCAGAACGTCGCTCTGGTAGTCCACGAGGACGATGTGCGTTCCCGTCGGCACCGGCTGTCCGGCCTTGATGGCATCGAGCGCGGCGCGGCTGGTAAGCATGTGCTCCCGGGTCACTCCGCGGCGGACCGTCGTGTAGTGCTCGAGTTGCTCCAGCGGCGGGAACGTGACCGCATTCGCCTCGGCACGGGCTGGCGTCGGCCCCTTGCCGTCCGGCAGCATCAGGTATCCACACACAGCAGCCGTTGCGACGGACACCGACGACAATCCCAAACGCCAAATTCTTTGCTTCATCCGACACATGTCCCTTCCTCGCCAGGTCAAAGCCTGGTCGCGACGGGACAGTAGCAATCAGAGCAGCCATGAATTAGGGGCGCTGCGCCGCATGAGCCTATTAGCTGGGCTCATCAATCGCATTCTGAAACGGAAGGACGGGTCAGTGCCTGATCAACAATAAACCCGCGTCTGGCGGCGGGCATTGATGATTGCTGCTCATAAGTCCATGCGCCTTTCAGCAGCTAATCGCCTGTCAACGAGCGGCCTATGTTCAGGTCCGAGTCGCCACGCGCTGCTGGACCTCTCTCAGGGTTCACCGGCTATGGCTGCCGTTCCCTTCTGCGGCTCTGGGTCTTGCCCACCTCGCACAACCAGATTTCGAGAACCTGATGTCCATAGGCTTCGCTTCCACAACCGACACGATACCTGACCGCGCGCCAGCTTGGGGCGCGGTCCTCGCCATGTCGCTGTGCTGCATGGTGCTGGTCGCCTCCGAATTCATGCCGGTCAGTCTCCTGACCCCGATCGCCTCCGACCTGCACATAACGGAGGGCCAAGCCGGACAAGCCATTTCCATCTCAGGCATCTTCGCGGTGCTCACGAGCTTGTTCATCTCGAGCCTGGCGGCGACGTGGGATCGGCGAACCGTGCTGCTCATCCTGACCCTATCGCTCATCGTCTCTGGTTCGGTCGTAGCCTTCGCGCCGAACTATACGATCCTCATGGCTGGCAGGGCCGTCCTCGGCATTGCCATCGGCGGGTTCTGGTCGATGTCGACTGCGGCGGTGATGCGCCTCGTGCCGGAGGATCGCGTGCCCCGGGCGCTGGCAATCCTGCAAGGCGGGACAGCACTGTCCGCCACCGTGGCGGCACCTCTCGGGAGCTTCCTCGGCGGATATATTGGATGGCGTGGAGCTTTCTTCTGCGCGGTCCCCCTGGCAGCCATTGCAATGGCTTGGCTGCTGGTCAGCCTCCCGTCCATGCACGCCGAGCGGCGGATGGGTTCAGGCAACGTGTTCAAGCTGCTCCGCAGGCCCGTCGTCGCCTACGGCATGGCAGCGGTGACGCTGTTCTTCATGGGCCAGTTCGCTCTTTTCACTTACCTGCGACCCTTCCTTGAGACGGTGACCGGTGTCGATGTACCGACATTGTCCCTGGTTCTGCTCCTCCTCGGAACAGCGGGCTTGGTTGGGACCTTCCTCATCGGATCCTTCCTGAGAAACGGCACGTATGGCGTCATGATCGCCATCCCACTTGTTATGGCTGTCATTGCCATCGCCCTGATCGCGTTCGGGAGCGGGCTCGGGGCCACGGTGGCCCTGCTCGGGGCCTGGGGCTTGGTGGGCACCCCGGCCCCTGTCGCTTGGAACACTTGGCTGACCCGGACCCTCCCCGAGGATGCCGAGGCCGGCGGCGGGCTGATGGTCGCGGCCATCCAACTGGCGATCACCCTGGGTGCGACCGTTGGCGGCTTCCTATTTGACATGAGCGGCTACCAGAGCACCTTCGCGGCTAGCGCGGCCATGCTTGTCGCCGCAGGCCTCATAGCCGTTGTAGCGAGGAGTGCGGGGTCGCCTGCTCCAAAGTGAGCTGTCCAGGATCGGACCTGGACAGCGTTCGGCACGGCGCCGGGCTCCTTGCCAAACCTCATTCATCATTCTGCGACCTCCCAATCCAACGAGTGGAACAACACCATGGCAAGCTTTCGCTACAAGACCCTCGGCTACGCCGCTCCATCGGCCGGCGCCCGCCTACAACCCTTCTCTTTTGAGCGTCGTGCGCTACGCCCGAACGACGTCGCGATGGAGATCCTCTATGCGGGGGTCTGCCACTCGGACCTGCACTGGGCCCGCAACGACTGGGGCTGGTCGAACTACCCGGTCGTGCCGGGCCACGAGATCGTCGGGCGTGTGATCGAGGTTGGCCCTGAGGTCACACGGTTCAAGGCGGGCGACCACGTGGCGGTCGGATGCATGGTCGATAGCTGCCAGCATTGCGACCAGTGCCGCAGGGGCGAGGAGCAGCTCTGCCGCGAGGGCAACACGATGACCTATGGTGGGCTTGACCGCATCACGCAGGAGATGACCCAGGGCGGCTATTCCAAGCACATCGTGGTCCGTCAGGAATTCGTCCTGCGTGTGCCGGACGGCCTGGAGCTCTCCCGGGCGGCCCCGCTGCTGTGCGCCGGTATCACAACCTACTCGCCCCTGCGCACCTGGAATGTAGGCCCAGGAAGCCGCGTCGGCGTGATCGGCCTCGGCGGCCTTGGCCACATGGCGGTCAAGCTCGCGGTAGGACTCGGAGCTCACGTGACTGTTATGAGCCGGACGCCGGATAAGAGAGCCGACGCACTCGCACTTGGAGCCGATCAGCTTCTCGTTTCGATTGATCCGGAGGCGATGATGCAGGCAGCCAACGGCTTCGATCTCATCATCGACACCATCCCGAACAAGCACAGTCTCGATCCGTATCTCCCGCTGCTCGACGTGGACGGCACGCTGGTGATCGTGGGCCAAGTCGGCCCGCTCAACGAAATGCTATCCGTGCCGCTTCTGCTCGGGCGGCGGCGTGTCGCCGGCTCCCCTATTGGCGGCATCCACGAGACCCAAGAGTTGCTCGAGTTCTGCGCCCGCAAGAACATCCTGCCTGAGACCGAGACGATCCACATGGGTGAGATCAACGAAGCTTTCGAACGGATGGAGCGCTCCGATGTGCGGTACCGCTTCGTGATCGACATGGCATTGCTGACGGAGCATGCGGACGCTCCGTCCTAATTGAGAGAACAGCAAACACCTCGAGAAGACTTCCGATGAGACAAAGCAACCGCGCGATCTATAGGTCGCGCGGCCGGTCCCAACAATCCAACGAGAAGTGCTGCCCAGCAGGGTCGCAGAGTGACTTCCAACGTCCGCTTAGGGTCACGAGCGGCCTTTAAGCGTGGCCGTAAGAAGGTCAGCTTATCGCGCAATTGCGGACATTTTTCTGTCAAGGGCAAAGTGAGGCGGGGCTGACGCAGACTGGTCGAACTTTGTCTTCTTTTACCCGTGGCGTTACCCGGAGGAAATATTGGCGTGGAACCGCAGACGCAAGAAAGTGAAAAACCCTCGCCGGTATAAGGGTTTGATGTGGTGAGCGCGCTGGGACTCGAACCCAGGACCCTCTGATTAAAAGTCAGAGCGTCTTCCGGCCGCTGAAAGACCCCAGGAGCGCGCCGCACTAGCGGAGGGATTCACACGTCGCCGGAAACGCCCCATGCTGGATGCTGGTGATTTGCCCTCGGACCGGTCCATATGTCCACGTCTCCTCAAAGGCCCCTGCGGGCGCATCAGCAGGCTCTTGCAGGCCTTGTCGCAGCAATCACACGCGGCGAAGCGACAGGGGTCAGCGACATCCTGGCGGCCGTGACGCCTGGCGGCGGCAAGTCCCTCCTCCCGGTGATTGCTGCGGCTCGCCTGATCGAGGCCGGTCATGTCGAGCGGATCTGCTGGGTTGTGCCTCGCGACAGTCTCCGCCTGCAAGCCGAAGAAGCCTTTGCCGATCCGGTCTGGCGAGCCGTGCTTGGCCACGCGCTCTCAGTTCGTGCAGCCGACAACGAACCAGACCCGAGCCGGGGCTTGGCTGGGTACATCACCACGTACCAGGCGATTGCGGCGGCACCGGACCTGCATCTTGTCGAACTCCGCCGCCATCGCACCCTGCTCGTGGTCGATGAGGTGCATCACCTGCCCACTCTTAGCGAGTACGAGCCAGCCGCATCCGCAAGTTCCGGTCAAGCTCCTCCCCTGAACGAAGATGCCTCAGCTTGGAGCCGGGCGCTGCTGCCGCTTCTGGAGTCCGCAGCCCTGCGCTTGCTTCTCTCGGGAACCCTGGAACGTGCGGATGGCCGGCGCATCCTGTGGCTGCCTTATCGCACCGGACCCGACGCTGGCACACAGGAGGTTGATCTGGAGGCTCCCGGCTGGGCGATCACCGGCTACTCACGAACTCAGGCGGTAGCCGAGCGCGCGGTGCTGCCCATCACCTTTGGGGCCCTCGATGGTGAAGCCAGTTGGTTGCAAGCAGGACGAACCGCGACGGACGACGTCCGGCTTGGCCCCCATCGCCTGTCGGGCCCCTACCCGACTGAGACAACCCGCCCTGCCCTGTTCACCGCTCTGCGGACTGGCTTTGCCCGGGAGTTGCTGCAGGAGGCCTTCAGGGCCACACGAAATCTTAGATCGCGCCGGCGGGCTGAGCGGGGGCTGACTGCCGATGAGGTCGTCCGGGGTCTCGGCAAGCTGCTCGTGGTAGCGCCCGATCAGCGGAGTGCCCGGCGATACTGTGAGATGCTGCGAAGTTGGATGCCACCCCGGCAGGCGGAGAGGGAGGTGCGATTGGCGATCTCGAATGAGCGTGGTGCACCTGAGGCGTTGGCCGCCTTTCGGCTGACAGCGGAACCGGCGATCCTGGTCACAGTGGCCATGGCCTACGAGGGGCTCGATGCGCCGGAGGTCGCGGTGGTGGCTGCCCTCACCCATATCCGCAGCCGTCCCTGGCTTGAACAGATGATCGCCCGAGCCACGCGAGTGGATCCTCATGCTGGTCCCTACGAGAGCCAGCGCGCCCTCGTCTTCCACCCGGACGATCCGCTGTTTGTCCGCTTCCGCCGCAGCATCGAGGCTGAGCAGGGGATGCTGGCTCGTCAGCGCCGGCGCAATGCTGAGGCGGAGACACCATCTTGGCTCGCCGAGCAACTCGCGGCACACCGGGATGAGGGAGAGGGACGTGGAATTACGCCCTTGGAGAGCAATGCGCTGGGTCTGCGCTACGCAACGCTGAAGCCCGGCCCGGTCTTCGAACAGGCTCGCCGAGAACGAAAGGCCGACCAAGCACACCTGATCGAGCCGCCATCCGCGACGGAACGGCGGCTGCGGGCTCGCATCGGTGAGGCCGTTGCCGCTCAGGCAGTGGAGGACGAAGCCGGCCTGCAGGTGCCGCATGCTGGCGAGGGGCTCTACCATCGCTACAATGCGGTGCTGAAGCGGGTGTCCGGCAACAAGGGACGAGGCCAGATGACCCTGCCTGAACTCGAGGCAGCTTTGACCTGGTTGGAGCGCAACCGCCTCAGCGATCACCTCCACCACTTGGAAGGCGATCCCCGTTACGCTTGGACAGCGGCTCGACGGCGCCGCTTGGTCTGGGACCAACTGTCCTCCCACTCCAACTCTGAGGCTAAACGCTCGGCTACGTCGGCGAATATCGCCCCGAAGGGCAGTTCGCCCCAATAGGCATCAAATTGCAGCGGCAGGGTTGGTGGCGTGCTCGGCCAAGTCAGAGAGGATCTGATCAGTGTTTTCTGCCTGGATCAGGTTCTTCCGAGTGAGCCTCGGCCGTTGTGAAGCCAAGCTGGTGCGGACCCACTGGGCGAGGTCATGCCCGGATTGAATCATGGATACTCTTCTGAGGGAGCAGGCGCCCCCTAATCTGCCCCACTTAGTAACCGGGGCATTTTGGGGGGCGAGGGGATTCCTCCGACGGGACATTCATGATTCACTCCCGGCATGACCTCGCCGCCTCGTGGTTCCAACAAGCCGCTATCCCAGAAGGTCCTGCGCCTGCTCGTCACGGATCTGGCCAGCAAGATCGATCGACTGGAGCAAGAGGTCGAGCAACTGCGCCTCGACAACAGCAACCTGCGCCACGACAACCAGGCCTTGAAGGACGAGATCGCCCGGCTCAAGAACCTGCCGCCGCGCCCACCGTTCAAGCCATCTGGCATGGAGAAGGCCACTCAGCCGCGGCCCACCCATCCGGGCCGCCCAGGCCGCGGCGCCAAGCGGGATCGGGTCACGCGCGAGGTGACGCTCCGGGCTGAGGTCCCACCCGGGTCGCGCTTCAAAGGCTACAAGACGGTGGTACACCGGGATCTCGTGCTGGTCGCCGAGGTGGTGCGCTACAAGCGGGAACGGTGGGTGACACCCGAGGGGCAGACCCTCATCGCGCCGCTGCCAGTCGGCGTCACCGGCGGGTATGGGCCCGGCGTGCGGCGGTTCTGCCTCGCCCTGCACACGCAAGGCCAGGTCACCACCGAGCGCCTCACCGATCTGCTGAACGGCATCGGCCTGTCGATCTCCAAGCGACAAGTGGTGCGTCTGCTCACCTCAGATCTGGAGCCGTTCGAACAGGAGGACCGCGCGATCCTGCAGGCCGGCCTGACCTCCTCGCCGTACCTCACCGTCGACGATACCGGCGCACGGCATGCCCGCCGTCCTGGGGTCACGACGCAGATCGGCGGCGAGCGCTTTTGCGTCTTCCGCACCGGCCGGTCGAAATCGCGCTTGAACTTCTTGTCGCTGCTGCGGGCTGGCTGCGAGGACTACGTCGTCAACGAGGCCGCCCTGGATTATCTGCGCCGGCAGCCGGTCGAGGCTGCCGTGATCGCCCGATTGACGAAGCTCCAGGGCCAGGTCTTCGGCTCGCAGATGGAGTGGTGGCAGCATCTGCTGCGGTGCTCGATCAACATCTTCGACCGGCCTCTGCTGCAGTCGCTGGACGAAGCCGCCACCTGGGGTGCGATCCGGCATCACGAGCTGATGGAGAGCACCGTCGTGGTCTCCGACGATGCCGGACAGTTCCGGGTTGCCCGGCACGCGCTGTGCTGGGTTCATGCCGAGCGCCACCTGGAGAAGCTGATGCCGGCCTCGCCCAAGCAGGCGAAAGCCGTTGAGCTGGTCCGCGCGGCGATCTGGTGCTTCTATCGTAGCCTGAAGCTGTGGAAGCAGAGCCCCACACCGGGCGCCAAGGCGTCCTTCCGGCGCCAGTTCAACCGGATCTTTGGCCAGCGCACGGGCTACAAGGAACTCGACGAGTTGCTGGCTCGCCTGGCGCGGCGCAAAGCCGAACTGCTGCGGGTGCTCGAGCGCCCGGAGATCCCGCTCCATACGAATGCGTCCGAGAACGACCTGCGCGCCTGCGTGATCAAGCGCAAGATCTCCGGCGGCACGATGAGCGCGGATGGCCGTGTGGCACGCGACGTGATGCTGGGGCTGCTGAAGACCTGCCGCAAGCTCGGGCTGTCGTTCTTCGCCTATCTCGGAGACCGTCTCGGACTGAACACGGATCAGCCGAAGATCCCGCCGCTCGCTATTCTCGTGGCCAGAACAGTCTGAGGTTTGGCCCCCCAAACTGCCCCGGTTACGCAATGACAATACTGAATTACCCGTTTAAGTCGTTGTAGTTACCATATTTTATCGCGCCGCACGTATTTATCATAGAATTCACTATGCCCAGTGATAGCACACGCATTTCACCCATCTCACTCCCGATAATTCCTTGTTATCGGGAGCGTCACAAAAAACCACTCGCTCCGGGGTCGGCACCGGCGATTGAGCCCGCTCTGATCACTGGTTTCTGTAACCCGCCGATGACTTCTTCCATCGCCCCCTGCCCTGTCTGGTCTTGACCGCCGTGGTGGTGCCGGTGAGACTTCGCGAATGGCTCGTGTGATCTCCCTGCGTACCCTGCGGACGCTGTCGGCGGCCGCGATCGCGCGGCTCCCAGGCTCCGTCTTGGTCGAGAGCGATGGCCGGACCGTAGCCATGCTCATCCCTATTCGGCCCGCCTCTGCGGAGGACCGTGCCCTGTTTCAGCAGGCTATGGCGCAGGCACAGAGTGCGCGCACCCCTGAGGAGCAGGAAGCCTTGGATCGCGACTTCGGACCGTGACGCCCCTCCCCTTCATCAGGGATCGACGTTGACACTAACCTCTTCGCTGCCACTCGCACGGCGTGCCAGCTTCAGGCGTGAAGTCGGCCGGGTTGCTCCCACACCTGATTGAGGCGAGTCTATGCGTTCGAACGAGGGGTGAAGATGAACCAAGTCACTGACCGCCAGGACGCCCACCAACTACGTCGCACCAATGAGCTTGATGCCCTTGCCGGCATTGTTCCGGCTGACCGGCGCGAAGCCCTGGCAGCCCTGCTGACGAATGAGGACGTTGCCACCCTCAAGCATCTCGCGGAAGAGGGCATGGGCGTGAACACCCTGCGCGCGCTCTCCTCGGATCTCGGCTATCTGGAAGGCTGGGCGCTCGCGGCGACCGGACTCCCCCTCCCCTGGCCGGCGCCCGAAGGTCTCGCCCTGAAATTCCTCGCTCATCATCTTTGGGATCCGGTCCGGCGCGAGAGCGAGCCGGGCCATGGCATGCCGGAGACGGTCGCAGCGAGCCTCAAGGCGGACTGCCTCCTGCGGGTGGTTGGGCCGCACGCGCCGGGCACCGTCCGGCGCCGTCTTGCCAGTTGGGCGACCCTGCATCGCTGGCGCGGTCTTGTGCCCGCCTTCGCAACGCCATCGTTCAAGACGGCCGTGAAGTTCGCCGTGCGGGCCAGCGCCCGGTCGCCTCAGCGCAAGAGCCAGCGGGCGGTCACCCGCGATGTGCTCGACCGGTTGCTCGCCACCTGCGTGCTCAACCGGCTTGTCGACCGGCGCGACCGCGCCCTGCTCCTGACCACCTTCGCCTCCGGCGGCCGTCGACGCTCGGAGCTGGCCTCATTGCGCGTCGAGCAGATCGAGACTCTCCCGCCGGTGGCGGCCAACCCTCGGGATCCGGAACCGATCCAACTCCCCTGCCTCGCAATCCGCCTCGGGCGCACCAAGCGCGGCAATGCGGATGAGGGAGCACACGTCCTTCTCATCGGCCGTCCCGCCGAGGCGCTCACCACCTGGCTCGACCGGGCGGGGATCAGCGATGGAGCTGTGTTTCGGGCAATTGACCGCTGGGGCCGGATGGGCCAAGGCGCGATCAGCGGCGATGGGGTCAACGACATTGTCAAGAAACGCTGCCAGCAGGCCGGGCTCAATCCGGCGCTGTTCAGCGCACATGGCCTCCGCTCGGGATATTTGACCCAAGCTGCCCGCGAAGGTGTGCCGCTTCCCGAGGCAATGCAACAATCCCAGCACCGCTCCATACAGCAGGCGGCAGGATATTTTAATGAGGGCGAGCGCCAGATGGGAAAGGCAGCCCGACTCTATTGATTGTCTATTGCTCCCTCTTGATTCCGAGGCCGTGTATTGATCCACTAGCTCCATCTGAACTTCAGCAACCACAGGACTTTGCTTAGTGCGGCGCTACAGTGATCACATACCCACTATCGCCTACTTGGCAGGGATGTGAATCTTAGAGTTGGTCCAAGCGATTCATGAGCTTTGACAAAGCCTTGCGATCCTGCGGGTCATGAGCCGGATCATGGCGCGTTGCACGAACGCCAGCTGCGTGCGCGTGAGGTTCTCACAATCCTTGACCAGCCGGCGGCAGCGGCCGAGCCACCCGAATGTTCTCTCGACAATCCACCGCTTCGCAACCACCACGAAGCCTTTGGCTGCATCCGAACGTTTGACAATCTCCAGAACCACCTTGCCGGTCCGTTTCGCGGCCGCGGCTGTTGCTGCGCCGCTGTAGGGCCATCGTCAAACAGGCGCTCCAGGAACACGAACACGCGCCGCGCACTCTAAAAGCCATCCCGGTCCTGCACGTCGGCCGGTGTCACATTCAGCCCAAGCATCAGGCCCAGCGTGTCGACGATGAGGTGGCGCTTCTTGCCCTTGACTTTCTTGGCCGCGTCATAGCCCATCGGATCGATAGGCCTCCCCCTTTTTCGGCACTCTTGACGCTCTGGCTGTCGACGATCGCGGCGGTGGGACTGGCGTGGCGTCCCTCAAGCTCGCGGACCTGCTGGTAGAGCGCGAAGTGCAGGCGGTCGAGCACGCCATCGCAATGCCAGCGCACGAACCAGCCGTGCACGGTGCTGCGCGGCGGCAGGTCTCTGGGCAAAGCCCGCCATTGGCAGCCTGTGCTCAAGACGTACAGAACGGCATTGAGGATCTCGCGCAAGCGCTCCGGGGCTGGCCCGGACCTCGTGCGACGGCGCAGAAACGGTCGCACCAGGTCCCATTCGGCATCCGTCAGGTCGCTCGGGTAGCGCAAACCTGGGCGAGCGTAGAGACCTCGGTTCTCTGGGGTCCACATGGGCGCCTCCGCAAATCGGCGCCAACCAGTGAATCACAAGTCATTGCTCGGATTCAAATTTCACTCGGACAGGCTCTAAGGAAGTGGCGCGCCCTAGGGGAAACGCTGCCAGCATGCCTACGTCTTTGATTATGTTATCTTTTCCAGCCACCCATTGTTTACCTACGTACCACTGGAGCGTATCAACGTCGAGTGCACAAGAGGCAGCGCAGAAGAGTTGCAATTCCTACCCACTGAAGCAACAATCATATAGATTTACCTGGCAATTTCCCCAGATATTGAAAGATCGACGGTGCGTTTCTCAGAACGTTATGGCTTTACGCCCGTGCAGCAGGCGATCCAAACCGACTCAATGGACGATCCGCTCCGCGTTGGAATTTGGAATGTTGTTTACAGCGTTTTTCTACAAACCAACAAAGTCTACATGTCTGATAACCCGATTTTCAAAAGGTTGGCTGAGAACCTTCAGGTCGGGTTCTTCAAAAGACCACTAGATGATCTTCCAACATCCACCGGAAAATATACCAGATCATTCAAAGATTGGTTTCTCAGTGCCGAGTGGTTCGAAGTATATGACCTTATAGAATTTATGAGAACTGCATTGAAGGCATCGGAAAGCACTTGGCAACAGGGCTACGACAGCTTCGACAAGTCTCTACTCTTCGAGCGATTTATCAACTCAACCTTAGAGCGCGAAAGGGCGGGCTATCGCATCGTTGGCGAGCGCGTGGCACCAATAATCGACAAAGCGGAAATCTCATCTATTGAGGCTGCAACCAACTCCCCAGACCAGTTCTCTGGAGCCAGGGAGCATATACGGACCGCACTCCAGCTTTATGCAAATCGCCGCGAACCGGATTATCGGAACTCGATCAAGGAAGCCATCTCGGCTATTGAATCGGCGGCTTGCATCGTCGCAGGCGATCCGAAGGCCACGCTCGGTAAGGCTTTGTCAGCGATAGAGAAACAGCAAGACCTCCATCCCGCTATGAAGGAGGCCTTCAGTAAGCTCTACGGTTACACTAGCGACTCGGGAGGAATTCGCCATGCTATGCTTGATGAGGAAAGCGTAACTGAAGCAGAGGCCCGCTTTATGTTGGTTGCATGTAGTGCCTTCCTCAACTTCCTGATTAGCGCCTCCGTAAGGGCTTCAACCTAGCAGCAAAGACCACGCAATGCGCTACGATGAGTTTGTAGAAGAACTGTTCTTGGCAATTGGTCGCGTGGCGGCCCTCAATGGTTTAGATCAATTCATTGACGCTAAGAAGGCTGCAAACACAAAAGGCTTGAAATATCAAGATAGTTGGGTGCTTGAGGCCGCAGGCGAGCTTGAGGCAAAGGGCTGGCTAAGAACAGAACCAACCTTAGACGCAGTTGAGGTCCAGCTAACAGGACGCGGATGGGATCATTATGAAGACCTCCTAGACGAATATGGTTTGAGAGAGGAGGTATTAGAAGCGGTACGGAACGATCTGGAATACCGTGAGGCTCTCACCTCCGACCAAGTTGTGCAGCTAGACCACGGCTCCGCTGCCTACCTTGAAGCCGACGCTAAGCTCACGGAGGCTATTGCCGCACTCCGCGCAAGCAACGAGTATAGGGTCCGTGACCCTGAGGATTTTGAACAACGCCTTGCGGAACTTGAAGGCGGCCAACGGTTGCTCAAAGCTCCCCGAACTCGTGTTGATGCTGTCACTACGGTGCTTATCCGGTCCCTTCAATGGCTCGCGGTCAAGCTTGCAGATACCGTTACTGGCAAGGTGATCGAGAGAGCCCTTACCGCCTTGGCCGCTCTCTTTGGCTTTTCCTTGTAGATGGAGACCTCGACTAAAATTTGGGGTCGCCCATGTGAGAGGTACCACGTAGAGGCATCGGACCAGACTTCCCCCCGCCCCCTCGTGCGCGGCTAGGCGCGAGAATAGCTCACAGGCGCCCCACGCGGTATCCCGCACCCACACGCGGTAAGAACGCCTCAATGAACTCCGCTTCGGCCCAGGTCTTCCACAACAAGCGCCATGGCCACCCGCACCAAAGCTTGTCCAATCGCATCCTTGACTTGGATCTCAAGGTACTTGTGGCCCGCTTTGGGAAGACACCCCTGAGCGATTGCCAGGAGGGCAACGAGAGCCTCTGCCTTAGCGGCGTCTAGGTTGGCGAACTCAACCCCCACCTCGTCCCTGACAAGGCTCTCATCCTCCCAAACATCGAAGAAGTATAGGGGCATCGCCTCTCACCTTACGGTCTCCAACTGTGGGAGGAGCAGGAAGTTCACTGGTTCAAGTCGGACCCGGCAAGAGGCCGCCTGGAGCAGAGCCTGCATTACCCCCCGTCCACAAACCGCCTAACGTTGGTTGCGCATCTTGAACCGTTCTGGACGGCTTAAGGCAGACCTCGGGTTCAATGAGGCCTACGTGTTCCACTCTATCCGCAAGACCGCTACGACCCTCCTAGAGAATGCGGGGGTCTCCGAGAATATCGCGGCGGATATCGTGGAGCATGACAAACCGAGGGTTACCTACGGCCTTTACTCTGGTGGAGCGAACCTAGAGACCAAGAGGACTGCCCTTGAGGAGCTCAGTTATCCAGGGTTTTAGTTCCGTCAGTGAAGCATCAGTCTCAGGGTCCCTTGAACAGGCACTTAAGGGGTGTCTATGTTTAGATCCCCAGACCCAGGACGAAGATGGCTAGACTCGTACTAAGACCACAAGTGAATGTTCCGTATGCCTCCTTTATGCCGTCGATCAATGATCTGGGCGCATCATTAGAAGAGGCCCGCTACGTAGTGTTTAGTGGACCTAACAACAGTGGGAAGTCACTACTCCTGAAAGCGTTGTATAATCGGTTTTCAGGCGCAGCCGCTATGCTAGGTGTCAATAGGTTCACACAAGACCTAGCGTTAACTCGCAATGGGCCATCTCCAAATACTGGAGAGCGCCGACATGCAGACCTGATTTCGGGGGAGCTAAATTCGGATGGAACTTACTTCGATTTATCCCCACTCGTCATGCGTATGAGTGATCAAAAGAGGGCTGAGATCCTAGCACTTTGTTCTGAGCTACTAGGCTTCACCTTCTCAATCGAGAAAGAGGATAACGCCAATGATCTATCGCCGCGTTATATTGCGGTAGATGGCAAGCCTCTCCGAACTGCAAGTACAGGTACGCGTCTGATCATGCGGCTTATCACTGAGTGCAAGGATGCGAGTATTGAGCGCATTCTGATCGATGAGCCAGAGCTTGGCTTAGCGCCACAGATGCAGCGCAAGTTGGCGCACATACTGTCAGACCCCGAAATTCGAAGTGCAAAATTTCCACACTTGAAATCCGTCTTCATCTCTACACATTCACATCTCTTCTTGGACAGGAAAATTCTCACGAATAACTATGCAATAAGCAGGCACGGTCAGGAAATATCTACCCGACGCGTTGAGAGCATACAGGAGTTCCAACAGCTTCAATTTGATCTCCTTGGAAATTCCCTGGAAAGCTTTTCCTTACCAGCGGCAATAGTTATTGTTGAGGGAAAGACCGACAAGCGCTTTCTTGAGGCACTTCTATCTACTCGTTTCCCTGAACGAAGGGTGCTCGTCGTTGACAGTGAGGGCGATGTGAAACGGCGTGTGCGGGAGTTGCGCACGATGATCGGTGGTTTAACAGGCTCCCCATATGAGGCCCGCACTTTCGTTGTGCTCGACAGTGTTCATAGTCGTGGGACCAAACAGGATATTGAGAGACTGGGCCTTCCAGGCTCAAGCGTGATTGTCTGGTCGGCAAACGGTATCGAGTACGTTTATCCGCAAGAGCTTATGGCTGCTATTTTCCATCTCGGAGTTCAAGAAGCACACCGGATTTCAATCACAGACAGCGATCTTGTTGAAGCTAATGGTTTTCGATTCCGAAAGGAGGAGCTTTGCACTGAGATTTGCAAGAGGCTTACGCCTAGTACGCGAGTGCCAGAAGAGCTTGAGACAAAGCTTCTCGCTCCACTTGAAAGGTTGCTAGGGTGAAAGGCACTTTCTCAACTTCGCAGACCCGAGGCGACTGACGGGTACCCGACTAGATTTTGGGGACGCCTATGCGAGAGGTACCCCACGAGGCAACGGAGCGGAGTTTCCCCCGTACCCCCTCCCTCGTGCGCGGCTGGGCGCGGGAATAGCTCATGGGCACACGCACAGGATATCGCACACGCACACGCGATAAGAAGCCACTTTAGGGGTCCTGGAGTCCGCCTCGGGTCTGGCGTTAAGTATCACACCTCCCCGCCTACGATTTGTATTTTCCTTTTCCTTTGATAATCTTCTTCCTCATAGCGTCTATGACTTCACTGTTCCTTCCGTAGATCTCGCTCAAGGCGTGTTCAAAAATTGAAAAGGCATCCAGAAGGACCTCTTCCTCTACCTTACCTTCGTGTGCACCAACGTTCCCGACATGACGCAATGCATCAAGGGTTTCCGCGTGGTCTGGTACCTGAGCTTTGAACGCCTCAATTCGCTGGAAGAGATCGAGTCTTTTGGGTTTGTGCCCCTTGGCGCTCATGCCCTGCCTTGGGATATTGAAGTCGTCCAGAAGTGTTTCCACACTTACACGTAGCCCGTTGGCGCACGCTCCGGGGTCCATCCAATAGAGTCCGAATGTCTTCTGGATGCTGAATTTGAGGCTCTTGGGTGTCTCTGGTGGTACCTTAATCAGAGGCGGAGCAGGCGTCATGCTGCTAGGCTGGAGCATAGGCCCGAAGATCACTTCGTTATTCTGATCAACATAAATGTCGGTATCGGCTAGCCCCGCGACAGCAACAACCTCCCCACACTCAGGAATTGGGCAGCGCATTAGCATGGTGAATCGGTAGACATCCCAGGCTGGGCTCCAATCTTCGTGACTGGATGCGCGTTTCGAATGGGCTGGTTCCACAAGGCGGTAACTGGTTTCATCTGGAACGACCACGCCCCTACTGCACTGAGGGCATGGCAGTGAAGGCTTTTCCTCTGGTGTGAAAGTTCTACTCCAGAGTTTGTAGTCGATTGGCATCCTGTTCTCCGACAGTTCTTTGAGGGCCTATGATGCCGCTCTTACCCTGAGCATCCGCAGGCTCAAAGGCATAGCGACTACTTGATCTAGCGCCGTTCACTTTGGGTGCACCGACCGTGAACGTCTTAAGCCACTATGAAACGTGTGCCCTATGGGTTTACATCGGCATCTAGAGGACACGTGTCCTCAAAGTCTCAGATCCAAAGTGCACACACCGAAATAGGGCCATGACCACAGCGGAGTGAACTGGAAGCGCCGATCGGGCGTGCATACAACCCTGACCAGCTTGCACGCCCGATCGGCTTCCCTCGGCGGGATCACAGCACCGTTCCACATCTTCAGGGCTGAGGTAGGATGGGCTTTAAATGAGAAAGGCATGAAACTCTCAAATGAGAACGCAGCGACGCAGAAGTGAGAGACCTTCGGGCTCGGTTCAATAAACCCGCGAGAAATAAGCGAACACTGCACAGACGAGGCTCCTCAACGACGCATAAGTTATCCGTTTAGTACCGTGGCGCGTCTGATCGTTAGGCACCTTGATTAAGGGCACTTCCGGGAAGGAATGCCAGAGGCAGCTAGGCCCGGCCGGGCACACGTGCAACCGGGACCCGCTGGCCCGATCGGATCGCGGGGTTGGCTTCAGCCATTCGAGTTAGTTATCCACAATATCAAACGAGCCCACAGGTTTGAGACAACACGGGTGAGACAACTCAGACCGGCTTTGGGCCCACCGCTTGTGAAAAAATCAGCTATGAAGGTCTCATTCTTAGGACATAAATATTGAGACAACGTGATCCTTAAGAGAATGGCCGCGTGCTCTTCCTCGACGAACTGCCGGAGTTCCAGCCCCAGGTGCTCGATTCATTGAGGCAGCCGCTGGAGGCGGGCGAGATCCTGATTGCCCGGGCCAACCACCGGGTCACCTATCCTGCCCGGTTCCAGCTCGTGGCCGCCATGAACCCTTGCCGCTGCGGACAGGCCACCGAGCCCGGCTATGTCTGCCGCCGCCAGCCGAACGAGCGCTGCATCGCACAGTACCAAGCCCGTTTGTCAGGTCCGCTCCTCGACCGCATCGATCTCGCCATCGAAGTGCCGGCCGTCACCGCAGCCGACCTGATCCTGCCGGCTCCGGGCGAAGGCTCGGCGGAAGTCGCAGCACGGGTGGCCCGGGCCCGCGAGCGGCAGGCGATCCGCTATGCGTCCTTGAAGCTCGAGAGCATCACCACCAATGCCGCCTGCCCTCCGGGGCTGCTGGAGGACGTGGCGCAGCCCGATCCGGAGGGCCTGTCCCTCATCAGGGATGCCGCCAATGCCATGCGGCTCTCCGCCCGTGCCTTCCATCGGGTGCTGAAGGTGAGGCGGACCCTGGCCGACCTCGATGGGGAAGACCGGGTCCGGCGCATCCATGTGGCCGAGGCCCTCTCCTACCGGGCCCATGCGGATCGGCGCCCGGCGGCTGCGTGACGAAAGGACGAGGGCCCTTTCCCCTGCTTGTGAATCCCTGAACAGGATCCGATATTTTCCACCGGCACGGATATGTTTTCTGTCACAAAACAGTTTCGAACAGGTTTTATGTCATAGCGGAAGCGGAGCGGCGTCAGCCACGACCCGGCGCTGGAGAGACGATTCTGTGAGGCAGCGATGAACGACTTTCTTTCGAACCATGCGGCGGCGGGCTCCGCTTCCATCGGTTCGTCCCCTCACGGCTTCAAGTTCATGCCCGGAACCGACAGGCTCGTCCGCCACCATGGCAGCCTTGATCCCGTGCTTGGCCGGATCGGCTCCCTCGAGGTCCGCCTCGCGACCACCGCCAAGGACATCCGGCGCGCCCAGCGCCTGCGCTTCAAGGTGTTCTACGAGGAGATGTCGGCATCGCCCACCGGCGCGGCCCTGATCTCCCGCCGCGACGTGGACGAGTACGACCGGGTCTGCGACCACATCCTCGTCCTCGATCATGACGTGAAGGCCAAGCCCTTCCGACCGGCCAAGCCGAAGGTGGTGGGCACCTACCGCCTGCTCCGTCAGGACATCGCGGCGCGCCATGGGGGGTTCTACACCCGGGGCGAGTACGACATCGCGCCGCTCCTGAAGGCCCATCCCGGCTTGCGCTTCTTGGAACTCGGCCGCTCCTGCGTGCTCAAGCCCTATCGCAACAAGCGCACAGTCGAGTTGCTGTGGCACGGGATCTGGACCTATGTGCTCCATTACCGCATCGACGTGATGATGGGCTGCGCCAGCCTGGAAGGCACGAACGTGCGAGAGCTGGCGCTTCCGCTGAGCTTCCTGCACCACTACGCCGCAGCACCGGTCGAATGGCAGGCCAGAGCCCTGCCGGAACGCTTTACCCCCATGGACATCCTGCCCAAGGAGGCCGTCGATCCCAAGGCGGCCCTTCACGCCCTGCCGCCCCTGATCAAGGGCTACCTGCGCGTGGGTGCGACCTTCGGCACGGGGGCCGTGATCGACCGGCAGTTCGGCACCACGGACGTGCTCGTCGTGCTGCCCGTCTCGGCGATCAACCCCCGCTACATTGACCATTTCGGCCCGGCTGCGAACCGCTACGCGGCGTGAACTTAGCTTGCTGGATCTAACACCCTGAGGAGGTCACGCAGTGACCATCTCGAAGGACGAAGGCATCTCCCGCAATCTCTGGATCCTCCTTCGAGACGCCTGCTCCGCAGGCTCCTCGGGAATGAGGCGAGAGTGCAATGAGTCTTGAGGGACTAGGCTGAGGCTGCGATGGGCAGCGCCATCGCCAGGCGCCATTCCTCACGCACGTCCGGATGGCTCTCCTGCGTCAGCCTCCCGGCCGCATGACGCGCCACCGCGTCGGGCGGCAGCAAGCGCCCGAGCGCCCAGACCGCCATGGCGCGCACCAGCGGCGAGGCATCGTCCAGCAGCCGCTCTGCCTCTTCGGCGAGGTTCACATCGCCTGAGTTGCCGATCGCGATCAGCACGTTGCGAATGAAGCGGTCGCGGCCCGTGCGCTTGATGGGCGTTCCGGCAAAGCGGGTGCGGAAAGAGGGATCATCGAGACGGGCGAGTTCGGCGAGCGGCAAGAGGGCGAGATCTTCCCGCTGCACGAGCCGCGCTTCGCGGCCTGCCTGCGCAAACTTGTTCCAGGGACAGACGGCGAGGCAGTCGTCGCAGCCGAAGATGCGGCTGCCGATGCCGGGGCGCAGCTCCGCTGGAATCTGCCCCTTGTGCTCGATGGTGAGATACGAGATGCAGCGCCTCGCATCGAGCTGGTAGGGCGCGGGAAAAGCGTTGGTCGGGCAGATGTCGAGGCAGCGGCGGCAGGAGCCGCAATGGTTGCGCTCCGGCTCGTCGGCGGGTAGCTCCGCCGTGGTGAAGATGGCGCCCAGGAACAGCCAGTTGCCGAACGCGCGCGAGACGACGACCGTGTGCTTGCCCTGGAAGCCGAGGCCCGCCGCTTCCGCGAGCGGCTTTTCCATCACCGGCGCCGTATCGACGAAGACCTTCACGTCGGACGAGGCTTTTGAGGCGAGGAAGCCCGCCGCTTCCTTGAGCTTGCCCTTGATCACGTCATGGTAGTCGCGGTTGCGGGCATAGACCGAGATATAGCCGCGATCTGTTTGCGCGAGTTCCGCGAGAGGATTGTCGGCCGGGCCGTAGTTCAGCCCGAGCAGGATGACGCTGCGCACCTCGGGCCAGAGGGTGCGAGGATCAGCGCGCCGCTCGGCGGTGTCCGCCATCCACTCCATCGAGCCGTGATGACCGGCCTCGAGCCAGGCCTGAAGGCGCTCGCGCGCCAGCGGGATCGAATCCGGCCGCGCGACGTGAACGGCGTCGAAGCCGAGCGCCTTTGCGCGCTCGACGAAGGCCTGCTTGAGCGCGTCCGCGCCTAGAAGTCGAGATTGTCGTAATGGTCCGCCGGCGCCATGCCCGGCACCCGGTCCGCCAGGAGCGCGCGAAAGGACGGCCGGGACTTGATCCTGGCGTACCAAAGCTTCGCTGTCTCGTCCTCGTTCCATGGCACGTCGCCGAGATAATCCACCACCGACAGATGGGCCGCCGCCGCCAGATCCGCATAGGTCATCTGGTCGCCGGCGAGCCAATTCCGCTGGGAAATCAGAAAACCGATATATTTGAGATGGTATCGCACATTGGTCTGGGCAGCGCGAATCGCCCCCATGTCCGGCGGACCGCCCCCCAGTTCGCCGGGTGTGAACCGCTTGTAGATCTTTTCTGTGGCGAGGTAGTCCGACACCTCGCCGTGAAACTTGATCAGGAACCAGTCGAGCAGGCGGCGCACCTCGACCCGCCGGGCGAGCTCCCGCGGCAGGAAGCGGCGATCCCGAAGATCCTCCCCCCGCGTCTCATCCAGATATTCCGCAATGCCCATGGGACCCGGCACCGCGAGCCCATTATCGTCGAGGAAGAGCGGCAGGTTGCCGGCCGGATTGATCTCGAGATAGGGGATGCGCCGATCCCACGGCTTCTCCTCGACCACATTCGGTTCAAGGCCGAGTTCCGCAACAATGAGGCGCGCGAACCGCGACTGCGGGCAAAAGGGATAAGAATGCAGGGTGGCCATGAATGATGCTGACGCGAAACAGGCGGCAAGAATAAGGCCGTGCTTCGTTAAGGGTTGGTAAGGAATAATGGTGAATCTCATGACTCTGACGCAGATGGGCCGCGCCTGCAGCGCAAACCTTTCTTGACAGAGGTGGAGGCGCTCCCGCATCTGGCGCCGTTCTCAGGATTTTCAACGATGTCGCAAATCATCGAGGCGCTCTTTCTCGGCCTCATCGAAGGGCTGACGGAGTTTCTCCCCGTGTCCTCGACCGGCCACCTGCTCCTCGTGGGCCACTTCCTCGGATTCGAGTCGACGGGCAAGACCTTCGAGGTGCTGATCCAGCTCGGCGCGATCCTGGCGATCCTGTCGGTCTACTTCAACAAGCTCTGGTCCATCGCAAGAGCCCTGCCGCACGATCCCATGGCCCGCCACTTCGTCATCGGCGTGCTGGTGGCCTTCCTGCCCGCAGCCCTCATCGGCGCCGTGCTGCACGGCTTCATCAAGGAGGTGCTCTTCGATCCCTGGATCGTGTGCGTGACGCTGATCGTCGGCGGCTTCGTGCTGCTCGTCATCGACCGGATGCCCCTGGAGGCGACGAAGACCGACGCGACGCGGTTTCCCCTTTCGATGTACCTCAAGATCGGCCTCATCCAGTGCGTGGCGATGATCCCCGGCGTGTCGCGCTCAGGCGCCACCATCGTGGGCGCCATGCTGATGGGGGCGTCCAAGCGCGCGGCGGCGGAGTTCTCGTTCTTCCTCGCCATGCCCACCATGGCGGGCGCTTTCACCTACGACCTGTTGAAGAACTACAAGATCCTCTCTGCCAACGACGTCACGATCATCGTGGCGGGGTTCATCTCCGCCTTCGTGGCGGCTCTGCTCGTGGTGAAGATGCTGCTCGACTACGTGTCGCGTCACGGCTTCACGCCCTTCGCCTACTGGCGCATCCTCGTCGGGGCCGCGGGTCTCGCGGGCCTCATGGTCTACGGCTGACCCATGCCGTCACGCGACGAGACCCTTGCGGTCATCATCTCCATCGTCATCGCATTGCTGGTTGTAACATTCGCCGTCATTGCTGGCGCAGGCCTGGGGGCTCCGGCGCAGGGCTCGGCTCCGGGCCCGTCCTGCGCCGAATGGACCGACGGCTGCGTCGTCTGCCGCCGCGTTCCGGAGGGCCTGGCCTGCTCGACGCCGGGCATTGCCTGCACCCCTGGCGCACAGCGCTGCGTGAGGCCCGCAGGCGTGCCGATCTAAGGAATGGTCTTGTCCGGATAGCGGCACAGGTCGTTCACCGGGCAGCGCCAGCATTCCGGCTTGCGGGCCTTGCAGATGTAGCGGCCGTGCAGGATCAGCCAGTGATGGGCGTGGAGCCGGTATTCGTCCGGGATCAGCTTTTCGAGCGCTTCCTGCGTGTCGAGCGGTGTCCTGGTGATCGCCAGCGGCAGGCGGTTGGTGACCCGGAAGATATGTGTGTCCACCGCAACCCGCGGGTCGCCGAAGGCGATGTTGACCACGACGCTGGCGGTCTTGCGGCCGACCCCCGGCAGGGTCTCCAGGATCTCGACGGAATTGGGCACCTCGCCGCCGAACTCCTCCACGAGGCGCTTGGCCATCGCGATCACGTTCTTCGCCTTGGTGTTGAAGAAGTTCAGGGTCTTGATGTGCTGCCGCAGACCCTCCTCGCCGAGGTCAAGCATCCTCTGCGGGGTGTCGACAACCGCGAACAGCCCGCGGGTCGCCTTGTTGACGCCCACGTCCGTGGCCTGGGCCGAGAGCGTCACGGCGACCAGGAGCGTATAGGGGTTGGTGTAATCGAGCTCGCCCCTGGGCTCGGGATTGGCCGCGTGCAGGCGGCGGAAGATCTCGACCATCGTGGCCCGGTCGACGGGCTTGGGCATGCGGGAGCGCACGGCCCTGCCCACGGCTTTCGCCGGGACGGCGGGCTTAGGCTTCGACATGCGACGGGAGGGCTGCTTCAGATCCGACATTCCTGCGTTATATCTGGGCTATGGCAGGCAGCAAGGCGACATTTGATGGCGCGGACCGGTTCGAGCAGCCGGTGTTCTCGGCCGTCATCCGCCCGCACCGGTCATTGAGCCCGAAAGCGTTCAGGATCGTCATGATGCTCGTCTGCCTCACCTCCCTGGTGGCGAGCATCCCCTTCGTGGTCATGGGCTTCTGGCCGGTGGCCGGCTTCTTCGGCCTCGACTTCCTCGGCCTCTACATTGCCTTCCGGATGAGCTACCGGCAGGGCGATGCCTTCGAGCTGCTCGAGCTGACCCCGATCCGGCTCCTGTTCCGCAAGGTGAGTCCGAAGGGCGAGGTGAAGGACTGGCATTTCAACCCGCTCTGGACCCGTCTCGACCGGAAAGTCGATGATGAATACGGCATGCAGCAGCTCGCGCTGACCTCCCGGGCCGAGCACGTGGTGATCGCCCGCGACCTCTCCCCGCCGGAGCGCGAAACCCTGGCCGAAGCCCTGGGCCGCGCCCTGGCGGATGTGAAGCGGGGCTATTGAGAAAGAGCCAGCACTGTGTGGCCCGCAGCTGATGCTGCGAGCCTGTGGTGAGATCGAGGGTGGCGCGTTGGGCAGCCCGGCTCGATGATGTGTGGTGATAGGGAAGAGCCGAGGTGCCTCTTCGCGCACGGCTTGTTTAGGCGTTCAGGCGGTGCCAGCCCGGTGACCGCTCAAGGCGTGATCCGCCTGCTCAGCGGGGGCCTTGAACCGATTCCGACCACCGGCACACAGCCTGGGCCTCCCGTCGACACGGCTTGCGAGGCCATGCCACAGGACCGTGTCTGCTCCCACACTGCGACGCCTCGCGAGCGCGCCCCTCGATAGGAGCAGATCTAAGGTGATGTTATAGCTAAGGTTAGAGTAGCTGCCAAGAACAGAGTAAGAACATGCCCTCACCGTCATGGCCGGGCTCGTCCCGGCCATCCACGTCTTCAACCGCTGCAAAGACGTGGATCCCCGGAACAAGTCCGGGGATGACGGGGAGGCTGTCAGGATTAGAGGAGTGTGAGAACCGGGAGAGGGTCATTCCCGGCCGGAGCGCAGCGAAGGGGGAAGGAATCCACTCACCCGCTCAGCGCTATGGATCCCCTTCCCGGCCTCACGGCCGCCGGGGATGACACCAGAAGATACCCTTCTCACGACATGAGGCTGAAGAGAGAAAGCCACCGCAGAAATCGGGTGTCGCCTGCCCTCTCCCATCGCTACGATGATCGGCAATAAAGGATCACCGCCATGCTCGATACCTTGCGCGACATCACCATCGAACCGGCCGACCTCATGGTGCCGGACGAGCCCCATTCCGACTACGAGCGGGTGCGCCGGATCATCGCGTTCATCTCGGAGCGCTGGCGCGAGCAGCCGTCGCTGGAAGCGATCGCCGACCATGTGGGGCTCTCCACCACCCATGTGCATCACCTGTTCCGGCGCTGGGCAGGCCTGTCGCCCAAGGCCTTCCTCCAGGCCATCACCCTGGACAACGCCAAGGCGCTGCTGGCGGATTCCGCGAGCGTGCTCGACGCCACCTACGAGCTCGGCCTCTCCGGCCCGGCCCGGCTGCACGACCTCTTCGTGACCCACGAGGCCATGACGCCAGGCGACTACAAGGCGGGCGGCTCGGGCCTCACCATGCGCTTCGGCTTCCATCCTTCGCCGTTCGGCGAGGCGCTGCTGATCGTGACCGACCGGGGGCTCGCGGGCCTCGGCTTCGTGGACGACGGGGACCGCCCGGCGGCGCTCGCCGACATGACCCGCCGCTGGCCGAAGGCCGAATACGTGGAGGATCCGGCCGCCACGGCGCCGGTAGCCCGGCGCATCTTCAGCCCGTCGCAATGGCAGGCGGAGCAGCCGCTCCGGGTGGTGCTGATCGGCACCGATTTCGAGGTCCGGGTCTGGCAGACCCTGCTGCGCATCCCACGCGACCGGGCCGCCACCTATTCCGACATCGCCCGCCACATCGGCAAGCCCGCCGCCTGCCGGGCGGTGGGCGCGGCGGTGGGCAAGAACCCGGTCTCCTTCGTGGTCCCCTGCCACCGGGTGCTGGGCCGCTCCGGCGCGCTCACCGGCTATCACTGGGGGCTGACCCGCAAGCAGGCCATTCTAGGGTGGGAGGCCGGGCGGAGTTTGAGCGGGAGCGAGGCTTAGGAGTCATGGCGCAGCAGGCCGCAGCCGATGAAGCGGATCGGCTTCGCCATCTCGAAGAGATCATCTGGACTGACCCGGACCTCATGGAGGTTCTCACAACGGCCAGTCGGATCGGACTGCCTCATTGGCGCCTAGGCGGAGGATGTGTCTATCAGAGGGTCTGGAATGCTCTGACCGGTCGCCCCAGGCGGACCGGGATCAAGGACTACGATCTCGTCTATTTCAACGCTTCCGACCTCTCCTGGGAAGCCGAGGATGCAGCTAGCCGGCAGATCGCAGCCGCCCTGCCCGACTTTCAGGGTGTTCTCGAAGTCCGCAATCATGCCCGTGTGCCGCTATGGTTCGAGCAGCGTTTCGGCTTCCCCTGCCCTGCTGTATCGCATCCGGACGAGGTGTTCCGGCAATATCCTTTGACTGTTCAGTCCCTGGGAGTGCGGCTGGAGCGGGATGGCTTCCTCAACATCCTTGCACCCTTCGGGCTGGCGGATCTCTTCTCGCTCCGAATCCGGCCGAACCGGTCACTGCCGAACAAGGCCGCCTATGAGGAGAAGACGAAACGCTTGGTTGAGGCTTGGCCGGAACTCGTAGTCGAGCCCTGGTAGGGCCGGAGGCGATGCTCCAAGCTCACGCATTCCCGTCCTGCCGGAGGTGGAGGTAGAGCGGATCGAAATCGCCCGCCTCCTTCAGCTTCTCCCATTCCAGGATCTGCACCTGGGCTCCCCTGCTGCGGATGAGCCCGTCGGCCCGAAGCTCCTGCAGGACCCGGTTGACGTGCACCGTGCTGGCCCCGATGGCGTCCGCGAGTTCGGTTTGGGTGATGGGCAGATTGAAGGTCCCGTCCTCCACCAGGCCCACGGCTTTCAGGCGCACCAGCAGCTCGCACAGGAGATGGGCCATTCGGTTGTAGGCCTCGCGCCGCCCGATGCCGGTCATCCACTCCCGGAAGATTGAGCCATCGACCAGGGTCTCGCGCCACAGGGCGGCGGTGATCCGGGGGAAGCGGTTGCAGAGGTCGTACAGGGCCTCGTGCGGGATGAAGCCGAGCGTGCACGGGCTCACCGTCGCAACGCTGTTGTCCATGACCTTCAGGTGCAGGCTCTGCAGGTCGGGGATGTCGCCGGGGACATGGAAGGCCACGATCTGGCGCTTGCCCTCGGCGGTGATCTTATACACGCAGGTGAAGCCCTCCAGGATCAGGCAGCACTGGGACGGGCGGTCGCCGATGCGCACGATGTCCCGATCGGGCTTGAAGATCGCGACCTGCACCGGGCGACCGGCGAGGGCCTGCCGCTCCTCGACGGAGAGGGGAAAGATGCTCTCAAGCTTGTGGATCATCCGGCCGATCGGCGCTTGTGCATTGATCATCATGGTGGTCTTTCCCAGAGGCAGGCAGGAGGAGCCGCATTCATCCACAGCAGCCGTGCTACGGGCGTCCATGGTACAAGGGAGCAGAAGCCACGGCCAGAAAACAATCGGCAGCCATCCAGCTTCTTGGAAAGCCACGCTTTTTCAGGAAGCTCCTGATGGAACAGCGAACAAACTGCCCCTCCCCGGGTTTAGCAAACGCCTCACAGGGGAAATGCCGGTGCCTCGCTACTTCTTCGACACCTACGATGGAAGCCACCTGATCAACGATCCCGAGGGGATGGAGCTGCCAAACCTGGAGCAGGTGAAAACCGAGGCCCAGAACGCCCTGCCCGATCTGGCGCGGGATGCCCTCCCAGATGGCGACCAGAAAACCTTCATCGTCAGCGTCAGGGACGAGGCCGGGCAGGTCATCCTGCGGGCAGCACTCACCCTGATCGTCGAGACCGCCCCGTAAAATCACGTTGCCTGAACCACGGATGCGCGAGGTGCCGACCTGGCGCTCCGGCCCATATTGCAGGAATGCAACAGGGTCCGGCTCCGACGAATTGGCGCAAACTAGCGCCCATGATCGTCTTGCAGCCCTGAAAGCCTCTTCTTATATCAGCGCCAGCATGGGGCACGGCTCGGTTTGAGGCGGCCCCGGCAATTTGTCAGCAACATGTAAGCCATGGGCCGGGCTGCTTTGAGGGCCCGGCGGTCTGCTTGAAAGTGAGGGATCCCGCCATGGGTAAGGTCATTGGTATCGACCTCGGCACCACCAACTCCTGCGTCGCTGTCATGGAAGGCACGACGCCCAAAGTCATCGAAAACGCTGAAGGCGCCCGGACGACCCCGTCCATCGTGGCCTTCACGGACGAAGGCGAGCGCCTCGTCGGCCAGCCGGCCAAGCGCCAGGCGGTCACGAACCCGTCGCGCACCTTCTTCGCCATCAAGCGCCTGATCGGCCGCACCTTCGACGATCCCATGACCAAGAAGGACATGGGCCTCGTTCCCTATCACATCGTGAAGGGCGGCAATAACGACGCCTGGGTCGAGGCCGACGGCAAGCAGATGTCGCCCTCGCAGATCTCCGCCTTCACCCTTCAGAAGATGAAGGAGACGGCCGAGTCCTATCTCGGACAGCCCGTCACGCAGGCCGTCATCACGGTTCCGGCCTATTTCAACGACGCCCAGCGCCAGGCCACCAAGGACGCAGGCCGGATCGCCGGCCTCGAGGTCCTGCGCATCATCAACGAGCCCACGGCTGCGGCCCTGGCCTATGGCCTGGACAAGAAGCAGACCGGCATGATCGCGGTCTATGATCTGGGCGGCGGCACCTTCGACGTGTCCGTGCTCGAGATCGGCGACGGCGTGTTCGAGGTGAAGTCGACCAACGGCGACACCTTCCTCGGCGGCGAGGACTTCGACATGCGCCTCGTCGAGTACCTGGCGGCGGAGTTCAAGAAGGAGCAGGGCATCGACCTGACCAAGGACAAGCTCGCCCTTCAGCGCCTGAAGGAAGCGGCCGAGAAGGCCAAGATCGAGCTGTCCTCGGCCTCCCAGACCGAGATCAACCTGCCCTACATCACGGCGGATGCCTCCGGTCCGAAGCACCTGGCCCTCAAGCTCTCGCGCGCCAAGTTCGAGCAGCTCGTGGACGACCTGGTGCAGAAGACCATCGAGCCCTGCCGCAAGGCCCTCAAGGACGCCGGCATCTCGCCGGGCGACATCGACGAGGTGGTTCTCGTCGGCGGCATGACCCGCATGCCGAAGATCCAGGAAGTGGTGAAGAACTTCTTCGGCAAGGAGCCCCACAAGGGCGTCAACCCGGATGAGGTCGTGGCCATCGGCGCGGCCATCCAGGCCGGCGTGCTCCAGGGCGACGTGAAGGACGTGCTGCTCCTCGACGTGACCCCGCTTTCGCTCGGCATCGAGACCCTGGGCGGCGTGTTCACCCGTCTGATTGACCGCAACACCACGATCCCGACGAAGAAGAGCCAGGTGTTCTCCACCGCGGAAGACAACCAGAACGCGGTGACGATCCGGGTCTTCCAGGGCGAGCGCGAAATGGCGGCGGACAACAAGCTGCTCGGCCAGTTTGACCTCGTGGGCATTCCGCCCGCGCCCCGCGGCGTGCCGCAGATCGAGGTGACCTTCGACATCGACGCGAACGGCATCGTGAACGTCACGGCGAAGGACAAGGCCACGGCCAAGGAGCACCAGATCCGCATCCAGGCGTCCGGCGGCCTGTCGGATGCCGACATCGAGAAGATGGTGAAGGACGCCGAGGCTCACGCCGAGGAAGACAAGAAGCGCCGCGAGCTCGTCGAGGCCAGGAACCAGGGCGAGAGCCTGATCCACGCCACCGAGAAGTCGCTCACCGAGTACGGCGACAAGGTGTCGGAAGCCGACAAGCAGGGCATCACCACCGCCATCGATGCGCTGCGTCAGGCGCTTGCGGGCGAAGACTCCGAGGTCGTCAAGGCCCGCACCACGGACCTGATGCAGGCCTCCATGAAGCTCGGCGAAGCCATGTATGCCGCGGCGCAGGGCGCTCCTGGCGAAGGCGGCGAGCAGCCTGAAGGCGGCGACAACGCGAGCAAGGACGACGTCATCGACGCCGACTTCCAGGAAGTCGACGAAGGCGACAAGAAAAAGCGCGCCTGAATGATGAGCGCTCTTTAGAGAATTCGGCACCCGGTTTCATGACCGGGTGCCGTTTTCGTGAAATGAGCTTGAAACACCCATGACCGATCAACCGACCGCTTTTCGCGATGCTCCGGCAAAAGCTTCAGGAGCTTTTCCCTGTGCAGCGCATGCACGGCGGACGATGAACAAGACGGAGCGGCAGGCCGCTCCGAGGGGCGCCTGACATGTCCAAGCGCGATTACTACGAGGTTCTCGGCGTCGCCAAGACCGCGTCTGAGGCGGAGATGAAATCCGCCTTCCGCAAGCTCGCGATGCAGTATCACCCGGACCGCAACCCGGGCAATCACGAGGCCGAGGTCAAGTTCAAGGAAATCAACGAAGCCTACCAGACCCTCTCCGACGGCCAGAAGCGCGCGGCCTACGACCGCTACGGCCATGCGGCCTTCGCCAACGGCGGAGCGGGCGGACCGGGCTTCAACGGCGACTTCTCCGACTTCATGTCAGACATCTTCGAGAATTTCTTCGGCGATGCCGGCGGACGCGGCGGCCGCGGACGGGGTGCGGGCGGGCGCGAGCGTGGCGCCGACATGCGCTACAATCTCGAGATCTCCCTCGACGAGGCCTTCCACGGCAAGAATGCGGAACTGAAGATCCCGACCTCCGTCACCTGCGAGGCCTGCACCGGCTCCGGCGCCAAGCCGGGGTCGAAGCCGAAGGCCTGTCCCACCTGCGGCGGCGCTGGCCGGGTGCGGGCGACGCAGGGGTTCTTCTCCATCGAGCGCACCTGCCCCAACTGCCATGGGCGCGGCGAGGTCATCGACGACCCCTGCACCTCCTGCGGCGGCGCCGGCCGGGTCACCCGGGAGCGCACGCTCTCGGTCAACATTCCGGCAGGCGTCGAGGACGGCACGCGCATTCGCCTCGCAGGCGAAGGCGAGGCGGGCCTGCGCGGCGGGCCGGCGGGCGATCTCTACATCTTCCTGTCGATCAAGCCGCACCCGTTCTTCCAGCGGGACGGGGCGGACCTGTTCTGCCGCGTGCCGATCTCCATGGTGACGGCGGCGATCGGCGGCGAGTTCAATGTGCCCACGCTAGGCGGCACCGACGCGCTCGTGAAGGTGCCCGAGGGCACCCAGACCGGCAAGCAGTTCCGCCTGAAGGCCAAGGGCATGCCGGTGCTGCGCACCCGCGACGTGGGCGACCTCTACATCCAGGTTGTTGTGGAAACCCCGCAGAAGCTCACCAAGCGCCAGCGCGAGCTCCTGATGGAGTTCGACCAGGAGTGCTCCAAGGAAAACCACCCGGAAAGCTCGGGATTTTTCTCGCGTTTTCGCGAGTTTCTCGATGGCCTCGGCGGATCAAGTTAACTTGAGGGTCGTTTTCTAAAGCCATCGCGCGGAAAAAGTGGATCCGGTTTTTCCGCTCTAGACGATGCGCTGCCTAAGAAGATAAGCATCGGATCAATCCCAAACGTGCCTTCCACTTTTGGGTCCGGTGCCTAGGTTCTAAACAGCCGGTGTGATCCGCATGATCGAGGGGACAGCTTAGTGCTTCAGTCGTTTCAACGGCCCACGGCCCGCAAACTACCCCTCAAGAAAGATCGCTTCCAGGATGAGGCGCGCTTCCTGCGGTCATGGCTCGAGCGACCCCTCGTCATGGGAGCGGTCACCCCGTCCGGCAAGATCCTGGCCAGGACCATGGCGTCCTACGTGGACCCGCGTATTCCCGGCCCGGTCATCGAGCTCGGCCCCGGCACAGGCCCGGTCACCGACGCCCTGATCCGCCGCGGCGTGGCCCAGGACCGGCTGGTCCTCATCGAATACAATCCCGACTTCTGCCGGCTGCTGAAGCGCCGCTTCCCCAAGGCGACGATCATCCAGGGCGACGCCTACGACCTCAAGGAGACGCTCGCCGGCATCCTGGCGGAGCCTGCGGCCGCCACCGTGTCGAGCCTGCCGCTCTTCACGAAGCCCATGGATCAGCGCCTGGATCTCCTGGAGATTGCCCAGGAACTCATGCATCCGGGCGCGCCCTTCATCCAGTTCACCTATGCGGTGGTGCCGCCGATCCCGGCGCGCTCACAAAGCTACAGCGCCCGTGCCTCCAACCGGATCTGGCGCAACCTCCCCCCGGCCCGCGTGTGGGTCTACAACAAGGTCATGAATCCATGAGCGCCGCGATGTCTCTCCCGACGAGCCCCGTTCCCGCAGGAGACATTCGCGACAAGCTCATCATCGGTCTCGACGTGCCTTCCGTGGATGAGGCCCGCGCCCTCGTCGGGCGCATCGGCGATGCCGGCACCTTCTACAAGATAGGCTACCAGCTCGCCTATGCGGGCGGCTTCGAATTCGCCCGCGAACTGATCGGCCAGGGCAAGAAGGTCTTCCTCGATCTCAAGCTGCACGACATCGGCAACACGGTGGAGGAAGGCGTGCGCTCGGTGGCGCGCCTCGGAGCCACGTTCCTGACGGTCCATGCCTATCCGCAGACCATGCGCGCGGCGGTGGCCGGGGCAGCGGGATCGTCCTTGAAGATCCTCGCCGTGACGGTACTGACCTCCTACGACGACGAGGATCTCGTCGAAGCGGGCTACGCTTCGGGTTCGGCGGCCGACCTCGTCGCCCGGCGCGCCGGGCAGGCCCACGACCTTAACGTCGACGGCATCGTCTGCGCGGCTCCGGAAGCCCAGCGCGTGCGCTCCCTCATAGGCCCCGATCGCCTCATCGTCACGCCCGGCATCCGCCCGGCAGGGTCGGAGGCCGGCGACCAGAAGCGCATCGTCACGCCGGCGGAGGGCATTCGGCTCGGCGCTAACCACCTCGTGGTCGCCCGCCCCATCGTGAAGGCCGCCGATCCGCGCGCCGCGGCGGAAGCCATCGTGCGCGACATCGCCGGCGCGTGAGCCGTACGGAATGCTGGCCCGCCTGCTCCTTGCGTGCTCCTGCCTGCTCGCGCTCGCCAATCCCGCTTGGGCCGATACCTGCACCCTTGTCACGGAGCTCGAGACCGGCCGCGTGCTGAAGCGCGAGGGCGATTGCGAACGCCGCAACAGCCCGGCTTCCACCTTCAAAGTCCCGTTGAGCCTGATGGGCTATGATGCCGGCATCCTCAAGGAGGAGAATGAGCCCGCCTGGCCCTACAAGCCAGAATACAGAGCCTGGAACGAGGCCTGGCGGAAGACCATCACGCCGCGCCCGTGGCTGCGGGACTCCGTGGTCTGGTACTCACAGGTGCTGACCCGCGAGATGGGCATGGAGCGCTTCAGGCGCTACGTCGATGGATTCCGCTATGGCAATCGCGACCTCAGCGGCGACAGGGGCAAGGCCAACGGCCTGACCCATGCGTGGCTGAGCTCCTCGCTGCAGATCTCGCCCGTCGAGCAGATCGAGTTCCTGCGCAGGCTCCTCAAGCGTGAATTACAGGTCTCGCCACGGGCTTATGAGAAGACGCTCGAGATCATGCCGTCCTTCCCCGTGGCCAGCGCCTGGAACGTCTACGGCAAGACAGGATCCGGCTTTCAGCCATCGGCCGGCGGACAGATCGATCGGAACCGCCAGTTCGGCTGGTTCATCGGATGGGTGCAGCGACACGACCGCACATTCCTGTTCGTTCGGCTGATCCGCGACGAGCGGAAGGAGAACTCCGTGGCGAGCTTCCGCGCCCGCGACAGTCTCCTGGCCGAACTGCCCGCTCTGATCGCCGATTGATCTTCTCAGAGGTCAAATCATGAGAAGGGAACGGATGAGACATTCCCCATGTGTCATGGCCGTCCCCAAACTTGATCCGGCGATCAGTCCCGGTGATGACGAGGAGGATGAGGGTTGACGATCAGCCGCCTCTCGCGTTCGCTGCGACACCAAGTTCTCAGAGGAGCATCCAATGCCCAAAGGCTATGTCATTGCCCGCGTCACCGTCACGAACCCGGAGGCCTATGCGGAATACGCCAAGGGCGCCACGGAGGCGATCCGCCAGTATGGCGGGCGTCCGCTGGTGCGCGGCGGCGCCTATGAGGCGCTCGAGGGCGAGGCGCGCGCCCGCAACGTGGTGATCGAATTCGACTCGGTGGAGCAGGCCAGGACCTATTATCATTCGCCGGAATATCAGGCCGCCAAGGCCAAGCGCGAGGGCGCCTGCGTGGCCGAATTCGTGCTCGTGGAAGGAGCCTGAACCATGAAGGGCTATTGGATCGGCCGCGTCGACGTTTCGAACCCGGACGCCTACCAGAACTACGTCAAGGCCAACGCGGTGCCGTTCGCCAAATACGGCGCCCGCTTCTTGGTGCGCGGCGGCGCGTATCGGACCGCCGAGGGCGAGGCGCGGGACCGCAACGTGGTGATCGAGTTCCCAACCTACGAGGCGGCTCTGGAATGCTGGGACTCGCCCGAGTACCAGGCCGCCAAGGCCGAGCGCGACGGCCACGCGGTCGCCGACATCATCATCATCGAAGGGTATGAGGGGCCGCAGCCGGAATGAAGTGCGCGACAGCCCCTCTCCCCTTTAGCGGGAGAGGGGACGTCATTGCACGAGCACAGCCCCTCTCCCGACCTGCGTTGCAGGTCACCCTCTCCCGCTAAAGGGGAGAGGGTGAGGAAGCACCACGCTTCTCAGCCGCCCCCCGAGCCGCTATATCCGAGCCCGACATCACAGGAGAACGGCCATGAGCGAGATGCGACTTGTCGTGGTGGGTGCGGCCGGACGCATGGGGCGCATGCTCATCAAGGCCGTGGCCGAAACCGCGGGCTGCACGCTGGTCGGCGCCATCGGGCGGGAGGGCTCGCAAGGCCTCGGGCAGGATGCGGGGCTTCTCGCCGGAACGGGCCCGCTCGGGGTGAACGTGACGGACGATCCCCTGCCCGTCTTCACCCAGGCCGACGGCGTGCTCGACTTCACGGCGCCCGCCGCCACCACGGCTTACGCGGCGCTGGCCGCTCAGGCGCGCATCGTTCATGTGATCGGCACCACCGGCTTGGCAGAAGCCGACTTCACCAGGCTGGAGGCGGCGGCGCGGCACGCGCGCATCATTCAGTCCGGCAACATGTCGCTCGGCGTCAACCTGCTCGCAGGCCTCGTGCGCAAGGCGGCGGCAACCCTGGGCGAGGATTTCGACATTGAAGTTCTTGAAATGCACCACCGCATGAAGGTGGACGCGCCCTCGGGCACCGCGCTCCTTCTCGGCGAGGCTGCTGCGGAAGGCCGCAAGATTTCGCTGAAAGAGCGTTCCGTGCGCAGCCGCGACGGGCATACCGGCGCGCGCCATCCCGGTGATATCGGCTTTGCGACCCTGCGCGGCGGCACCGTGGTGGGCGAGCATTCGGTGATCTTCGCGGGCGCCGGCGAGCGCATCGAGCTGGGGCACCGGGCCGAGGACCGGGGCCTCTTCGCCCGCGGCGCCGTGAGGGCCGCCCTCTGGGGCTTCGACAAGAAGCCGGGCTATTACACCATGGCCCATGTCCTTGGCCTCGACCGGCTTTAGCTCCTTTTCCCCTCCCCTTGCGGGGAGGGACAGCCGCGGAGCGGCCGGGTGGGGTCGAAAAGTCGAAGCTCCGCGCTGCATCACCAAGTGTATGGATCAATACGGAACCTGCCTTAGAAACTCTCTCACCCGGTCGCACCACCCCCACCCCAACCCCTCCCCGCAAGGGGGAGGGGATCACAGCGGAGAACTCTCAGCATGGATCGCCTTCTTGTGCTCGCCCGTCACGGCCAGAGCGAATGGAACCTCAAGAACCTGTTCACCGGCTGGAAGGATCCGGGTCTGACCGATCTCGGCGTCCAGGAGGCGCGCACCGCCGGTCAGCGGCTCAAGGACATGGGCGTCCAGTTCGACATCGCCTTCACGTCCGATCTCGGGCGGGCGCAGCACACCTGCAAGCTGATCCTGGAAGAGATCGGCCAGCCGGATCTCAGGACCATCGCGAACCTCGCCTTGAACGAGCGCGATTACGGCGATCTGGCGGGCCTCAACAAGGACGACGCCCGCGCCCGCTGGGGCGAGGAGCAGGTCCATCTCTGGCGCCGCTCCTACGACGTGCCGCCCCCCGGCGGCGAGAGCCTGAAGGACACGGTGGCCCGCGTGCTGCCCTACTATATCCGCGAGATCCTCCCCCGCGTGATGCGCGGCGAGCGCGTGCTGGTGGCCGCCCACGGCAACTCCCTGCGCGCCCTCGTGATGGTGCTCGACGGCCTGACCTCCGAGACGATCCCGGGCCTCGAGCTCGCGACCGGCATTCCGCTCGTCTACCGGCTCAACGAAGACACGACGGTGGCCGACAAGAAGGTGCTGGAGGGGTAAGGCAGGCGCTCAATATAACCCTCATGTCATGGCCGGGCTTGCCCCGGCCATCTCGCTTCTGAGATGCGCAACGCTCCACATCACCGGGATCACCGGCACAAGGCCGGTGATGACGTGCGGGCGTGCACATGCAAAATAAACCTATGCACTCTATTACCCTAAGCCCCGGCCTCGTCTACTACCCCGACTATCTCGACCGTCCGGCGCAGGAGCGGCTGCTCCAGTCCCTGCGCGAGATCACGAAGGCCGCGCCGCTCTTCACCCCGCGCATGCCGCGCACGGGCAAGCCGTTCTCCGTGCGCATGACCAATTGCGGGCGGCTCGGCTGGGTGTCGGATGTGCAGGGTTATCGTTATCAGCCGACGCATCCCGAGACGGGGGAGCCGTGGCCTGCCATGCCGGAGCAGGTGCTGCGCGCCTGGGAGGAATTGAGCGGCTACGCGCATCCGCCCGATGCATGCCTGATCAACTTCTACGAACAGAGCGCCCGCATGGGGATGCACCAGGACAAGGACGAGGAGGCGTTCGACGCCCCCGTCGTGTCCCTGTCCCTGGGCGACACCGCACTCTTCCGCTATGGCGGGCTGGAGCGCAAGGATCCGACGAAATCGGTCAAGCTCCGCTCCGGTGACGCAATCGTGTTCGGCGGGCCGGCCCGGCTGATCTATCATGGCATCGACCGGCTGACGCCAGGCAGCTCGGACCTGCTGCCGCAGGGCGGGCGCCTCAATCTCACCTTGCGCAAGGTGGAAAAGCCGCTCTAGCCTTGGCAAGGATATCATCTGCAATGATCTTTGGAGGGGCATTCATGAAAGCCTTTGCAGCCGCTGCCCTGGGCTTCGCCCTCGCGGTTCAGGCCGCCGTCGCGGCCGAGCCCGTCTTTCCGCCAGCCTCGCGGATCGGCATCGTGCCGCCGCAGGACATGACCGTGTCGCGGCGCTTCAGCGGCTTCGAGAACGAGGAGAAGGCCGCTGCCATCAATCTCGTGGAGATGCCGGCGCAGGCCTATGAACAGCTGGTCAAAGGCTTCACCAAGGAAGCCCTCAAGCGCCAGGGCCTGAACGAGACCTCCCGCGAGACCCTGAAGCTCGGCGGCAGGGCCGGCGTGCTGATCGGCGGCACCATGGAAGGCCCCGTGGAAGGGCGCAAATGGGTCATGGCCGTCAAGGGCGAGGACGTGGCGGGCCTCATCATCGCGCAGGTTCGCGGCGGCGCGGACGGCTACAGCGAGGCCCAGATCCGCGAGGCCCTGAAGACTGTTGCCCTGCGCGGGCCGATTCCCATCGAGGAGCAGGTTTCCGCCATGCCCTTCCGCCTCGGCGACATGGCGGGCTTCCGTCCCGTGCGGGCGATCTCCGGCAACTCCGTCCTGTTCACGGACGGCCCGAAGGACACGATCAAGGCGGTGGAGCAGCCGATCCTGATCATGGCCTCCTCCCTCGGTGCTGCGCCGCCGGCGGGCGAGCAGCGCAATCAGTTCGCCCGCGCGGCGCTCAACGCCAACCAGATCCTGAAAGAGGTGAAAATCGAGCGCTCGGAGTCCTTCCGCTTCAAAGGGCAGGACTGGCACGAGATCGTCGCCAGGGCGGTGGAGGCGGAATCGGGCCAGCCGATCGTCGTGATGCAGACCATCCGCTTCGAGCCCGGCCGCTATGTGCGCATGGTCGGCCTCACCCGGGTGGAGCAGCGGGGCGAGAGCCTGCCGCGCTTCCGGGCGGTCATCGACGGCGTGGAAATGAATCCCTGACGGGGCCTGTTGCCCGCGGCATTCTCCCGGCAGGGAAGCGGGACCGGATTCTCTGATCCGGTCCCAATCCTTTACGATGCCGCGGACGAATTGTCCGCCGTCTCGCCCCCGTTGGCGGCAGCCTTCGGGCCGCCTTTGGAGACGCCGACCAGCGCCGGACGCAGGACGCGGTCGCCGATGACGTAGCCGGACTGGACCACCTGCAGGACCGTGCCGTTCGGCACCTCCGCGTTGGGGATCTCGAACATGGCCTGGTGCAGGTTCGGGTCGAACTTCTGCCCCTGGGGGTCGAGCCTCTTCACCCCGTGGCGCTCCAGGTTCTTCAAAAGGTCGCGCTCGGTGAGGTCGATGCCCTCGATCAGGCCCTTGAAGGCGCCCTCGGCGGTCCTGCCCGCCTCCTCCGGCACGCTCTCGATGGCGCGGCGCACGTTGTCGGCCACGTTGAGCATGTCGCGGGCGAAGTTCGCCACCGCATAGGTGCGGGCATCGGCGATCTCGCGCTCGGTGCGGCGGCGCAGGTTCTCCATATCGGCCATCAGGCGCAGCATTTTATCCTTCAGATCCGCCTTCTCGGCCTCGAGAACGGCAATCGGGTCGGCCTCGGGCGCGGAAGCCGCCTCGGGGGCAGCATCGTTGGCGGGCTCGGCCTGCGGGGCCGCGTTCTGGTTTTCCGTGTCGTTCGGATTCATGATCGATCAGCTTGAGATGGGAACAAGAAGGGTTCGGGCCACATATCATGCCCCCGGGGTCACAAATCAAGCGCTGCGCCGCTGGACGCCTTCGGTTTCCTCCGCCTTGAACACGTCCAGCAGGGCCCGGCGGATGGTGGCCTGACGGCCCGCATGGGTGACCTTCGTACCGGTCAGGTCCGTCACGTAGAACACGTCCACGGCCTTCTCGCCGAAGGTCACGATATGGGCCGAGGCGATGTTGAGGTTGAGCTTCCCAAGGGCCGTGGTGAGGTCGTAGAGCAGGCCCGGCCGGTCGAGGCCGGAGACTTCGATCACCGTCTGGCGGTTCGACAGGGAATTGTCGATGGTCACCTCCGGGGGCACATGGAAGGCCCTCGAGCGCTCCTTGGACGGGCGCTTGCCGTCTACGAGATCGGCGATCTTCACCTCGCCTTTCAGGGCCCGCTCGATGGCCTTGGCGACCCGCTCCGCCCGGCGCAGCTCGTCCTCGTCCCGGTCGAAGGCGCGGGACAGCACGATGGTGTCCAGCGCCATGCCGTCCGTGGTGGTGAAGATCTGCGCATCGACGATGTTGCCGCCCGCTGCCGCACAGGCCCCCGTAATGATCGCAAGCAGGCGCGGGTGGTCCGGCGACAGGATGGTCAGTTCGGTGACGTCCCGGAACTGATCCGTCTCGTAAGCCGTGGTGACGGTCCGCCCGCCCTTCTCCGATTCCCTCAGGAGACGGGCCTGCTTCGCCCGCCGGGTCTCGTCGGTCTTCATCCAGTAGCCCGGCGTATGGCGGGCCGCATAGGCCTCGAACTCCTCGTCGGACCAATCGTGCAGTTCGGCGCGCAGCTGCTCCTGCGCCAAACGCACCCGCTCGGAACGGGCGATGTCCACGGCGCCGCCGCCGAGGATTACCTCCGTCTCGTGATAGAGGTTGCGCAGGAGCTGGCCCTTCCAGCCGGTCCAGGTGCCGGGTCCCACGGCCTTGATGTCGGCGATGGTGAGCACGAGCAGGAGCTTCAGGCGCTCCATGGTCTGCACCACCTCGGCGAAGCTCTTGATGGTGGCGGGATCGGACAGATCGCGGCTCTGCGCCGTGTTCGACATGAGCAGGTGGTGCTCGACGAGCCAGGCCACCGTGTCGGTCTCCGCGTCGGAGAGGCCGAAGCGCGGCCCGAGCTTGCGGGCGATCTCGGCACCGGCCGTCGAGTGATCCTCAGGCCTGCCCTTGGCGATGTCGTGCAGGAAGACGGCCACATAGAGCGCCCGCCGGTTGCGGATGGTGGGGAAGATCCGGTTCGCCAGCGGATGCTCGCTGCCGAGGTGGCCCGCCTCGATCTCCGTGAGCACCCCGACCGAGCGGACGAGGTGCTCGTCCACGGTGTAGTGGTGGTACATGTTGAACTGCATCATCGCGACGATGCGGCCGAAATCCGGAACGAAGCGGCCGAGCACGCCGGCCTCGTTCATCTGACGCAGCACCACCTCCGGGGCATTCTTCGACGTGATGATCTCGAGAAACACCTTGTTGGCTTCAGGATCGTTGCGCAGGCTTGAGCCGACGAGCTTGAGCGAGCGTGTCGCCAGACGCTTCGCATCGGGATGGATCGCCAGGTTGTGCCGGTCGGCGAGCCAGAACAGGCGGATCAGGTTGACGGGATCGCGCTCGAAAGCCTCCTCGCAGGCGACGTTGAGGCGATTGTTGTCGAGAGTGAAATCGTCCCCCACGATCGCGCCGCCACGGCGGCGGCGGAAGCGGCCGAAAACCCGATCGAGCATGGGACGGGGCTTGGTCTGGCGGGCCTCGAGCTCGGCGCAGACGATGGCCGTGAGATCACCCACATCCTTGGCGACCAGGAAGTAGGCTTTCATGAACCGCTCGACCGCCGACAATCCGCCCCGGGGGGCAAAGCCGATGCGCTCGGCGAGCGTGCGCTGCAGGTCGAAGGTCAGACGCTCTTCGGCGCGGCCGGTGGTGAAGTGCATGTGGCAGCGCACCCGCCACAGGAACTCCTCGCAGCGGGCGAACAGGTTGAACTCGTCCCGCGTGAAGAGGCCTGCCGTCACCAACTCCTCGGGCTCTTTCACCCGATAGACGTATTTCGCGATCCAGAAGAGCGTGTTGAGGTCGCGCAAGCCCCCCTTGCCGTCCTTCACGTTGGGCTCGACGAGGTAGCGGGAGGCGCCTGCCTTGGCCACGCGGGCGTCCCGCTCCTTCAGCTTGGCATCCACGAAGGCCGGGGCCGAGGTCGCGATGATTTCCTTGTCGAAGCGCTTGGTCAGATTATCGAAGAGCTCCCTGTCGCCGAACAGGAAGCGCGTTTCGAGCAGGGAGGTGCGGATCGTCATGTCGGCGCCGGCCTCGCGCAGGCAATCCTCCACCGAGCGGGTCGCGTGCCCCACCTTCAGCTTGAGGTCCCACAGCACGTAGAGCATCGCCTCGACCACGCTCTCGCTCCACGCGGTCTGCTTGTAGGGGAGCAGGAACAGGAGATCGACGTCGGAGCCCGGCGCCAGGGTGCCGCGCCCGTAGCCGCCGGTCGCCGCAACGGCGAGGCGCTCTCCGGCAGACGGATTGGCGCTGGGGTAGAGATGCTGGACAATCGCCCCATGGACGATGCGCACCACCTCGTCCATCCGCTCGCAGAGATAGCGGGCGCACACGAGCCCGTCCTGATTCTCCAGGAGCCTTGCCTCGGCCTCTGCCCTGCCCTCGTCGAGCAGCGTCTTCAACAGGGGAACGAGCCTGGCGCGCAGCTCCGCGGCATCCGGGATCGTATGGCTGCCGAGACTTTGCAGGAGGCTCTGGGGATCGAGGGCTGGCATGGAACAACCGTATATGAGCTGCCGTTCGGCTTACCACCAGAAAAGGACTTCACCCAAGGGTGGACTGGCCTTATCCGGAAAAGCGGATAAGATGTTCTTTATAAGAGATATCGTTTGACATAAAGAACTCAACGTTCTAAATAAAGGACACGCGCCGATTTGAGCATGCAGCTTGCGGGCGCGAAACAAGTGCAGCTAAAGCGCCGGGCGCCTCGAACGAAGCTCCCATGCGCCCAACATGGGACCAACACGATGAGCCTGACCCGCCGCCTCCTCCTCGCCGCCTCCGTTGCCACGGGCCTGACGATCCTCGCCAATGGCGCCATTGCACAGCCCAAAGAGATCCGCATCGACTACGCCACCTACAACCCGGTCAGCCTTGTTCTCAAGGACAAGGGCTTCCTCGAGAAGGAACTGGAGAAGGACGGCATCAAGGTGCGCTGGGTGCAGTCGCTCGGCTCCAACAAGGCCCTCGAGTTCCTGAATGCCGGCTCGATCGACTTCGGCTCCACGGCCGGCGCCGCCGCCCTGATCGGCAAGATCAACGGCAACCCGATCAAGTCGATCTACGTCTATTCCCGACCCGAATGGACGGCGCTCGTCACCCGCAAGGATACGGGCATCAGTAAGGTCGAGGACCTGAAGGGCAAGCGCGTGGCCGTGACCCGCGGCACCGATCCCCACATCTTCCTGGTGCGCGCTCTGCAGGAGGCCAAGCTCACCGAGAAGGACGTGAAGCTCGTCCTGCTCCAGCATCCCGATGGCCGCACGGCGCTCGAGCGCGGCGACGTGGATGCCTGGGCCGGTCTCGATCCTCTGATGGCCGCCGCCGAAGTGGAAAGCGGCGCCCAACTGTTCTACCGCAACGCCGGCGCGAACACCTGGGGCGTGCTCAACGTCTCCGAAGCCTTTGCCAAGGAGAACCCTGCCCTCGTGGAGCGCGTGCTCAAGGCCTATGAGGAGGCGCGCAAGTATGCGCTCGCCAACAAGGACGAGCTGAAGAAGTCCCTGATCACCTACACCAAGCTCGCAGAGCCGGTGATCGAGCGCCAGCTCGAACGCACGGAGCTCACGCACTCCTCCATCGGTCAGCCCCAGGTGGACACCATCCTGGCCGCAGGCCTCGCCCTGCAGCAGGCCGGCGTCATTACGCCTGAGACCAACGTACGCGCCGCCGTCGACTCGCTCATCGACCGCCGCTTCGCCACCGCGTCGCGCTGATGATTTCATCACGGGAGAGCGCCGTGACAGGCAACGCTGCAAGCAACGCCTGGTCCTCCCATGAGGGTGCCGCCGCTCTCGCGGCCCCAACCTCCACCGAGAAGCGACGCGCCTTCGACTGGCGCATCCTTCTCGGCTTTTTCTTGCCTGTCGGCGTTGCGCTGCTCTGGGAGGCCGCCGTCACCCTCAGTCTCGCCGAAGGCCGCCTGATACCGCCGCCGAGCCGCATCGCCGCAACGCTCTGGGGCTTGGCGCAGACCGGCGAGCTGTGGACGCATACGTGGATGACGCTCTGGCGTGTTCTCGTCGGCTTCGCCATCGGCGCATTGTCCGGCATCGTGCTCGGCGCGCTCTCCGGATCGAGCCGAACCCTCCGGCAATTGCTCGATCCGACGTTGCAGGCCCTGCGGGCGATTCCCTCCATCGCCTGGGTGCCCCTGTTCATTCTGTGGCTCGGCATCTTCGAGGCGTCGAAAGTGGCGCTGATCGCGGTGGGCGTGTTCTTTCCGGTCTATCTCGGCATCGCGGGCGCGATCCTCTCCGTCGACCGCAAGCTCGTGGAAGTGGGCCACGTGTTCCGCCTCTCGCGCGTCCAGCTCGCCCGCCGCATCCTGCTGCCGGCGGTGCTGCCCGAAGCCGTGATCGCGCTGAGGTCTGGCCTGGGCCTCGGCTTCATGTTCGTGGTCGCAGCCGAGTTCATGGGCGCGTCGGAGGGCCTCGGCTACCTGCTCGTCGACGGTCAGCAGATGGGCAAGCCCGACCAGATTCTCGCCGCCATCATCGCCTTTGCGCTGCTCGGCAAGACGGCCGACAGCCTGCTTGTGTCGGCCACCAAGCCGCTCGTGCGCTGGCAGGACACCGTACGGGAGAGGCTGTGATGATGCGCGATTACTCTTCACTGTCATTCCGGGGCGGCCGTAGGCCAAGCCTGGAATCCATAACCGCTGATAGTACAGGATCAAGGGTAAGGCTTGGACACAGCTCATTTTCACATCGTCGTGTTTATGGATTCCGGGCTCCGCTGCGCGGCCCCGGAATGACAGTGCTCTACACGCAAGCCATGACGAGAGAATTGAGCGTTAAATGCTGAGCTTCGAGCACCTCTCAAAAACCTACGCCGACGGCACGCGGGCGCTCTCCGACATCAACCTCACCGTGCACGAGGGCGAGATCGTCGCGCTGATCGGCGGCTCGGGCTGCGGCAAGACCACGCTGCTGCGCCTCATCGCCGGCCTCGACCGGGAAAGCGCCGGCCGGATCCGCCTCGACGGCGAGGTGCTGTCAGGTCCGCATCCGGCGGTGGGCATCGTGTTCCAGGAGCCGCGCCTGCTGCCCTGGCTGTCGGTTTTCGACAACATCGCTTTCGGCCTCGACGGCTTAAGCGCCGCTGAACGACAAGCGCGCGTATATCATGCGCTCGAAAAGATCGGCCTTGCCGAACATGCCAATCGCTGGCCGCGCGATCTCTCAGGCGGGCAGCAGCAGCGAGTCTCCATCGCCCGTGCGTTCGTCACCAACCCGAAGGTGCTTCTTCTCGACGAGCCCTTCTCGGCCCTCGACGCTTTCACCCGCGCAAGCCTGCACGAGCACCTACTCGGCCTCTGGGAAGAGACGCGCCCCACCGTCGTGCTCGTCACGCATGACGTGCAGGAGGCGGTGACGCTGGCCGACCGCGCCGTCGTCATGCAGCCCAAGCCCGGCCGCATCTTCGACGAACTGCCCCTGACGCTCTCGCGTCCGCGCGACAGGACGGGCCTTCCCTTCGAGACCTCCGTGCGCCGCGTCTTGACGGCCCTCGACCATTCCCTCAAAGCTCCGCAACAGCAGCCCCAGCGCGAACGCGACCGTCAGGCCGCAGCGCTGTGGTGGTAACATACCTAAGGACAACATCATGGACGCCACCGCCCTTCGCGCCCTTCAGGCGCCGCTGAAGGATCAGTACCGCAGCGATCCGAACGCCGCCGTCATCACCCTCAAGGCGCAAGGCACGCTGGACGACCAACACATCGCCTGCAAGGTCGAAACCGGCCGCGCGCTGGCCGTCGCAGGCCTCCACCCGGCCACCGGCGGCTCCGGCGCGGAGCTGTGCTCCGGCGACATGCTGCTCGAGGCGCTCGTGGCCTGCGCGGGCGTGACCCTGAAGGCGGTCGCCACCGCGCTCGAAATCGACCTGCGCCACGGCGCCGTGAAGGCGGAAGGCGATCTGGACTTCCGCGGCACGCTCGGCGTCGACAAGACTGCCCCGGTGGGCTTCAGGAACATCCGCCTGTCCTTCGAAGTCGACACGGATGCGCCGCAGGAGAAGATCGACCAGCTGCTCAAGCTCACCGAGCGCTACTGCGTGGTGTTCCAGAGCCTCAACAACAAGCCGGACTTAAGCGCGACGCTGACGCGCAAGTAAGGCTGCCTGCCACAACCAGTAGAAGACTTTCACGTCATGGCCGTCTCGATTTGATGAGGGAGGTGCTCTCCATGATCGGGATCACCGGCACAAGGCCGGTGATGACGTGGATGATGGTCATGAAGCGAGGTTGCTGCGAGGGTGTCAGTTCCCCGCCACCAGGCTCTGCGGCGCACCGCTGATCGCAACCGCAGTGCCATTGCGGATCTCCTGGACGGTCAGAGCACGGGCGTTGGTGCCGTCGGGGTTGAAGCGGAATACGCCGTCCGCTCCGGCAAAGCCCGCCGGATTGGTCAGCATCGCGTCGCTGAACGCTTGAGCGCCCTGCATGCGCGCGAGCGCCGCCGCCAGGGTGACGGCGTCGTAGGACAGGGTCGCAAGCCGGATCGGATCGGATCGGTGTTGAAGCGCGCGCGGTAGCGCTCGGCGAAGGCCTCGAAGCCGCGGTTGTCGGGAGCCGCGAACCAGCCGCCCTGCAGGGCCGGCAATCCGAAGATGCGCGGCTCGTTCCACACGCCCGTGCCGAGCGGCTTGACCCGCGTGGGATCGAAGCCTGCCATCTGCAATGCCTGGGCGACACCCGGCAGGCCATCGCCGTTGTCGGGAATGAACAGGGCATCCGCCTGCGGGGCGGCTCCGCCGATCACGCGGGCGAGGCGCTGCACGCCCACCTGCGGCTGCCCCGGCGGATAATATTCGAGCGCGGCAATGCGCAGGCCCTGCCGGGCGGCCGCCTGCTGCAGCCGCGCCTCGGCCACGCGGCCGTACTGCGTTTCCGGAATCAGCGCCGCGATCGAGCGGCGGCCTTGGGCCGCGGCAAAGGCGACGATGTGGTCGACCTCCTCCTGGACGAGGAAGCTCAGGAGATAGACGCCGCGGGTGGCGACGCTTGCATCGGACGAGAACCCGATGACGGACTTCCCCCACTCGCGGGCCGCTTGGCCCGCCGCCTGAACGGAGCCGGAGAAGACCGGCCCGATCATGAGCTCGGCCCCTTCCGCGAGCGCCTGCTGCGCGGCGGCCCGTGCCCCCTCGGGCGTGCCCTGATCGTCCTTCACGAGGAGCGTGACATCCGAGCCCTGGAATTCACTCACCGCCATCTCGGCGGCGTTGCGCATGCTCTGGGCCACGACACCCCCCTGCCCGGCAGCGCTCATGGGCAGGATCAGGGCGACCTTGACGAGTCCTTTGCCGATGGTGGCGGAGTTCCCGAGCGGGGCAGGCGCAGGTGCCTGCATGGGGGGCGGCGTGACCCCGGCGGCATAGGCGGGTTCGGCGGGAGCGGCCTGAGGCCGGCTCACGCTGCGCGGCGGCAGAAGGCTCTCGGAGCCGACGCAACCCGACAAGGCCAGAGATCCAGCCAGGACCAGAGCCCAGGCCGCTCGGCCCGGAAAGCTCCGGACCCGATCATACAACACGCATGCCATCTCCACCCCCCTTGGAAACAGCTTTCGTCACCGGGGGAAGTGTGCCGACAAAAAGTAAACATTGTTTCCAACAGGTCATGAGCGGCTGAACGACCCGGCTTTCGCGAAGGCCCCGCTTCATGCGAGAGTAAAGGTCGCATGACTCAGAGAATCGACAACCGAACCAAGCGGCGCGAGCCCAATGAGCGGATCGCCACCTTCACCGCCTTCGGCCTTGCTGCCGAGGCCAAGCCCCTCTCGCCCGGCCTCTATGTGGTCGCGACCCCCATCGGCAACCTGCAGGACGTGTCCTTCCGGGCGCTCAGCGTGATGGCCGCCGCGGACGCGGTCCTGGCCGAGGACACCCGGGTGACGAAGACGCTGCTTGCCCATTACGGCATCACCACGCCGCTGGTGGCCTATCACGAGCATTCCAATGGCGCTGTGCGGGAGCGCATGGTCCACCGCATCCGCGAAGGACAGGCCCTTGCGCTGGTCTCCGATGCCGGCACGCCGCTGGTGTCGGATCCCGGCTACAAGCTCGTGCAGGCGGCGATCGAGGAAGGGCTGCCGGTCACGCCGATTCCCGGCCCATCCGCCGTGCTCACCGCGCTGGTGGCCTCTGGCCTGCCGACGGACCGCTTCTTCTTCGAGGGCTTCCTGCCGGCAAAGAGCGGCGCACGCCGCACGCGGCTTGCGGAGATCGGCACCATTCCCGGCACGCTCATGCTCTTCGAGGGCCCGCACCGCCTGCCGGAAATGCTGATGGACGCCGCCGAGGTGCTGGGCGAGCGACAGGCCGTGGTGGCGCGCGAACTGACGAAGATGTTCGAGACCATCCGGCGCGGCACCCTGCCGGAACTCGCCCGGCAATTCGCCGAGGAGGGCCCGCCCAAGGGCGAGATCGTGGTTCTGATCGGCGAGGCCACCAAGGCCATGCACGCTGCGGAAGCCGATGCAGTCCTCGACGGCAAGCTCGAAGCAGCCCTCAGGAATCATTCGATCAAGGACGCAGCGGCGCTCGTTGCGGCGGAACTCGATCTGCCCAAGCGGGAGATCTATGCCCGCGCCCTGGTGCTTGCCAGGAAGGGCGAATGAAGAGCGCTCTCGACCGACGGGAGGCGACCTTTCTGCGCGGCCACCGCGCCGAGTGGATCGCGCTCCTGTTCCTGATCTCCAAAGGCTATCGCCCCCTCGCGCGTCGCTATGCGGCGTCCGGCGGCGAAATCGACCTGATCGTCATGCGCGGCGACACCATCGCGTTCGTCGAGGTGAAGGCACGCGCGCTCATGGATGACGCGCTCTCGGCCATCACGGCGCGCAAGCGCCAGCGCTTCTCGCGGGCCGTGCGTGCGTGGCTTTCGCGCAATGCATGGGCTCAAGGGAAAACATGGCGCGCCGATGCCGTATTCATCGCGCCGAAGCAATGGCCGCAGCATATGGTGAGCGCGTTCGAGCTGGAGATGGGTTGAAGCAGCAACGTTGCCACTGTCATTCCGGGGCCGCGTAGCGGAGCCCGACCCGAAGGGCTGCGCCTTAGCGTGGAAATCCATAACCGCTGACGATGCAGAAGCGGATGAGCGTTGAGACAGTGCCTCACTTCCCAGCTGTCGTGTTTATGGATTCCGGGCTCTCGCTTTGCTCGCCCCGGAATGACAGTGGCGGTATAAGCGTGATCCTCAGCCCTTAGCCGGCTTCGGCGCGAACACCGTCACGGCCGCGGGCCTGATCGAGAAATGGGCCGGCGTCTGCGTGACGATCTCGCCATCGGCGTTGACGGGCTTGGGCTTGCGGGTGCGGATGTCGAACTCCTTGGCGCGCACCGCCCGCACCTCGCTCCAGGCGCCGTGGCGGCCGTGGCGGAACGAGCGAGCCATGAAGGCGAGCTTCCAGGCCTGTCTCAGTTCCAGGCTGTAGAGATCGAGATGGTGGTCGTCGATGGTGGCATCCTGTTCGACCGCATTGCCGCCGCCATAGAAGCGGCCGTTGCCCACCGCGATCTGGAGGGTGCGCACGCGCGCCGCCTCGTTCTCGCTGTAGATGGTCGCCCGGAAGGGCTTTGCGTGCATCAGAACGTTCAGGGCCACCATGGCATAGCCCAGTCGCCCCCAGCGGCGCTTGATGTCCCGGGTCAGCTTCTGGGCCAGCTCCGCCGAGAGCCCGATGCTCGCCACGTTGAAGAAGGGCTCGCCGTTGACGATGCCGAGATCGATCTTGCGGGTGTGGCCGTCGGCGATCACCTGGGCGGCAGCGTCGAGGTCAGGGGCGATCTCGAGGGTGCGGGCGAGATCGTTGGCCGTACCCAGCGGCAGGATGCCGAGCGGCAGGCCGGTCTCGATAACCCCGAAGGCTGCCGCGTTGAGCGTGCCGTCACCCCCGCCGACCACGGCGCAATCCACGTCCTTCGCATGCTTCACGATGAGGGGTGACAGGTCCTCCCGGCGGCCGCAATCCACATGGACCGGCTCGATTCCATGGCCTTTCAGGCGCTCGACGGCGATGTCTCGCTGGGCGGCACCGCTGCGGCTCTTGGCATTGACGATCAGAAGGGCGCGGCGGGGCATATACTCTCACATGGAAAAGCTTGGGGGATCTGCAAGGGGCAGCAGCCAAGCGGGGCCGTTGAATAACCCGCATCCCCGGCTTTCGTTCAGGCCAGGCGGGATGAACAGTTGCCATACCACATTTTAGGCCCAATAACCCTGCTTCCAAGGAGGCCTGACCCATGACCCTCACCGTCGCGTTCCAGATGGATCACATCCGCAGCCTCAAGATTGCGGGCGACACGGGCTTTGCGCTGCTGCTCGAGGCCCAGCGGAGGGGACACCGGGTCCTGCACTACACGCCCGACCGCCTGTCGCTCCGCGACGGCGCCGTGATCGCCATAGCGGAGCCCGTCGAGGTGCGGGACGTGGAGGGCGACCACTTCACCCTGGGAACGCCCGAGCGGGTCGATCTTTCCACCGTCGACGCGGTGCTCATGCGCCAGGATCCGCCCTTCGATCTGGCCTACATCACCGCCACCCATTTCCTGGAGCGCATCCACCCCAAGACCCTCGTGGTCAACGATCCGACCCATGTGCGCAACGCACCGGAAAAGATCTTCGTCACCCATTTCCCACACCTGATGCCCCCGACCCTGATCTCCCGCGACCGAGGCGAGATCGAGGAGTTCCGGCGCGAGCATGGCGACGTGGTTATGAAGCCGCTCTACGGCCATGGCGGCGCGAGCGTGTTCAAGGTCGGACGGGAGGATCCCAATTTCGGCTCCCTCTACGACCTCTTCGCCAACCTGTTCCGCGAGCCCTGGGTGATCCAGCGCTTCCTGCCTAAGATCACAGAGGGCGACAAGCGCATCATCCTCATCGACGGCGAGGCGGCAGGCGCCATCAACCGGGTGCCGGCGGCCAACGACATCCGCTCCAACATGGTGCGCGGCGGCGCGGCGAAGCCCACCGACCTCACGCCCCGCGAGCGCGAGATCTGCGAGACCATCGGCCCCGATCTCAAACGCATGGGCCTGATCCTCGTGGGCATCGACGTGATCGACGGCAACCTCACCGAGATCAACGTGACGGCGCCCACGGGCATCCGCGCTATCAAGCGCCTCGGCGGACCGGATCTGGCGGTAACGGTGTGGGATGTGATTGAGTTGAAGGTGAAGCGCTGAATCAAGCCGGTCGACGCGCCAGCGTGAGAAGGGCTCCGAGACCGCACATGACCATGCCCGAAGCCTGACGAACGCGCCGGATGACGTGAGGCCTGCGCGCGAGGCTGTCTCGGGCTCGGGATGCCATGAGGGTGGCAAGAACAGCCCCAAGCGTGTTCAGGCCAATCGAGACCAATCCGAGGGCAACGAATTGCAGCGCGACACCGCCCTGATCCAGACTGACGAATTGTGGGATGAAGGCCAGGAAGAAGGCTGCTGTCTTGGGATTCAAGGCTTCCACCAAGACACCGTCACGAAAGGCTCGCCATGGTCCCGAAGCCGGGACATCTGCAAGCGCCTCCGCCTTCGCTTCCCGGATTGTTTTGAAGCCGAGCCAGACCAGATAGGCTGCGCCGAAAAGCTTCAGCACCGTGAACGCTTCAGCGCTTGCCATCACCAGGGCCGAGACCCCGAATGCCCCGGCAAGCACATGGACGAAGCCGCCGAGCACGGTGCCGAAGCAGGAAGCGATTCCTTCCGCGCGTCCACCAGCCAGGGTTCGAGCGGTCACATAGAACAAACCCGGGCCCGGCGTGACCGCGATAAGGAGAGCGGCAGCGAAGAAGAGCACGAAGTTTTCGGGCAATAGCATGAACCCGCTCCTGACAGCCCCCTCGATGGGCCGCTCAAAACACGACGCTCGGCCTACGCTGCTAGTTCCGCAATGACCGCATTAAGGACCGGGAAGCCCTTCGGCGTCACCGCGAGGCGCGAACCATCCACCTGGATCAGGCCTTCCTCCTCCAGAACCCGCAAGCCGCGCCGATTGAGCGTCTTGCCCGTGAACGCCTCGAACCGGCGCGGGTCGACGCCTTCCTTGAGACGCAGTCCCATGAGCAGGAATTCGTCGCCCTCGGCCTCGGAGGTCAGAACCTCCTCGTCGATGATGCCGTGCCCCTCGCGCTCGACCCGTTCGAGCCATGTCTCGGGGTGCTTCTCCGTCGCGGTGGCAAGGCGTGCATTGCCCGTCACGAGGCGGCCATGGGCGCCGGGGCCGATGCCGGCATATTCGCCGTAGCGCCAGTAGAGCAGGTTGTGCTGCGACTCCGCGCCGGGCCTCGCATGGTTCGAGATCTCGTAGGCCGGAAGGCCGTGCTTCTCGCACACCTCCTGCGTGATGTCGTAGAGCGCGCGGCCGGTCTCCTCGTCGGGCACGGCGATCTTGCCGGCATCGTAGAGGCGCTGGAACCAGGTGCCGGGCTCGATGGTGAGCTGATAGAGCGACAGGTGCTCCACCGCATGGGAGATCGCCTGCTCCAACTCCGCGCCCCAGTCCTTCGGGGTCTGGCCGGGACGGGCATAGATCAGATCGAAGGAATAGCGATCGAAGATGGAGGCGGCAATCTTCACCGCGCCCAGGGCCTCGTCGACGGAGTGCATGCGCCCCAAGCGCTTGAGATCGGGATCGTTGAGCGCCTGGACGCCGAGCGACACCCGGTTGATGCCGGCACTCCGATAGCCGCGGAAGCGCTCCGCCTCGACGCTGGTGGGGTTGGCCTCCAGCGTGACCTCGGCCTTGGGATCGATGCCCCAGGCGCCCCCGATGGCATCGAGGATCGCACCCACGGTCTGGGGCTTCATGAGCGAGGGCGTGCCGCCGCCGAAGAACACGCTCGTGACCGTCCTGCCCGGAATCCGCGCGGCCGTGTGGGCGATCTCGCGCCGGAAGGCCGCCAGAAACCGCTCCTGGTCCACGGGCTGGTGGCGGACATGGCTGTTGAAGTCGCAATAGGGGCATTTGGAAGCGCAGAAGGGCCAATGGACATAGACGCCAAAGCCCACATCGCGCGTCGGATGATCGATCATGGGGCGTATATGGCAGGTCGGAGGACGAACGTCACGGGTGCCGGTGTCGCGTTACCGTGCGATCTTCCCTCCCCCTTGTGGGGAGGGGCAGCCGCGCAGCGGCCGGGTGGGGGTCGCAAAGTCGGAGCGCTGCGTCTGATGGATATCGGCGAGGCCTTCCCTACCACGTCATCACCGGCCTTGTGCCGGTGATCCCGATCATGACGAGTGCAGCGCTTATCAGCATCGGGATGGCCGCCACAGGGCCGGTGATGACGGAAAGGTTCCGCCCCGCCAAACCACCCCCACCCCTGTCCCTCCCGCAAGGGGGAGGGATGAGCGGTTTGAAACTTTTCTGAACCTCTTCGCCCACAATGATGTTCACTCGATGAACCGTTCCATTCTGGCGTCCGCCGCACCGGAAGCCTAAGATGGCCGGCAGAGAGTTAGGAACCCATCATGCGGCATTGGCGCGGTCCGTTCGACCGGCAGGGCTATCACCACGGCAACCTGAAGGAGGCGCTGATCGAGGCGGCGCAGCGCTTCATTGCCGAGCGGGGAATCGGCGGGTTCACCCTGGCCGATGCGGCCAAGCTCGTGGGCGTGACGCCGGCGGCCCTCTACCGGCACTTCCGGGGCCGGGACGCCCTGGTGGCCGAGGTGGCCTTCCGCGGCTATGACGAACTCGCCAAGCGGCTCGGCCGGGCTTTGCAGAGCGACGGCACGGCGCTCGAGCGCTTCACCCGCATGGGCGAGGCCTATCTGGCCTTCGCTGAGCAGGAGCCCGGCTTCTATACGGCCATGTTCTCGGCGAAGCCTGCCGAGGGCGAGGCCTGTGCGCCGTTCTGGGCCAAGGCTGTGGAAAGCGGGGGCAAGCCCTCCGGGAATGCGTTCGACTTCCTGGTGAAAGCGCTCGCCGACACCTTTCCGGAAGGCTTTCAGACCGTCGACGCCCGGTTCATCGCCGTTGAGGTCTGGGCCCTCTCCCACGGCATCGCCACCCTCGACGCTGCGGGCCAGCTGCCGAAGGGGCCTGGCCTTCCCGACAAGTACGAACTCCTGCGGGCGGGCGTCCTCGCCCTCGTGCACGGAGCCCTCAAGGGCAAGCCTTAAGCTCCCTCTCGATTTTTCGAACCGGATCTCTTGAAAGCGCCTAAATCGATCCGCATGTTAATGTTGTTAGCATTAACATAGGACCCTTCTCGATGTCAGATTCTGCCTCCGCCGCCTGGAATGCGGGCCCGCACGCGGGGCCGTGGGAAAACCGGACCAACCGCCGCAGCGGGCGCAAGCCCGGCCGCGGTCTGGAGATCGCCGGCATCATTCTGGGCTTCATCTTCGTCTGGCCGCTCGCGCTGGCCTATCTGGTGTGGAAAATGTGTGGATATCCGAAATACGACGAGGCCAAGACCTTCCTGAACGAGACCTTCGGCCGCGCCAAGGACGATCTCTTCCGCTCCCGCGGCCCGGCCGGCTTCGGCGGCTTTGCCAGCACCGGCAATGCGGCCTTCGACGACTACCGCCGCAGCGAGCTGGAGCGCCTCGAGGAAGAGCGCCGCAAGCTCGACGAGGAAGCCCGCGACTTCCGCAACTTCGTCGAGGAGCTGAAGCGGGCCAAGGACCGCGAGGAGTTCGACGCCTACATGGCCAAGCGCCGCGGCAACGGTCCGACGAACGTCTAAACCAGTCGATGAGCAATTGGAGCGCCCTTCGGGGCGCTTCATTCTTTAAAGCGCACATTCTCCGGCATGGCCGGGCTTGTCCCGGCCATCTCGATTGGAAGAGCGCTGCGGTCACATGATCGGGATCACCGGCACAAGGCTGGTGATGACATGGAGGGTTCAACCCCTCTGCAAGCACCCCGCCGCCAGCTTCACGAAGGCGCGCGCCCGGTGCGACAGGCCCGAGGGCTCAGGCTTCGACCAGTCAATGCCGTGCTTCTCCTCGGAGGAAATCTCCCCGAAGGTCTCGGTGAAGCCGTCCGGCTGGAACATGGGATCGTACCCGAACCCCTTGTCGCCCCGGGGCGGCCAGACCACCTCGCCGAAGATGCGGCCCTCGAACAGCTCCTCGTGCCCGTCGGGCCAGGCAATGACCAGGGCCGAGACAAAATGCGCCTGCCGGTCGGTGGCTTCGCGCTTCTCCAGCTCGCGCATCACCCGTTCCATGGCGGCATGAAAGTCCTTGCTCGGCCCGGCCCAGTCGGCCGTGAACAGGCCGGGCGCGCCGTCGAGCGCATGAACGCAGAGCCCGGAATCATCGGAGAGCGCCGGCAGGCCCGTGGCCCTGGCGGCCGCATGGGCCTTGATGGCGGCGTTCTCGGCGAACATGTGCCCCGTCTCGTCGGGGACGGGGAGGCCGAGCTCGCCGGCAGAGACGGCCTCGATCCCGAAGGGCGCGAGCAGCTCCTGCATCTCGCGCAGCTTGCCCGCATTGTGGGTGGCGATGACGACCTTGCCGGTCAGGGCACGATGAAGACTCATGTTTCTCTCATCCAGTCAGTGTCATTCCCGGCCGGAGCGCAGCTGAGGGGAAGGAAATCCACCCCAGGCTCAGCGCTATGGATCCCCTTCCCTCGCCTGAGGCTCGCCGGGGATGACAGAGAGGTCGTGGCTTAGGCCACGGCCTTCTTCTGCAGGTCCACGAGCTGCGCTACCCCGGCCTTGGCGAGGCGCAGCAGGTTCAGGAACTCCTCCTCCGAGAAGGGCTTGCCCTCGGCCGTGCCCTGCACTTCGACGATGCCGCCGGAGCCCGTGATCACGAAATTGGAATCCGTCTCGGCCGCCGAATCCTCGGCGTAATCGAGATCGAGCACCGGGGTGCCCTTGTAGATGCCGCAGGAGATGGCGGCGACAGGCTCGCGCAGGGGGTTGATCGAGATGATCGAACGGCTCTGCATCCAGGCGAAGCAATCGTGCAGGGCCACCCAGGCGCCGGTGATGGACGCGGTGCGGGTGCCGCCGTCGGCCTGGATCACGTCGCAATCGACCACGATCTGCCGCTCGCCGATGGCCGGCAGGTTGACCACGGCGCGTAAGCTACGGCCGATGAGGCGCTGGATCTCCTGTGTGCGGCCCGACGGCTTGCCGGAATTGACCTCGCGGCGGGTGCGCTCATGGGTGGCGCGGGGCAGCATGGAGTATTCCGCCGTCACCCAGCCCTTGCCCGTTCCGCGCAGCCACGGCGGGCCCTTCTCCTCCAGCGAGGCGGTGCAGATCACCCGGGTGTTGCCGAAGGAGATGAGGCACGAGCCCTCGGCGTAGCGCGCAACACCGCGCTCCAGGGTGACGGGCCGCAATTCGTCGGGGGCACGGTTGGACGGACGCATGGCGGGATTCTCTCCTTCAAATCTCGTGATTCACGCCTGTTTGAGGCCACCGGGCGCATTGTGCAAGGGTCAAGCCTTGCCGAAGAGCCCTCGGACCCGCACATAATGACGGTCTGCCGGGTCGAATTGTCGAAAGAGCGTAGAACCTATCGGATGCACGCCAACGGTCCCTTTTCCCATCTGTCGGAAGCCCGCGCCATCGCGGAGCTGAACGACCGTTCCCGCGAGATCTTCCGCCAGATCGTCGAGAGCTACCTGATTACAGGCGAGCCCGTGGGCTCACGCCACCTCTCGCGCATCCTGCCGATGACGCTCTCGCCGGCCTCGATCCGCAACGTGATGGCGGACCTGGAGGCGGCAGGCCTGATTTTCGCTCCCCATACCAGCGCCGGGCGCCTGCCTACAGAGTCGGGCCTGCGCTTCTTCGTCGATGCCATGATGGAGATCGGCGACGTTACTTCCGACGAGCGGGCCCGCATCGAGGCGCAGATGCGGGCGGCCGCCTCGGGGCACACCATGGAAACGGCGCTTGCCGAGGCCTCGGCCCTGCTCTCGGGCGTCTCGCGCGGCGCGGGCGTGGTGGTGACCTCCAAGTCCAATGCCCGGCTCAAGCACATCGAATTCGTGCGGCTCGACCCGACCCGCGCCTTGGTGGTGCTGGTCTCCGAGGACGGTTCGGTGGAAAACCGCCTCCTCGATCTGCCCGCGGGTCTTCCGGCCGGAGCCCTCGTGGAGGCCGGCAATTTTCTCAACGCCCGCATCCAGGGCAAGACGCTCAGCGACATCAAGGTCGAGATCCAAGCGCGCCGCGGCGACATGGAGCGCGAGCTCGATGTGCTCACCGCAAGGCTCGTCGAGGCGGGGCTCGCCACCACGGTGGGACCTGTCGAATCCCGCCAGCTCATCGTGCGCGGCCAGGCCAATCTCCTGGACGACCTGAAGGCGGTGGAGGACCTGGAGCGCATCCGCCTGCTCTTCTCGGATCTCGAGACGCAGACGGACGTGATCGACCTTCTGAGCCGCGCCGAGGGCGGCGAGGGCGTGCGCATCTTCATCGGTTCGGAGAACAAGCTGTTCTCGCTCTCCGGCTCATCGATGATCGCCGCCCCCTTCCGGGACGGCAGCCAGAAGATCGTCGGGGTTCTGGGCGTCATCGGCCCGACGCGGCTCAATTACGCCCGCATCGTCCCGATGGTGGACTACACCGCCAAGGTGATCTCGCGCATTCTGGATAAGGGACGCTAGATCGCCCCTCGCCTGCTACGGCTTCGGCGGCAGGGGATCGGGCACCTTGTTCTTCACCGGAGGAACCTGGCGTAGATAGGCGAAGACCGCCTTCAGGTCGTCGTCCGTCATCTTTCCATAGGCCGGCCACGGCATCGGCGGCAGGATCTGCCGGCCCTGGCCTTGGTGGCGCCCCGTGCGCATGGTCTGGATGAACTGCTGCTCGGTGAAATCCCGCAGCACGCCGGTCTCGGGGTCCGGGGTGAGGTTGGCCGAGAAGCTCACGCCCCAGGGGCCGGACCAACCTGTCGAGGTTGGATTCATGGCGCCGCTCCAAGGCGGCGAGATGCTGGCCGGCGCGGTAATCGTCAGATCCTGCGGGTGACCTGACAAGGCTCGCTTCATGTCGGGCTCCGGCCCGCCGGAGCCCGTGATCCAAGGCGTGTGGCAATCGTGGCACCCCGCAATCGACACCAGGTATTCGCCACGCTTCACCTGCGCTCCGGCACTGTCCTGAGCAGAAGCGGTGCTGGGCACCAGCAAGGCAGTCGTCAACATCAACGGCAGGGCGCGAGGCATGGTCATCTCCCTTCTTCGTTTGCGTGAGCTTGCTGAATGGAAGCATCGTTTTCTGCGATCCACCGATAGAGCAAGCGCACAGCTTCATCGTCGATCAGCTCGGTTCCGAGGGGCGGCATCTGCAAGGCGGAGTAACGGGAGGAAACCCGCTCCATCAGCCCGCTGCGCTCAGGATGCCCCGGCGCGACGCGCAACACGGCATCGGGCGATTGGCCGGGAGCAGGCTTCTTCACGGATTGCCCGACGGTGGTTGCAATGGCCGGTTCGACTGCCGTTTTGACGCTGTGACGGAGGAAGAGCCCGATGTTCTGCAGCGAACCGCGCTCATTATGGCAATGCCCGCAATTGCCGTGCATGTAGCCGAGAGCGGCGCGCTCCGTTGCCGTTGCCCCCGCGATCCGAGGGGGCGTATCGAGAACGGCCTCGGGCAGGCCGACGAGCAGGCCTCTGTCGACCAGGTAGGAGAGATCGACGCCGGGATCGGGCCGGAACTCGGCATGCGGCGCACCGGCATCCCGATCCGGCGACAGCTGCAGCGTGCCGAAGCCAAGAACTTCGGAGGGCCCTCCCTGATGGCACGCCTTGCAGTCGGCCACCCCCGGAATCGTATGGGAGCGCCCGCCTGCGAGCGGATACGCGCCACGCTTGCCTCGTGCCGGAACGAGCTGCGCCTCGCGGCCATCGGCGCTCCAGGCATAGGCGGCATAGAGCCATTGGCCGTCGGCCCGGCGCTCGAGGTAGCGCGTCTCGACCTTTTGGCCGTTGAAGGAGAACTCCTTCCAGAAGCGCGTGCCGACCGGGAAGATCCAGGCCTCCGGATCGGACCCGTCGATGGCTGTGCCCGGCGGCAGCGAGATCCACCGGCGCTTGGCGGCGCCGTCGCTCCACAAAGGGTACTGCGGTGCAAAGGCGAGATGCGCGGGATCGACCTGCAGGGTGCCGGGATCGGCATAGAGGCCGGTCTCCCGGAGCGTCGGCGGAGGATTGTCGGTGGCGGGCTGCGGAACGGCCGGCAGGGTGGAAAGGACGCCCGCAGCCAGGATCAGCATCGCCCCGACGGCTGTCGAGCGACGATCCGGACCGGATCCCGACCCTCCCACGGCGGCAATGACCTTGGCCATGCACGTCTTCCTTCTTCCAGGACGAACGCATGCCGATCGATACGCCTTTTCCCCTCGCGCTGCGGTGATCCTACGCACCTGCGCATCGTGTGCCTAAAACTCTTCGGAGGTGGCCCTTCGGACGGCTGCGGTCTCGAAAGGGATCAGGTGTTGGCGCTCAATGAGCGCCGAGATTCCTGGCAACGCCACCCTAGTCGAGAAGCCGGGCACCCACCAAAAGGAGGGGCCAGCCTCGCGGCCGGTCACTGAGGCGCTCGAAACCCTGGAAAGAGCCCGCGCGACACCGCCTTCCCTTGGCATAAGGGGGCCGGGCTGCTATTGCCCGGCAAACAGGGTTTCACGCCCGCCAGAGTTTACTGATGACCACGCGCAGCTTCGACAATATCCGCAACTTCTCCATCGTGGCCCATATCGACCACGGCAAGTCCACGCTCGCCGACCGCCTGATCCAGACCACGGGGGCGCTGACCGCCCGCGAGATGACGGAGCAGGTGCTCGACAACATGGATATCGAGCGCGAGCGCGGCATCACCATCAAGGCGCAGACCGTGCGCCTGGAATACAAGGCGCAGGATGGCAAGACCTACATCCTGAACCTAATGGACACCCCCGGCCACGTGGACTTCGCCTACGAGGTCTCGCGTTCGCTCGCCGCCTGCGAGGGCTCGCTCCTGGTGGTGGATGCAAGCCAAGGGGTGGAGGCGCAGACGCTGGCCAACGTCTACCAGGCCATCGACGCCAACCACGAGATCGTGCCGGTTCTCAACAAGATCGACCTTCCGGCCGCCGATCCGGACCGGATCAAGGAGCAGATCGAGGAGGTGATCGGCATCGACGCCTCGGAGGCCGTGCCGATCTCGGCCAAGACCGGCCTCAACATCGAGGCCGTGCTGGAGGCCATCGTCACCAAGCTGCCGCCGCCGAAGGGCGATCCGGACGCGCCTCTCAAGGCCCTCCTGGTTGATTCCTGGTATGACGCCTATCTCGGCGTGGTCGTGCTCGTGCGCATCATCGACGGCTCGATGAAGAAGGGCTCGACCATCAAGATGATGGGTACGGGCGCATCCTACAGCCTCGACCGCGTCGGCGTGTTCAATCCGAAGATGACGGAACTCGCCCAGCTCGGCCCCGGCGAGGTCGGCTTCTTCACCGCCTCGATCAAGGAAGTGGCCGATACCCGCGTCGGCGACACCATCACCGACGAGCGCAAGCCCACGGCCCAGGCGCTTCCGGGCTTCAAGCCCGTGCAGCCGGTGGTGTTCTGCGGCCTCTTCCCGGTGGATGCCGCCGAGTTCGAGAACCTGCGGGCCGCAATGGGCCGCTTACGCCTCAACGACGCCAGCTTCTCCTACGAGATGGAAACCTCTGCGGCGCTCGGCTTCGGCTTCCGCTGCGGCTTCCTCGGGCTGCTCCACCTCGAGATCATCCAGGAGCGCCTGGAGCGCGAGTTCAACCTCGACCTCATCTCCACCGCACCGTCCGTGGTCTATCACCTGAAGCTGCGCGACGGCTCGACCATCGAGCTGCACAACCCGGCCGACATGCCGGACGTGATGAAGATCGAGACCATCGAGGAGCCTTGGATCCGCGCGACGATCCTCACGCCCGACGATTATCTCGGCTCCGTGCTCAAGCTGTGCCAGGAGCGCCGCGGCGTGCAGATTGACCTGAACTATGTCGGCAAGCGCGCCATGGTGGTCTACGACCTGCCGCTCAACGAGGTGGTGTTCGATTTCTACGACCGGCTGAAGTCGATCTCGAAGGGCTATGCGTCCTTCGACTACCACATCTCCGACTACCGCGAGGGCGACCTCGTGAAGATGTCGGTGCTGGTCAATGCCGAGCCGGTGGACGCGCTCTCCATGCTGGTCCACCGCGACCGCGCCGAGGGCCGGGGCCGCGCCATGTGCGAAAAGCTCAAGGAACTGATCCCGCCGCACATGTTCCAGATCCCGGTCCAGGCGGCCATCGGCGGCAAGATCATCGCCCGGGAAACCATCCGGGCCCTGCGCAAGGACGTGACCGCCAAGTGCTACGGCGGCGACGCCTCGCGCAAGCGCAAGCTCCTCGACAAGCAGAAGGAGGGCAAGAAGCGGATGCGCCAGTTCGGCAAGGTCGACATCCCGCAGGAAGCCTTCATCGCCGCCCTGAAGATGGATACGTAAGGCGCGTCTGCATCATTTACTGAGGTCCGAAGGCCCAGCTCACCCGTGGCTGGGCCTTTTCCAGTACGATGGCCTTGCCTAACCGAACATCGGAGCATTCCCCTCCCCGCGGAGTCCAACCCAGGCACGGGGCTTGGTCTCTTGCCGCTGCGATTACACCAGCAGCGATTGCGCGCCGTCGATCCAGACCGGCGTGCCGGTGATGTGGTGGGCGCGATCAGAAGCGAGGAAGAGCACGAGCTCCGCCACCTCCTCGCTCGTGCCGGGCTCCTCGCCGGTCAGCGGAATCGGGCCTTCCGGGTACTCGGCGGGAACCTCCGCCTCCTCGGTGTTGCGCTTGTCCGTGTTCTCCATGATCTCGGTGCCGATCTTGCCGGGGCAGACCACGTTGACGCGGATCTTGTGCTTGGCGAGCTCCACGGCCAGCATCTGGGCCATCGCCACCTGGGCGGCCTTGGTGGCGGAATACGCCGTGGCGCCCGCGCTCGTGAAGGTGCGCGTGCCGTTGATGGAGGCCGTGATGACGATGGAGCCGCCCGCTGTCTTCAGGTGCGGCACTGCATAGTGGATCGTCAGATAGGTGCCGCGCAGATTCGTGTTGATGGTACGGTCCCATTCCTCCGGCTGCAGCTCGTCGATGGGCGCCCAGACGCCGTTGATCCCCGCATTGGCGAAGACGATGTCGAGCCGTCCGTAGGCCTGGACGAGATCGGCCACGGCCTTTTTCATCTGGCTTTCGTCCCCCACATCGGCAACGAGCGGGATGGCCTTGCCTCCGGCCCGCTCGATCTCCTGCGCGGTCTTGCGGATCTCGTCGTCCGTATGACTGAGCACGCCGACCATGGCTCCCTCGCGGGCGAAGCACAGGGCCGCCGCCTTGCCGATGCCGGATCCTGCGCCCGTGACCAGCGCGACCTTGCCTTGAAGCTCCATAGTCTTTCCTCCGGTGATGGGATCGTCCTGTCACTGAACCGGAGGAGCGCCGGCTTGTTCCCGGCGCTTCAGGCGATGCCGACGCGCCGTCTTACGGCATCCACCACCGGCTCGCCGTCCTCCTTGACGAACTCGCCCTGCTGCGGCGGCAGGATGTCGAGCACCGCTTCCGATGGACGGCAGAGCCTGGCGCCGAGCGGCGTGACCACGATGGGCCTGTTGATCAGGACCGGGTTCTCCATCATGGCGTCGAGCAGCTGATTGTCGCTGAGGGACGGATCGTCGAGGCCGAGTTCCTGATAAGGCGTTCCCTTCTGGCGGATCACATCGCGGACGCTCACCCCCATGCGCGCGATGAGCTGGCGCAGGAGCAGGCGCGTGGGCGGGCATTTCAGGTACTCGACGATGTGCGGCTCGATTCCCGCGTTGCGGATCATCGCAAGCGTGTTGCGGGAGGTGCCGCATTGGGGATTGTGGTAGATGATCACATCCATGGCTGATCCTTGGTCCTTGCGCGAAGACGATTGCGGTCCGGCTACCGTGAATGGCTAACGGGCAGACGGGATGTGTTCAATACCGATTTGGCTTCAGCCGTGGCAGGCCGCCCTGCCCTGCACCTGCAATCGCGTCAGCAGCCGCTGCGCGAGAGCATCATAGGCCGCCTGAGTTTCCACGCCGTCGACGGAGAGCTCGAGCACCCATTCGGCCGAGAGCGGAACGATGAGTGCACCGACCGTCATGCTCTGCGATGCGCTCGGCAGGTTGACGTCGGTCCAGGTTGCGGACCAGCGCGCGGCCTTTCCGTGGGACGACAGGGAGACCGATTGCGCGGGACGCCCGAGAAGCTCCTCGTAGTCCCTCTGCAGGATGGCCGCGTCGCGGCTTGCGAGATCCGGCTGCGGCAGGTCGCGGAGCTCTCCGGCGGAGCGAAGGCCGATGCCGATCTCCACATCCGAAAGGGCGGACTTCAGCCCTCGAGCGGTGGGGCGCCACTCCTCGGGGAGTGAGAAAGAGAAGCAGAGACCCGATGGGACGGCACCCGACACCGAAGTCTGCCGTATCATGGGATCGAAGCGCACCTGAACAGGTTCGCTGCTCATCGGCTCATCAAGCGGCCCATTCGCGGCCTGCGTGCCGGAAGCGCAGGAGAGCAGGACCAGAATCGCGGCTTGGCATGCCCCTGCTCGCCAGGATTTGACGCTACGCACTCGATCCTCCCACTGGGACGGCCCCTCATCTTCATGGCAACGCATTGGAACTGCGCCGGTTGCCTCGGGGACCTGTGATCTTGAGTTGCCGGAGATGGGCCCTACCTCGCTCAGGAACGGAAAGAACCTGGAGAGACTTCATGCAGGCCTTCATACGCGCCTCGCTCATCGCGGCCACCCTGCTCGCAGCAGGCCAGGCGACCGCCGCCACCTGCCGGGATCCGGCAGGTTTCGAGAAATGGCTCGACGACATCGCGCAGGAAGCCGTGGCACAGGGCATCTCGGCCCAGGCCGTCCAGAAGGGCCTGTCCGGCGTCACCTTGGATCAGAGCGTGATCAAGAAGGATCGCGGCCAGGGCGTGTTCAAGCAGAGCTTCGAGCAATTCGCCGGCCGTATGGTGTCCGCCGGCCGCCTCAAGGGCGGCGCCAACATGCTGCAGCGGCATGCGGGAACGCTCTCCCGCATCGAGCAGCGCTTCGGCGTGCCGGCTCCGGTGCTCGTGGCGATCTGGGGGCTCGAGACCGATTTCGGCGCCGTGAGGGGCAACCTGCCGGTGATCCGCTCGGTCGCGACGCTGGCCTATGATTGCCGGCGCTCCGACTTCTTCAAGGCACATCTGTTCGATGCGCTGAGGATCGTCGAGAGGGGCGACCTGTCTCCGGCCGAGATGCGCGGGGCCTGGGCGGGCGAAATGGGCCAGACCCAGTTCATGCCGTCGTCCTATGTGAAATACGCAGTCGACTTCGACGGCGACGGGCGCGCTGATCTCCTGCGCAGCCCGGCGGACGTGCTCGCCTCGACGGCCAATTATCTGCGAGGGCATGGCTGGGTGAAAGGCGCCGACTGGGAGCCGGGCACCCCGAACTTCGAAGCCATCCGAGCCTGGAACAAGTCGCAGGTCTATGCGAAGACCATCGCCTTCTACGCGAAGAAGCTCGCGGGCGAAGACACCTCGGCCTTCGCGACTCAGTGATATCCTGGAAAAAGGCGGGCTCAGGGCCCGCCTTTTTCATACGACGGGTCAGCCGCGGGCGCGGGCGCGGATCATGAAGGTGTCGAAGGCGTATTCAGCCACCTGGAACCAGAGATACTCCTCGTTCCGGAAAGCCTTGTAGCTGTCATAGAGCTTCTTGAAGTCGGCGTTCTTGGCCGAGGTCTCGTCATAGACCTCGTTGGCTGCCTTGTAGGCCGCATCCATGATCTCCTGAGAGAACGGACGCAGCTGCGCTCCGGCGCCGATGAGGCTGCGGAGGGCCGCCGGGTTCTTGGCATCGTACTTCGCCTGCGTGTCCACATTGACATAGCCGGCCGCTGCCTGGAGGGCAGCCTGATAGGTCTTGGGCAGCTCGTTCCACTTCTGCAGGTTGATGTAGAAGTGGATGGCGGGGCCGCCTTCCCAGAAGCCAGGATAGTAGTAGTACGGGGCCACCTTGTTGAGGCCGAGCTTCTCGTCGTCGTAGGGAGCGACCCACTCGGCGGCGTCGATGGTGCCGCGCTCCAGCGACGGATAGAGATCGCCGCCGGCGATCTGCTGCGGCACGACGCCGAGCTTGCCCATGATCTGTCCCGCGAGACCAGCGATGCGCATCTTCAGGCCCTGCAGGTCCTGGACGGCCTTGATCTCCTTGCGGAACCAGCCGCCCATCTGCACGCCGGTATTGCCTGCCGGCAGAGCGTAAACGTTGTGCTTGGCGTAGAACTCGTTCAGCAGCGCATTGCCACCGCCGTGGTAGAGCCAGGCGTTGGTCTGGCGTGAATTAAGGCCGAAGGGCAAGGTCGTGCCGATGGCGAAGGTCGGGTCCTTGCCGACATAGTAGTAGGAGCAGGTGTGGCCCATCTCCACCGTTCCGCCCGCGATGGCATCGAGGGCCTGAGGAGCGCCGACGATCTCGCCGGGTGCGAAGGGCTGGATCTGGAACTTGCCGTCCGTGGCTTCGGAGACGAGCTTGGCGAGCGTCTCGCCGCCTCCGAACAGGGTATCGAGGGATTTCGGGAAGGCCGAGGTCAACCGCCAGCGGATTTCCGGATTCGACTGGGCGATGGCCGGAGCGGCGATGGCGGTCGATGCCGCGCCGATCGATGCAGCTTGGAGGAATGCACGACGTTTCATGGGCGTCCCTTTCGTTCGTTTACGCTTCAAGGCGCATACGAGACAGAAAGTTTCCCGCAAGCGCGCTCAAACGTAAAAAGTTGAACGGCCCCTATAGCGAGCCTTCGGAAAGAAGGCAGAGCTTTCGAAGCAGGGACTTCATGCGCATGGCGCATGCGTGACCGGCCACAGGAACGTCAGGCGGCATCCTAGAAGATCAGCTCGCCCGCCCCCCAGGCCAGCAGAATGAAGATCACGAAGATCAGCAGGAAGATGCCGAACAGGACCTTGGCGATGCTGCGGGCCCCGGAGGCGATCCCCGTGAAGCCCAGGGCACCGGCCACGAGGGAGATGACGAGGAAGATCAGAGCCCATTTGAGCATGTCGGCAACCTTTATCGTTTACTGTCCAGCTCCTGGCATAAGCGCTCAAGCTTGATCGGGTTCCCGCATGCGCCCGGAAGCCGGAAGCTGCCTTCTAGACCACGATGGTAATCTTCTCCGCCGCTCGTGTCAGGGCGGTGTAGAGCCAGCGGCTGCGGTGCTCGCGGAACGCGTAGGATTCGTCGAAGAGCACGAGATCGTCCCACTGGGATCCTTGAGCCTTGTGCACGGTCAGCGCGTAGCCATAGGTGAACTCGTCCGATTCCTTGCGCAGGACGAAGGGCACCTCCTCCTCGGTGCCCTCGAAGAAAGCCTTGTGCACGGCCACTTCCACGGACCGGCGACGGACATCGTCGTCGGGAAGCACATCCATGCGGATGAAGTCGTTGCGGATGCCGCGCAGGGCCTGGATGGTCCAGGTGCCGCCATTGAGCAGACCCTTGGTCTTGTCGTTGCGCAGGCAGACGAGCTTCTCGCCCGCTGCCGGCATGGGATCGCGGTAGCCGTTCAACTCGCGCAGGCGGGTGTTGTAGAGGCGCCGCGTCTTGTTGAGACCGACCAGCACCTGATCGGCCGCCATGACGGCGGCGGCATCGATCTCGCGACGGCGGATGATGCGGCTCTCTCCATGGATGCCCGGCTCGAGGCGCCCGCCTTCGCGGACCTGCATGGAGAGATGGATGATCGGGTTGTCCTTGGCCTGGCGATGCACCTCCGTGAGCATCACGTCGGGCTCGCCCTCCGTAAAGAAGCCGCCGCCCTTGACCGGCGGCAGCTGCGCCGGGTCGCCGAGCACGAGAACGGGCTGCCCGAAGGACAGGAGATCGCGACCCAGCTCCTCGTCCACCATGGAGCATTCATCGATGATGATGAGGTCGGCCTTGGAGGCCGGGCTCTGGCGGTTGAGCACGAATTGCGGACCGTTCTCGTCCGACTCCCGCGAGCGGTAGATCATGGAATGGATGGTGGAGGCATCCGTGCAGCCCTTCGTGCGCAGCACGAGCGCCGCCTTGCCCGTATAGGCGCCGAAGGCCACGTCGCCATCCACGTGCTCGGCGATGTGCTTGGCAAGCGTCGTCTTGCCGGTGCCGGCATAGCCGAACAGCCGGAACACCGGGCGGTCACCACGGCGCAGCCAGTCGGCGACGGCTTTCAGGGCTGCATCCTGTTGCGGTGACCAGGTCATGCGGAGCGTGCCTCGCGGTTCAAGGAATAGAGAAGACCGACGATGATGCAGAAGCTTCCCAGGAAGACATAAGGATCGAGCGGCTCGCCATAGAACTGCCAGCCCACGAAAGCGATCAGCGGGATACGCATGAAGTCGAGGGGTACGACCATCGTGGCGTCCCCCTGACGATAGGCATTGGTCAGGCAGTAATGCGCCAGCAGGCCGCCGAGGGAGATGCCGATCAGAGGCAGCACGTGGGCCTGCTCGACCTGAAGCCAGAAGGCTCGGCTCACGCCCGCGAGGTTCATGGGCAGCTGCAGCAGGTTCATGAAGAACAGGATCGAGAACGTGCTCTCGGTCATCGTGAGGCGCTTGGTCATGATGGCCACGAGGGCGAAGCTGAAGGCCACTCCGAGCATCAGGAAACTGGCCGGCTGCAAGGTTTCCAGCCCCGGCCGCAGGATCACGAGAATGCCGATGAATCCAAGGATGACCGCCACCAATCGCCCTCGGGTCATCTGCTCCTTGAGCAGGGGAATCGCCAGCAGCGCCACCCAGGCCGGTGTGGTGAATTCGAGCGCGAAGACCGTTGCGAGCGGCAAGAGCGTCAGGCCGAAAGCCCATCCATCGGTGCCGGCGAAGTGCAGGACGTTGCGCATGAGATGCAGGCGGAAGCGCCGCGGCTTCAGGCCAGGCCTCACCTCAGGCCTGACGAGCGCAAGAGCGAGCAGGATCATGACGCCGGCGGCATTGCGGACCGCCAGCATCTCGAAGATCGAGAAGGTGGGCGCGAGCGCACGCACGGCGATAGCCGTTGCCGAGAAGGCGAGGAGCGCTCCGCTCATCCAGAGGACGACGGCAAGGATGCGGCGTTGGGGCACGATGGACCAGACGATGTGAATGCCTCTTCCGCTTACCCTGCCACTTCTGCGGCGTGAAGCCTTCATCGACACGAAGCCTCCAGCGACCAAGGCGCGCATGAGCGATCATCTTCGATCCGGCGGGCCACACCTCGGACGATGAATCATCGAACGTGATTCTTGACGCGAATGGAGGCTCCCATGCCGCACGTCATGCCGCGGAGACGATTTTTTTCGAACCATGTCAGAGCGCATCGTCGGATGCATGAAATGCCCTGATCTTCCCTCTCGGAGTGAAGAGGATTCCACCGCGGCGTTGAACGTTCTTGAAGATGTTCGAATACTCGCGCAATGACAGAGATCAACTTTCGACATCATATAAGCATCTGAATACTAATGATTTTTTCAACAGTACGCGACAGCCTCACTGGCTGGCCGATGATGCCGAAGCCTCTGAAGAAGAGTCCCTAACTGCCTCATCGTGCACCCGATATTGAGTCTTGCATCCGCAAGTGAAGAGAGCAGCGCCGGGCAACATATCCACAGAAAAAGTGCGCGTTCTACTGTCTACACTTTCCGTTATTCGGAACCCCCTTGGTATAACGACGTTGCCTTGCAAGCGTGACGGTTGCACGCGAAGGCCCTTGAAGGAGGCGGCAATGCCGACAGATACCAAGAACCCGCTGACGATGCTGTTCACGGGTGACACCGGTGCGACCAGCACCAAGAAGACCGCGAAGAAGAGCAGCTCTCGCAGCGGCTCCTCCAGCACCAAGAAATCGGGCTCGAAGAGCTCGGGCGCCAAGAAGACGACGGCCAAGAAGACGGCTGCGAAGTCGACCTCGAAGTCGGCCTCGAAGTCTTCGGCCAAGTCCGGCGCCAAGAAGACCACGGCGAAGAAGACGGCTGCCAAGAAGACCTCGGCCAAGTCGGCCGCCAAGTCCTCGGCAAAGTCCGGCGCCAAGAAGACCACCGCTAAGAACACAGCGGCGAAGAAGAGCACCGCCAAGAAGACCGCGGCCAAGAAGTCGACCGCCAAGAAGACTTCGGCCAAGTCGACCTCGTCGGCAGCCCGCAAGTCCTCGTCGGCTCGCTCCGGCGCATCGCGCTCTTCGGCCAAGAAGACTACTTCGCGCAGCTCCAGCCGCGGCGCGGTGAAGTCCTCGTCCCGCAGCTCTGCGTCCAAGTCGCGCAGCGCTTCCAAGTCGGCGCCCAAGCGCGCTGCCGCCGCTTCGAGCCGGACCTCTTCCACGAAGAAGTCGGGCAATGTGGCCAAGCGCTCGTCCGGCTCCCGTTCTTCGAGCTCGCGTAAGAGCCCCTCGAAGTCCAAGCGTTAAGTCGCACATGCCGCACGCGCCGGGATAGGCTTCCCCATCGTCCGGCGCATGCACAAAAAAATCGCCCGGTGAAAGCCGGGCGATTTCTTTTTGCAAGTTGGGGTCCGGTTAGCGGCCCGTGCTCATCGGGTCGCTGGCACCCCAGTAGGGGGTGGCATTGTAGTAGCGGTGGACGTGCTCCTCCCATTCCCGGTCATAGGAGGCATCGTGCCCTTCCGCACTGCGCCGGGGGGCGCCGCGCAGCTGATCCTCGGAGAGATTCAGCTCATACGCGTCGAGCTCGGTATTGTACTTCAGGACGCTCCAGGGAAGCGTGTAGTATTCCTCGCCGAGGCCCATGAAGCCGCCGAAGCTCATGACCGCATAGGCCACCTTGCCGGACCGCTTCTCGATCATCACACGCTCGATCGTCCCGATCTTCTCACCGTCCGAGCGGCGGACGGGCGTTCCCTCAACCTTGTCGCTGGCGATCAGGCTATGGGTTTCGCGAACGTCGCCACTCTGTGCCGTCGTCTCCATCATCTCGCTCCTTCGTCTGTGAGATCCTAAGGCAACGCTCGGGTTGAAAACCCGGTTCCGATTCCGCGTCCCCCTTCTCCAGGCATTCCAAGGCTTTGCCCCTGCGCCAAGCGCTGCCTTAGGAACCCCCTTACCGCCCTCACGTTGATCAACGTTTTCGGAAACGTGAGAATATGAGGGAGATTGCCATGGCGGTTCGCCAGAAGCCGGTCGAGGAGCAGGTGGTCGTGATCACCGGCGCATCCAGCGGCATTGGACTTGCAACAGCGCACCTGTTTGCCGAGCGCGGCGCCAGAGGCCTCGTCCTTGTGGCGCGCAACGAGGAGGCCCTGCGCAAGATCGCCGACGAGCTCAGCCATGGCCGCACCCGCGCCGTCGCGGTGGCGGCGGATGTGAGCAAGCGGGAGGACCTGGAGCGTGTGGCGCGCACGGCGATCGACACCTTCGGCGGTTTCGATACCTGGGTGAACGATGCAGCCGTCGCCCTGTACGGGAACCTCAACGAAATCCCCATGGAGGACCAGCGGCAGCTTTTCGACGTGAACTACTGGGGCGTCGTCAACGGCTCCATGATCGCAGCCGACCACATGCGCCGGCGCGGCGGCACCATCATCAATGTCGGCAGCGTCCTGTCCGAGCGGACCATGATCCTGCAGACCCAGTATTCCGCCTCCAAGCATGCGGTGAAGGCGTTCACCGACGGTCTGCGCATGGAGCTGGAGAACCAGGATGCTCCGATTGCGATCACGCTCATCAAGCCCTCCTCCATCGACACGCCTTATGTCGAGCATGCCCGCAACTACCTCGATCACAATAACGCCGTTCCTCCGCCGGCCTACGATCCGCATCTCGTCGGCAAGGCGATCGTGTTCGCGGCAGAACACCAGCGGCGCGAGATCACCGTCGGCTTCGGCGGCTGGATCATCGGCGCCATGGGCAAGGTGGCCCCGCGGCTGATGGACAAGGCCATGGAGTGGACGGGCTACGGCTCGCAGACGACGGATCAGCCGGAGCGTCCGGGTATGCGCGACAACCTCTATCGGGCCCGCGAGGACGGCGACGTGTACTCGTCCCTTCCCGGCGAGCCGCGCAAGACGAGCCTGCTTCTCGAGGCGCAGCTCCACCCCTTCGTCACGGCAGCTGTTCTGGCAGGCGTCGCGGCCGGCATCGCAGCCCTGTTCGTGCCCTCCCTGGCAGGAGGCGGACGCCGGCGCCAGGCCAAGCGTCCGACGCCGCGCTACCAGCCCACCATGCGGCGTACCGGCAACGGCCACGACAAGCGCACCTTCGGTCCGGGCCATGTGAGCCAGCGCGGCCCCTATGAGGGCCGTCCGCAGCCGCGGCACTGACGGCATGAAGGGGGCCGGACCTCGGATCCGGCCCCTCCCTGGATAGCGACAAGATGGCCGCCGGAGGCACGTTCCGAAGTGGAGGGATGCGGGTTAGCCTTCCCGCATGAATCCGATTCGCTTCTCCGCCATCGCGCTCGCTCTGGTCATCGGGGGCTCTGCCGCCGCGCAGGACAAGGGCACCCTGAACCCGAAGCCCCTGCCGCCGATCGTCAATCCAGGCGATCCGAAGCTGGCCGCCAAGGAGCTCTTCGGCCGGCGCACCACGCCGGCCGACCTGCGGCCGCGCTCCATCGGCGGCTATGCCCGCGGCTGCGTCGCAGGCGCGGCAGCCATCCCGATCGACGGCGACAACTGGCAGGTCATGCGCCTGTCCCGAAACCGTAACTGGGGCCACCCGCAGCTGATCGACTTCCTGCAGCGCTTCGCCACCCGGGTTCCCTCCGTCAACGGATGGCCGGGGCTCCTCGTCGGCGACATCTCGCAGCCGCGCGGCGGCCCCATGATCACAGGCCACGCCTCGCACCAGATCGGCCTGGACGCGGACATCTGGCTGACCCCCATGCCCAACCGCCGCCTCACGCGGGCCGAGCGGGAAGAGATGTCCGCGACGAACATGGTGCGGGACGACTGGCTCGACGTGGATACCAACCGCTGGACGCCGCAGCACACCGCCCTCATCCGCGCCGCCGCGCAGGAAAGGAGCGTCGCCCGGATCTTCGTGAACCCCGCCATCAAGAAAGCCCTCTGCCGCGAGGCGGGTGCGGACCGCGGCTGGCTGACCAAGGTGCGTCCCATGTGGGGCCACAACTACCACTTCCACATCCGCCTTGCCTGTCCGGCCGGCAGTGCAGGATGCTCCGATCAGGATCCGCCGCCCGGCGGCGACGGCTGCGGAGCGGAGCTGGCGGCCTGGTTCACGCCCCAGATGCTGAATCCCAAGCCGGGCAAGCCCCGCCCGCCCTTGACTATGGCGCAGCTGCCCAACGAGTGCCGCGGCGTTCTCGAGGCGCCTGACGGCCCCTGAATAAAAAGAGAGCGGCTCGCCCCTGCTGGAAGCGAACCGCCCTCTCGCGTCTTGAGAATGAACGGATCAGCCTACTCGGCCGCCACATCGACGCCGACCGGGCAGGACACGCCCGTGCCGCCCAGACCGCAATAGCCATTGGGGTTCTTGGCCAGGTATTGCTGGTGATAATCCTCGGCGAAGTAGAATGGCCCGGCCTCGACGATTTCCGTGGTGACCGGCCCATAACCCTTGGCGGCCAGCGCCTGGGCATAGGCGGCCTTGGAAGCCTCGGCGGCTTTGCGCTGATCCTCGTCGAACACGTAGATCCCCGAGCGGTACTGGGTGCCGACATCGTTGCCCTGGCGCATACCCTGGGTCGGGTCGTGGCTTTCCCAGAATGTCCTGAGCAGGGCGTCGTAGGAGATCACCTTCGGGTCGAAGACCACCAGCACCACCTCGTTATGGCCGGTGAGACCTGAGCAGACCTCCTCGTAGGTCGGGTTCGGCGTGGCGCCGGCCGCGTAGCCGGCTGCGGTGATCCAGATGCCGTCGCCCATCTGCCAGAACTTGCGCTCCGCGCCCCAGAAGCAGCCGAGACCGAACAGGGCCTTCTCCATGCCGTCCGGGTAGGGCGGCAGCAGCGGGCGGTTGCTGATGAAATGCCGCTCCGCGGTCGGGATGGGGCTGGACCGGCCCGGCAGGGCCTCGGCGGCGTTCGGCAGGTCGGTGCGTTTACGGAAGCTGAACATGGGGGATCCTCGCGTGACCCCGCTTATGTAATCATCACCCTGTTCTGACGGGAGGGGCCGCCTGCCTCACCTTGCTGTGAAAGCCTCAGCGCTCGGCCAGATATCCGATGGGCTCGAGAGGCCTCTGGCCCAGCCACAGCAGGAATGCGCCGAGAATGAAGCCTGTCACGGAAGCGGGCAGCTGAAGTCCGTAGGTGGCGATCGGTTCCCACAACCATGGATAGCTACGCTGCGCGACGCCTCCCTCCAGCCCGGCCATGCTTCCAGGGAAGATGACGCCGGCCACCTTGCCGACGGGAGCGAATGATACAGCATTGTTGACGATGGATCGGGTCCCATCGATGACCAACCCAACAAATCCTGCTGCGATGAGCAGGAGGCCGAGGCTACGCGCTAAGAACTTCAAGGGAGGATACCTCTCCAAACAGAGGGGAGATTATCTAATCTCTTTTGTCGCAATGGCAAAGGCGATTCAGGATGATTTGTCCCAAGTTCGGTCTTGCCTTTTGCCCCGATTTGGCGATACACGGGCGCTCCGCAGATGGAAGCGGAGAACCTGACCAGCCGGCCGGACCGGCGCGCGAGGGTTCCTGAGCTGCATAAGCTCATGCTGGAGGGGTGGCCGAGTGGTTGAAGGCGCACGCCTGGAAAGTGTGTATACGGGAAACCGTATCGCGGGTTCGAATCCCGCTCCCTCCGCCATCATTGCCTAACTTACTGAAATATTAGGCGTTTGTTCCGAAAACCTGAAAGAGCTCGGTGATAAGGATCGTCACTCTGGCGCATCGAATGCGTTCCGGAATGAACGTTCAGATCGGGCTCGACATCACCGGGGGCGACGGTTGTGACCCGGCAACACTCGTACACAGTTCGTGAAGGAATAACCCGACAGCTGCCTGCGTTTGCCAGTCATGGATTGGCATTCAGAACGCAGGACAGGCCTCATGACCCTCGAACAGCACTCGCAGAACCTCCATTCGAACCAGATGGATGGCGCCCATACCGGCCCCTCGCTCGGACGGGCTTCGTTCCTCTTCGTGACCTCCGTCAGCTCGTTCATCGGGGCGAGCCTCTTGCTTGCGAGCATCTGACGGACAGCGTGCCAGAACACGTCAAGCTTTTGGAGCAGGAGATCTCAAGATGCGCAGATCAAGGACCGACCACACAGTAGAGCTCGTCGCGCGAGCGATCTACGAGGCTGAACAGCACGCATGCCCATGGGACAACGGGCCTACATCGAGCAAAGAGCGCTCCCGGGAGTATGCTCGGAACGCGATCAGGCTGCTGAACGACGACATCGGCGTTCTTCTCTTCGCGTTGAATGAAGCCGCGGCAGAACACGCCACAGGGCCTTCGGGAGTGGCGACGTAATTCCGGCTGGCTCGTGAGGCGTCAGCGTAAAGCCACGACCGAGCCAGCAGCGTTGAGCCGGCATCCAACTTGTGACTGGCGAACCTGACGTGCATTTGCCCGGGCATATACGACGCTGACCTGGAGTGGAGCCATGAGGCCGCCATCCGGCAGACGACTTGTCCGCCCGGCGCCGGCAGCGTTCACCCGGATGGCTCCATAGCGCAGTGCCGCCGCTGCGATGGACGTGCGACACACCTCGACGATCTGGCCTGAAACGCCGTTTCGCTGAGTTCGTACGTCAACCAAGCTTCCCCTTTCCGCATCAGAGGGTTCAAGACGGGGGATCAGCGACGACGGCAGGCTCAATTCGGCCGAGTTCCCCCGTGTCGGGACCGATGCCGTCGCCGGCGCGTTTCCTGGAGCCCGCGCACTTGGAGCAGCCTGAGGGGCCACGCTCCCGGTCCCCCGAGGGTCGAAACCTCCGACGCCGGCGGCTCCTCTTCCACGGCCGGTATTTCCATTCTCCTGGCTGCTGGTTCCTCCGGCAACGCCGCCGCTGGCGTTGCCTCCCTGACTGCCGCGGCCCTCCGCGCTCCCTCCGCTCCTGCCGCTGCCCCCTCCATGCCCAGCCCCGCTGCTACCTCCGCTATCCTGACCGCTGCGTCCGCCGCTGCTTCCACCGCCACCGCTGTTGCCGCTGGATCCACTGTTTCCGCCACTGCCGCCGTTGGCGTTGCCGCCGCCGCTGCTGCCTCCACTGCTTCCACCGCTGCCGTTTCCTTGACCTTGACCGCCACCGTTTCCGTTACCCTGGCTGCCCCCGCCGTCCTTCCCCCCGCCATTGCCGCCGCTGTTGCCATTGCTGCCACTGTTTCCGCCGGCGCCGTTACCGTTGCCACCGCCGTTTCCTCCACCATTGCCCCCATTCTTGGCGGCAACGGGATGAGCTGTCAGCAAGGCGGCGATGACAATGGAAGCGAGAGGTATCCGGAGCATGGCTCCTCCTGATGAGTTCAATGTCTGGTACCCCTTGAGACCGAAGGCGGACGAGAGTTCACCAAAGCCTGCTGTCCGGCAGCAGATCACTCGGAAGGCTAAGGCCGCCACGGTCGCGCAGCTTGCGAGTGTCATGAGCAAGCAGTCGAAGCTGCTGACCTGCTCCTGGTGACGGCCTTCCAGCCGAGCGCGCACTCTGGGTTTTGAGCTCCCGCTTTGGCCTTGCCAGTCTCGCTCCATCAGGATCAGGCGGGCGAACCGGAGCCGCCACTGTCTTGCCGACTGGTCTGATCGGCGGTTTGGCTCCGGTATTCCGGACAGACTGCCGGGGCTTATCGGCCGTCGCCCTCTCAGTTTTGTCCGGTCGAACACTCTGGGGTGGAACTTGTCTTTGCTCCCTGGGCAAGGCCGTGCTCCTCTCGAGAGACACAGGAGGTTCGGAGGCTTGCTCCGCCGGGAGTGGGTTGCTGAGGCTGCTTGGAGGAGCATCAACAACCTGATCGTTCTGAGGCGGCCATCGGCTTTCGGTCCCTGCGCTGCCCCTCTCGCGAGCAGAGACGACAGCCAGCTGACGCTGCGCGGCTTCCAGCTGCTCCAGCGCGGAAGCAGCTCTCACCTTCTCGATGTCTGCCGTTCTCTGGGCCTTGAGGAGCGCTGTGCTCAGGGTTGCCAGCTCTTCCTGTAAGGCGGCCGCCCTCAACAATGCACTATCCGCTCGCCTCTTCTGCTCAGTCTCCGCGCTCAGTCGCTCGCTTGCCTGCTTTGCAAATGCCTGTGCATCAGCGAGCTGTTCCCGGAGAACCAATGCCTCCTCCTGCTTTTCTTGCAGGGTGGCGAGTTGTTCTTGGAGCGCGGCAATCTGCAGCTGTGCAATGGCGGCACTGTTCCGCTCCCGCTCAAAAGATGCCTGGAGGGCCAGAAGCCTGACCTCATCACCTGCCGCGACCTCAGCGGAGCTTTGCGTTGCGAGCAGAGGCAAGTTCTGCCAGGTCTCCGTCAGCGAGGGGGCCGGATCGGGCACGCCCCGGCTATTCGCATCGGCATCGTTCGGAGCGGGGTGACCATCGGCCACTTCCGGCGAGGGTCCTCCTGGCTCATGCCGACCCTCTGCAAAGCTCGGCAGCAGATATGCCGTTGCGCTCCCTACAACGAGAACACCAACAACGCTCCACCACTTTCTGCCGAGGACCGGCGGGCCAAACCTTCCTTCATGCGCTGCTCCAGAGCGCCAAGACATCTGCCGGATCATAGGCGGCCCTCTGCTTTCCAATATTCAGCGCAGCGATGGGTCAACTCAAGGGACGCTCGTTAATCGACATGAGAGGCTCTCGCTTCGATTGCCTTGCCTAGGTCGTCATCCAAGCTCAGGTCGTCATCTAATACTGGACTGCATTGTGGCTTCGTCATGTGTTCTCATTGGCAATTCGGAACGATGATACCTTTGAGCGTGCCGAGTGCCTATGAACGGGGCCGGAATCCGGGCCCTCTTACCGGCTGCAGCGGCACCCGGTCGTACTCTCGGCTCGCTTCTTCGGGTCGGCAGGCATTCTCCATGCTATGGCAGAGGGGCCTTTACACGGGTGTCCGCGCGGCGCAGAAGCCGCGTCTTCTGGCTCCCCATCGGGGGCCAAACCAGCATGAGGGATCATCTGTGAGGCACAGGCGGCTTGCCTGCTCCAGCCGCGCCGCTTCACGCGGGAAACTCACCACATGACAGAATCGACTTCTATCTACGAGGCTGCCCCGACATGTGGAGGTGCAGGCGGGGGCATCCAGTGAGTTGCGTCATCCACGTCGATGTAATCTCGCAGATGAGTGTCGTAGAAGACGAACGCACCCTGAGGATAATCAGGGCCGTGATGCCAGAACACATCGATGTAACGGATCCCGTTCTCCGTCCATACATCAAGCCTGGATCCGTCCCGAGGCGCGGTCTCTAGCGGCCGCCACTCGCTCATTGAGGGTCTCCTATGAACAAACGGAGCTTCGGTTGTCGGAACAGCACGCACCAGTCCCGACGACAGCCCTCTTATAGTCATAGTTCGTTCTTCCAGGAATAGGGCTCAGGAATGCAGTTACGTCGGTTCTGCCGCGACAAGTGCAAGCTTTGCAGTATTCTGCAAACGCGGCCAGCCTATGAGAGAGGAAGCGCACGATCGAGTGGACATTCAGAAGGCAATACCCGTACTTTGATGTTTGCGGCCCATCGACGGATTTCTCCGCATGCGTCCGGAGCGAAATCCTTTCTTCGATATCGGCGAAAGCGTTGCGTTCAGGATCTCGCTCAAGCTCCTGAGCTCCTCCTGCAGGGCCTCAAGACGTTTCACCAACTCGGCATCTGACATTACCACGGCAGAAGCATCCGGGTGCAGAGGCGGCTGATTGTCCGTGACTTGGCGAATGCTCGCCAGCGCCGACCGTCCAATTCCCGGGACTGCCAACCAGCTTCTATCGCAGATCCGGCTGACTTCTCCGACGGTGGGCCTGCGCCCGCTAAACTCGCGCAGGACAGCAGTCCTCACCCAAGACGGAACGGTTTCCAGTGGAAATGCCTCATCCTCATGCATCTCAAATCACCTCGCACCTCGAAGATCCGCTCTAGGTCAGAGTTCAATCGAGGCAAAGGCGCGACAGGATTGAGACTGATTTAAGATCATGCACGGCCATATACAGAAGAGATCGTCCATTCTCCTTTGCTTCAGCGGCCGGATCGCATCGGCAAGATCGAGAGAGGGGACTTCTCGCCGCTGGATACTCTGATTGGAGAAATATTCTGCATCGATCCCGGCATCATGGGTACATAGCCCATATCGTTCCGCCTGGAACTACACTGGATGTGATCCATATATCCACCGGATGTTGCCGCAATCAGACTGCCTGATACCCGGCAGTATTCGGAAACCTGCTCTACTACAGAGGAAGTGAACGTGAGGTGGAACTACGACAGGCATGAGATCATCGCGGACGGCGTCGTGCATGGTTTGGGCGTGATTGCCGGGGCGGTCTCCATCATCGCCTTGCTCGTCATGGCCGCACCAACCGTCGGTGCGTGGGAGTTCACGTCCATTCTGGTCTATGGCACCGGCCTTCTGACGGTGCTCACCGTATCGGCGCTCTATAACCTCTGGCCTGTCTCGCCCGTCAAATGGACGCTCAGACGGTTCGACCATTCAGCCATCTACCTGCTGATTGCAGGGACTTACACGCCGTTCATCACCCAGATGAAGGCGAGCGCGGAATCCATGGCGCTTCTGGTCGGTGTGTGGCTCACCTCCGCAGTGGGTATCGCACTCAAGCTCAGCTTCCCGGGCCGCTTCGACCGTTTGTCGATCGTGCTCTACCTTTTCCTGAGCTGGAGCGGCGTCATGGCCTACGAATCCGTGTTCGGCGATCTTCCCGCATCCACTCTCTGGCTTCTCGCGATCGGGGGCGTTCTCTACACGGCCGGCGTGGTGTTCCACCTTTGGGAGAGCCTGCGCTTTCAGAATGCGATATGGCATGCCTTCGTGCTGGTCGCGGCCGCCTGTCATTATGGTGCCGTGCTCGACTGCTTGGTGCTTGCACGGGCCTGACGTGGCGCATCGCTAGGCTTAGTCACTCTCGACTAGATAGCGATGAAGGCTGAACAAGCTGGCCATACGCAGGCCTGCGCAATTCTCGATTCATTCCCGACCGGCTCACTTCTTTCTGTTGTAGACGTCCAAGGAGACCGCTGCGAGCAGAACGAGGCCTTTGATGACCTGCTGGTAGTCGATGCCGATGCCCAGGATCGACATGCCGTTGTTCATCACGCCCATGACGAATGCGCCGATGACGGCACCCGTCACCTTGCCGACGCCGCCCGTGGCCGAGGCGCCGCCGATGAACACGGCCGCAATCACGTCGAGTTCGAAGCCAAGGCCGGCCTTCGGCGTAGCCGTGTTGAGGCGAGCCGCGAAGATCAGGCCGGCGAGACCTGCCAGCACACCCATGTTGACGAAGGTGAGAAAGGTCAGGCGTTCGGTCTTGATGCCCGACAGCTTGGTGGCTTTCTCGTTGCCGCCCAGCGCATAGACCCTCCGGCCGATCGTGGTGCGGTTGGTCACGAAGGCATAAAGCGCGATCAGAACCGCCATGATGACGAGCACGTTCGGCAATCCACGATAGGTCGCCATGAGGTAGCAGAAGGCAATCATGAGCGCGGCCAGCAGACCGTTCTTGAAGAGGAACAGGCCAATAGGCGCAGTCTCCACCGCATGCTTGAGCTGGTTGGCGCGGCTGCGGAAGCTGAAATAGATGATTGCTGCGACGCTGGCGACTCCGAGGAACAGGGCCGTGTAGTTGAACCCCTGGCCGCCGAAGACGTCAGGGATGAAGCCGGAGCTCAGGCGCTGGAACACCACCGGGAAGGGGCCGACCGACATGCCGCCGAGGAGCGCCAGGGTCAGTCCCTTGAAGACCAGCATGCCCGCGAGCGTCACGATGAAGGAGGGCACCTTGAAATAGGCGACCCAATAACCCTGGGCCGCACCGATGATGCCGCCCACAATCAGGCACGCGACGGTGGTGGTCACGGGATCGAAGCCCCACCTGACCATCATCATGGCGGCCAGACCGCCTACAAAGCCGACGATGGAACCCACCGAGAGGTCGATGTGCCCGGCCACGATGACCAGCAGCATGCCGAGCGCCATGATGACGATGTAGCTGTTCTGCAGCACAAGGTTGGTCAGGTTGAGCGGACGCAGAAGCGTACCGTTGGTGACAACCTGGAAGAACAGCATGATGACCAGCAGCGACAGCAGCATGCCGTAATCGCGGAAATGGGTTTTGATGAACTCCGTCCACGAGGTTTTCGGCTGGGAAACGTGAAGCTCGTCCGCGGTTCTCGTATCCATCTCAGCGCCTCCCGGACTTAACGATAGCGTGCATGATCTTTTCCTGGGATGCCTCGTCGATGTCGAGCTCGGCGATCAGGGCCCCTTCATTCATCACATAGATCCGGTCGCACATGCCGAGCAGTTCCGGCATTTCCGAGGATATCATGAGGACGCCCTTGCCGGCATCTGCCAGTCTGTTGATAATGGTATAGATTTCATACTTCGCGCCCACGTCGATGCCTCGGGTCGGCTCGTCGAGAATGAGGATCTCCGGATCGGAAAAGAGCCACTTGCTCAAAACGACCTTCTGCTGGTTCCCGCCGGATAGGTTCACCGCCTCCTGGAAGACGCTGGGGCTGCGGATGCGCATCTTGGCGCGATAGTCGTTGGCAACCGCCAGCTCCTGAATGTCGTCGATGACGAGATTCTTGGACACCCCCTTGAGATTGGCAAGCGTCACGTTCTTGCGGATGTCCTCGGCCAGAACCAGGCCATAGGTCTTGCGGTCCTCTGTGGCATAGGCGATCCCGTTCGCGACCGCCTTCTCGACCGTGCTCACATCGATCTCCCGCCCATGGAGCATCACGCGGCCCGAAATGCTCTGCCCATAGCTGCGCCCGAACAGGCTCATGGCGAATTCGGTCCTCCCTGCTCCCATCAGCCCGGCAATGCCGACGATCTCGCCGCGCCGGATGTTCAGGTTGACGTTCTTGACCACCTGCACAGAGTTGTGAATCGGGTGGTAGGCGGACCAGTTCTCGACCTCGAAGATGGTCTCGCCGATCTTCGGCTCGCGCTTGGGATAGCGGTCCTCCATGGTGCGGCCCACCATCCCTCGGATGATGCGGTCCTCGCTGATGGCCTCTGCCCGGCAGTCCAGCGTCTCGACTGTGCTGCCATCTCGAAGCACCGTGATTGCGTCGGCGACCTTCGAGATCTCATTGAGTTTGTGGGAGATCAGGATCGAGGAGATGCCCTGAGCCTTGAATTGGAGCAACAGCTTCAGGAGTGCGTCGCTGTCCTTCTCGTTCAAGCTGGCGGTCGGCTCGTCCAGGATAAGGAGCTTGACCTTCTTGGAGAGGGCCTTGGCGATCTCGACGAGCTGCTGCTTGCCAACCCCGAGGTTCGTGACGAGCGTTTCGGGAGATTCGTTGAGGCCTACGACCTGGAGCAGCTGTTTCGTTCGCGCGAATGCCGCCGACCAGTCGATGATCCCGTATTGGGCCTGCTCGTTGCCGAGAAAGATGTTCTCCGCAATGGACAGGAGCGGCACCAGAGCCAACTCCTGATGGATGATGATGATGCCGAGCGCCTCGCTGTCGGCAATGCCCTTGAAGCGTCTTTCGCTGCCCTCGTAGACGATCGAGCCGGAATAGGAGCCGTGCGGATAGACACCGCTCAGGACTTTCATGAGCGTGGATTTGCCTGCGCCGTTTTCACCCACCAGCGCATGGATCTCACCGGCCTTGACGGTGATATTGACGTTGTCGAGCGCTTTTACGCCCGGAAACGTCTTGGTAATCCCTCGCATCTCAAGGACTGCGCTCATCACATAACCTCAAGCCGCACCGGGGTCGGCAATCCCTCCAGAAACGAGGATGGACCCTGCGCAATCACGCAGGGCCCAAATTCATTGAGTCGGTTACTTGAACTGGTCTTCCTTGTAATAGCCGCTGCCGACCAGCACTTCCTTCCAGTTCGACGCATCGACGCTGACCGGCTTCAGCAGGTAGGACGGCACGGTCTTCACGCCGTTCTCGTAGGTCTTGGTGTCGTTGACTTCGGGCGCCTTGCCGCCGAGCACCGCGTCGACCATGGTGGCCGTCACCTTGGCGAGTTCGCGGGTGTCCTTGAACACCGTCTGGGTCTGCTCCTTTGCCAGGATCGACTTCACGGACGGGACTTCCGCATCCTGACCGGTGATGACCGGCATCGGCTGCTGGGCCGTGCCGTAGCCAACGCCCTTGAGCGAGGAGATGATGCCGATGCTCAGGCCGTCGTAGGGTGAGAGAACCGCATCGACGCGCTTGTCGGTGTAGAAGGCGCTGAGCAGGTTGTCCATGCGGGCCTGGGCGACCGCACCATCCCAGCGCAGGGTCGAGACCTTGTCCATCCCCATCTGGCCGCTCTGAACCTTGAGCTTGCCGCTCTTGACATAGGGGTCGAGAACGGACATGGCGCCGTTGTAGAAGAAGTAGGCGTTGTTGTCGTCCGGCGAGCCGCCGAACAGCTCGACATTGAACGGGCCCTTGCCCTCCTTCAACCCGAGAGCCTTCTCGATATAGCCGCCCTGGAGCACGCCGACCTGGAAGTTGTCGAAGGTGGCGTAGTAGTCGACGTTCTTGGAGTTGCGGATCAGACGGTCATAGGCGATGACCTTGATGCCTTTGTCGGCAGCCTGCTGCAGCGCGTCGGACAGGGTCGTTCCGTCGATCGCCGCGATCACCAGCACCTTGGAGCCTTTGGTGATCATGTTCTCGATTTGGGAGAGCTGGTTTGGAATATCGTCTTCCGCGTATTGCAGATCGACGTTGTAGCCCTTCTCCTTCAGCACCTTGACCATGTTGTTGCCGTCGTCGATCCAACGTGCGGACGACTTCGTGGGCATGGCCACGCCAACGGTACCTTTATCCTGCGCCTGTGCGGCACCAAGCAGGCCGAAGGCTCCAAGAGCCGCAGCCGCCAATGTGGTTCTAAATGTCTTCAAGGTCGTTCTCCCTCTTGTCCATGGCCAGGCTTTCGCCATGACTGCCTGGCGCAAATCGGCACCCTTCGCCCAAGAACTTTTCGTCAGTTTGCAGCGGTCCCATCAGAACCGGCCGTCTGATCTTCTTGTGGAGGCCGGCCGCTACTTTGGGGTCAGCTCTCTCTTTGTTGCCCGACCGAGTGTTAGCTCGGTCCTTTCAATAATAAATCATACTATACTACTATTTTTCGCGGCAAGCATTCATCGGCTGGACTGGTCAGTGCCTGAGAAGGCATGGATCTGGATCCGGGCCAGTGAGCTTTCAGCGTGCTTGATCTGAACCCTCTCCGCCGCCTGCATGATGAGCGCGGCCATGGCGTCGCTCGCGGCGGACGAGTGTCGCTGCTCGATAGCATCGAAGACGCCCTGATGCTGCCGCATCACCTCCCTGAAGCGGTCGTCGCTTGAAACCGGGGAGCTGATCGTGAACGATGTTGCCAGGGCCGCCCCGATGACAGAACCGATCGACTGCAGAAAGGGATTGCCGGAAGCCTCCAGGATGGCTTGGTGAAAGGCGAGATCGGCTTTCGTGAACCCCTGCCGGTTGCTCTCGCACCCATACATGCCCTGAAGCGCCTTGTGCATGGCCTTGAGCTGCTCCGGCGTCCGCCGCAGGGCCGCTGTCGCGCAGGCGAGCGGCTCGAGCATCTGCCGGATCTCGAACAGCCATCCGAGGAATCGGGCATCGACGCCCATCTCCAGATGCCATTCGAGGATGTCGGCGTCGAACATGTTCCAATTGTTGCGATCCAGAACCTTGGTGCCGACCTTCGTTTTGGATTCGATCAGGCCCTTCGCAGCCAACGTCTTCAAGGCTTCCCGAAGCGCCGTGCGCGAAACCCCGAAGAGCTCCATCAGTTCACCGTCGCCCGGCAAGATGCTTCCGATAGGGAAGCGTCCCTGCATGATGTTCTGACCGATCCCATGGGTGACGAGATCATGGGCCGATCGCGATCTTGAGGGCCTCTGGAAACCGTTCACCAACACCATGACCTGTTCTCTCAATTGGACCTGGATCGAACAGATGCCGCCGACAATCCCCGTTGCAAGACGATGAATGCAAACAGGAGAGCACCGATGGCTATCTTCGTCCACCAGGAACTCAGGGTTCCCTCGAAGGTAATGTAGGTTTGGATCAATCCCTGAATCAACACGCCGACAAGGGTGCCGATGATCGTTCCGTAGCCCCCCGTCAGCAGCGTGCCGCCGATGACCACGGCGGCGATCGTGTCGAGTTCGACCCCAGTCGCGGCCAGGGAGTAGCCCGCGGATGTGTAAAAGGAAAAGACAATCCCCGCCAGGGCGGCGAGGAGGCTCGACAGCATATAGATCCGCACCGTCGTTTTCCCGACGGGAACGCCCATCAGTTCGGCCGAGGTTCTGTTGCCGCCCAGGGCATACACATTGGCGCCGAACCGCGTGAAATGGGCCAGAACGATGCCGGCTGCGAAGGTCAGGAGCATGACGATGGCGATGAAGGTCAGCCGGCCCCCGCCCGGGAGGGCGAAGGCGATGTCGGTAATCTGGCCATAGGCCGGAGCATTGATCGGGATCGAGTCCGTGGTGAGCACGAAGCAGAGCCCCCGCGCCAGGAACATGCCCGCGAGCGTGACGATGAAGGCGGGGATCTGGAAGGCGTGGATCAGGAAGCCCATGCCGGCTCCGAACAGGGCAGCCAAGCCGAGGATGAGGATGAAGGCCAGGTATGGATCGAGGCCGTACCGCTCGATGGCGACGGCCAGGAACACCCCCGTGAAGGCGATCACCGAGCCGACCGAGAGATCGATGCCGCCCGATAGGATCACGAAGGTCATGCCGACCGCCACGATGCCGAGAAAGGCATTGTCCGTCAGGAGATTGCCGATCACGCGCGTGGAGGCGAAGCTCGGGAACTGAGCAAGGCAGATCAGGTAGCCGACGATGAAGACGGCCAGCGTGATGAGGACTGGAAGGTGCCGCCGGATCATGCCTTGTTCCTCCAGATCGCGCGAACAGCCGTCAGGACGGGGGACTGGGCCAGGAGCACGGCGAGCACGACGATGGCCTTCACGATGAGGTTGTATTCGGGAGGGTAGCCGCTCAGCAGGATCCCGGTGTTCATGGCCTGGATGATGAGCGCCCCGACGACCGCAAGGCCGAGGCTGAAGCGCCCGCCGAAGAGGGACGTGCCGCCGATCACCACGGCGAGAATGGCGTCGAGCTCGAGCCATAGACCCGCGTTGTTGGCGTCCGCCCCGCGGATATCGGCCGTGACGATCAGACCTGCGATGGCCGCACAGAGGCTGCACCACATGTAGACCGCAATGGTGACAACCTTGGTGCCGATCCCCGCATAGGCACTGGAGCGAATGTTGGCCCCGATGGCCTCGATGAAGAGCCCGAGCGCCGTGTAGCGGACCACGAGATGGGTGATGAGGAGCATCACAAGGGCGATGACCACCGGCATCGGCAGCATCAGGAAGGATCCTCCGCCGATCACGGCAAAGCCCTCGCTCACGAAGGTGATGATCTGGCCCTCCGTGATGAGCTGCGCAAAGCCGCGTCCAGCCACCATCAGGATCAGGGTCGCCACGAATGGCTGGATTTCAAGCACGGCGACGAGGATGCCGTTCCACAAGCCGCAGAGAAGCCCGACACCGGCAGCCGCCGCAAGGGCGACGGGAAGCGGATAGCCCTGCGATGTCAGGGTCGCAGCAACCGCGCCTGCAATCGCCATGACGGCGCCGACCGAGAGATCGATCCCCCGGGTGGCGATGATGAGCGTCATGCCCAAGGCGAGGATGGCGACGGGCGCACCCCTGTTCAGCACGTCGATGACGCTGCCGAACAGGCGGCCGTCCTGCAGGCGCAGGGCGAAGAAGTCGCGGAACACGAGCCAGTTGACGAGAAAGACGATCAGGAGCGCCGCGACCTGTGGCAGTCCCTTGGGTAAGGTGCGTGGAGCAATGGCCTGGATCATGCCGCTCATTCAATGGCTCGCGATGGTTGTCATGATGGTGTCGGCGCTGACCTCGTCTCCGGAAAGCTCGCGCACGTGTCTGCGATCGCGCAGCACGATCACCCGGTCGCTGTAGGAGGCGATCTCTTCGAGCTCCGAGGAAATCACAAGGAGCGCAAGCCCATCCTCGCACAGCCGCTCGATCAGGCGGATGATCTCGGCATGGGCTCCCACGTCGATGCCGCGGGTCGGCTCGTCGAGGATCAGGAAGCGGGGCTCGGTGGCAAGCCAGCGGGCCAGCAGCGCCTTCTGCTGGTTGCCGCCGGAGAGAAGGCCGATGGGTTTCTCCGCATCCGGCGTTCGGATGTCGAGAAGCTTGATGAAACGGCTTGCGATCTCATCCTGCTTGGCCCTCGGGATCTTGTGCAGCCAGCCGCGCTGCGCCTGCAGGGCCAGAATGATGTTCTCGCGGATCGACAGCTCGGCGACGATCCCTTCCGTCTTCCGATCCTCCGGCGTGAAGCCGAAGCGCAATCGTGCCGCATCGCGCGGGGACGCAAGACGGACGGTCCTGCCGTCGACGAATGCCTGTCCGCTGTCCGCCCGCTCGATGCCGAATACCAGCTTGGCGGTCTCCGTCCGCCCGGAGCCGAGAAGCCCGGCCAGACCCACCACCTCACCGGGGCGCAGAGCCAGATCGAACGGCTCCAGCATGCGGCTCTTGCCGTAGTTCCTGAAAGCGACGAGCGGCTCTCCCGCCACGGCAGGCCGCTGGTTGCGGTGGAGAGCCTCTGCGGCGAGTTCACGTCCGAGCATCATGGACACGAGTTCGATCCGGGGCAGTTCGGCTATCGGGCGGGAGCCCACAAGGCGTCCGTTGCGCAGGACCGTGATGCGGTCGCAGACGGCATAGACCTGATCGAGGAAGTGGGTGACGAACACGATTCCGATGCCGCGGCTCTTCAGGCGCTTCAAAATGCTGAAGAGCGTCTCGACCTCCTGAGCATCGAGACTCGCCGTCGGCTCGTCCAGGATCAGCACCTTGGCCGAGAGATCGACGGCGCGCGCGATCGCAACGATCTGCTGAACGGCGACGGAGTAACTGCTCAAGGGGTTGGCGACATCGATACCGAGGCCGTAGCCTGCGAGCAATTCGGAAGCACGACGGCGCATCTCGCCGGTGCGCACCAGACCGAAGCGATGCGGCTGGCGTCCAATGAAAAGGTTCTCGGCCACGGAGAGGTTCGGCAGGAGGTTGACCTCCTGGTACACCGTGCCGATCCCTAAGGAGAGCGCGTCGGCAGTGTCTCGCGCCGTGATTTCCTGTCCCTCGAGGCGGATGGTGCCGGCATCACGCCGCAGCACTCCCGTCAGCACCTTGATCAAGGTCGACTTGCCGGCGCCGTTCTCTCCGAGCAGGCCGTGGATCTCTCCGGCCTCGAGGGTGAAGTCCACCTGATCGAGGGCCTGTACGCCCGGAAACCCTTTCGCCAGCCCTCTGATCTCAAGAAGCTGCGGCTGCTCTCTCGATGGCTGCATCACGTCCTCGCCCGACCATGCGCAAAACCGCCGAAGCCCGGCGGATTCAAGCCGGCAGCAGGCAGAACCTGCCTGCTGCCGGCGTAGCCTCAGGATCTTAGTAGAGATCCTTGCGCTTGTCGTACTCGGCCTTTGCCGTCTCAGGCGTATAGACCTTGGACTCCGTCTGGATCCACTTCGGCGGCTGCTTGCCGTCCTTCTTGAACGCCATCAGGGCGTCGAGAGCCGGACCTGCCATGTTCGGGGTCAGTTCTACGGTCACGTTGGCCTCACCGTCGGCCATGGCCTTGAAGATATCCGGAACCGCATCGATGGAGACGATCTTGATGTCTTTGCCTGGCTTCAGGCCCGCTTCCTTGATGGCCTGGATGGCACCGATCGCCATGTCGTCGTTATGCGCGTAGACGGCGCAGATGTTCTTGCCTCCGCCCTCGGCCTTGATGAAGCTTTCCATGACTTCCTTGCCCTTGGTGCGGGTGAAGTCGCCGGATTGGGTGCGGATGATCTTCATGCCGGGATTGGCGGCAACGACCTGATCGAATCCCTTTTTGCGGTTGATGGCCGGGCTCGATCCGACCGTGCCCTGCAGTTCCACCACATTGCACTTGCCGCCCGTTTCCTTGGCCAGCCACTCACCGGCCACCTTGCCTTCAAACACCGTGTCGGAGGTCACGGCCGTCAGGTAAAGCGAATCATCCTTGGTTTCGATGGAACGATCGAGGAGGACGACAGGGATCTTGGCATCCTTGGCCTCTTTGAGAACCGAATCCCATCCTGTCGACACGACCGGCGCAATGAAGATCCCGTCGACGCCTTGCGCAATGAAGGACCTGACGGCGCGGATCTGGTTTTCCTGCTTCTGCTGCGCATCGGAGATTTTCAGGTCCACACCCCGCTTCTCGGCCTCGATCTTCGAGACCTTGGTCTCGGCAGCCCGCCAACCGGACTCCGATCCGACCTGCGAGAACCCGATGGTCAGTTTGGACTGGGCGTAAGCGGCACCTGAGGACAGCATCAGTGCAGCCATGCCGATTGTCGTCAGAAGATGACGGGCCTCCATGCGTTCTCTCCCTAAATTTGTCGTTGCTCTTCGACTTTAGCAGCCTTAACAGCTGCCCATTAGTAGTATTATATGAATTAATGAGAGCGCCTATACAACCAAAGTCGTGGGGTCACACCCTGACCGGTCGGGTGCGATAGCGTGTCAAAGGCGAGCACGATGAGCGAAGACAAGAAGCGCCAGCTGCGCAGCCAGGCCTGGTTCGGGCGCCAGGACAAGATGGGGTTCTATTACCG
>NZ_JBWBEW010000018.1:0-100950 GCF_056148915.1 Microvirga sp. jy35 | reverse complement strand
TACCTGGTCTACAACAAGAAGACGGGCGTGCTCTCCTATGATGCGGACGGCTCCGGCCGGGGTGCAGCGGTGGAGTTCGCTCAACTGTCGAAGAACCTCGCCTTGAAGAGCACGGACATTTTCGTGGTGTAGAAGACGACCGGCCTCAGCACCGCACGGAGCATTGCCAAGGGCCGGTGCCCAGCATCGGCTCCTTCAGCTGAAGGTGCACGTGTGCTGGCCCTGATCGGCAGACGCCGTCTTGGCGGCTGTCGGTCTGATCACCTTGGCGCCGAGCGGGTCGCTGTACATGTCCGGGCGGGCGGCCACGAAATCCTTGATGAATTTCACGGTCGCCGGATCGGCCTCGACGAAGGCTCCGGCCTCCTCGGCCTCCTTCCTGAACTGCGCAATCTGGCCGTGCCTTCGAAGCAGCCCCAGGAACCGGAAGATGGAATCCAGCGGGATCTTCGACGGTCCCTTCGGATAGACCGGCTTCGGGGCGTCTTCGGAGGTCCTTTTCTGAGTCATGACACTTCTCCCTCGTGGCTATTCGCTGATGACGACGGTCCTTCTGCTGTCCAGGGCGCGCAGCGTGAGAACCTGGTTCACCGCCTCGGCTGCAGCCTGCTGCGTGGGTCCACCGGAAGCGGTGAGAAGGCGGCTGAAGAAGGTGTTCGAATAAAGGGCGCTCCGGATCGGCCCGACCTGCGCCTGCACAGCCGTCGGCAGCGCCAGGCCGACGGTGACCTTGTGGAAATCCTTGCGCTTGAGTTCCGCGTTGAAGGACACGTCCGCAAGACTGAGGTTCTCACCAACCGGAGAAAAAACGACCTTGGGCGTCGCCGATCCGAAGATCGTGGTGGTGAACCCGAGTTCATCCACCATGGTCGGCGGTCCGGCGGCCTCCCCGGCCTTGGGTCCGAGACCTCCGTGCAGGGTCAGGTTCACGAATGTCTGGACCACTTCATTCATGCCGATCCGCCCGGCGATCGGATAGGCATAGTTCGCCGAGACGATCTTCTCATCGCAGTAGCTGTCGGGCACTTCCGCGATCAACGTGCTGAAGGTGTCCGTGACGGTGAAGGATCTGATGTTCTGCCGCTCCCGGTCGATCCCGGCCTTGAGCCCGAGGCTTCTGGAGTTCGTGAGGGGCTTGAGGAAGTTGAGCTCCGTGTTGACGTTGTTCGTCTCCGTCATCTCGAAGGAATAGTTGTAGGCCACCCCGGTCTTCCAGAAGAGATCGAGCACCGTGGAGACCGATCCCTTGAACAGCTTCGGGTGGAACTCCCTGATGGGCCGGCCGGTGTTGTAGAACGTGGCGCCGATGCGTCTTGAATCCGGATCGACGTCCTTGTCGTGCACAAGCCAGCCCACCGCCGAGTCGAACACGGCCTTGCGGGTCTCGCAGCGGATCCGCTTCACGATTTCCAGAGTGGGAACGGCCACATCCTGCGGAACGGGATGGATGGCGCACGATCCGAGATAGGGCGCCAGGAAAACGGCCATGGCGACAGGAACGCAAGTGATCTTCATTGCCTCCCCCTTTGGCTGCCTTTTGACGGCCCGTTTCCTCGCGGGACCGACAGAGTGCTCCGAGCAGCCTCACTGAGGAGATCACAGCTTGGCTTATTCAACCAGAGGTTATAAGCGACTTTCCCCAAGTTTTACCCGGGCGTCAATTTGCCCTGCGAAGCTCCAAAGATTTACTACTTCTGGCTGAAATTCAGAAACTGAGATCCACAGCGATCATCTCGTGGTCCGACACCGCCCTGCCCTCCTTGTCCATCGCCGGGATCACCTGCGGATGGCGGGCCTCAAGGCCGCGCGCCACGAGCCAGTCGAGCTTGCCGAAAGGGGCTTGGTGCTTGTTCGTGGGGCCCGGTGTCTGGGTCGGCACGGCCAGGTTCGCGTGGTGCCAGCCGAACCCGGCCTCGCGCAGGTCGGCGAAGAGCGGCTCGAACCGCTCGGGCGCATCCAGCAGGAGATGCCGCCCGCTCTCGCCGCGCGGCAGGGCCTTGGTGTTGAAGTCGCCGCCGATGACGCAGGCTTCTCCCGGGGCGATTTCGTCCAGGGCGCGCAGCAGAGCTCTGATCTGCCGCCGGCGGTCGGCAGGATCGGTCTTGCTCTCCAGGTGGGTGCTCACGAGCCAGAGCGGCCGGGGCGCCTGCGCCACACGGGCGGCAAGCGCCATCCGTCCGCCGATCCGGCGCTGCGCGCCGTTGATGCCGGGGAACCACAGGCCGTTCTCCTCGCGGGGGATCAGGTGCGGCCGCTCCAGGGCAAGGCCCGTCACGACGGCATTGCCGTGCAGGCCATGGCTGTTGCTTTGATCTGCGGAGCGCTCAATCTCGTCGGCGCTGCCGAGATCGAGCTCCACGAACTCGACCCCGTAGAGATACCCCTCCCCCGTTCCGGCGATCAGATCACGGATGTTGTGCGCGTTGCCGGACCGCGCCATGCCGAGATCGACCTCGCTCAACAGCGTGACCTGCGCCCCCGCCTGCTCCATCAGCCGCCGGACCGCCGGTCTGTTCTTCAGGCGTTGCGCATTGAACGCCGCGATCCTGAGGGAGCCGGTCCATGGGACGGGGGCAGCGGGCGCACCCTGCTCGATGGCGTGAAGGGCCGGGATGCGCTCCAGCAGGCCCCTATGGGCAGCCTTCCCCTGCCCGGAAGACCGTCGGGCATCCTCCAGCAGAGCGCTGTCCGGCCCCTGCAGATCCGGCACGACGTGGTCGATCGGGGAGCGCATGGACGAACCTTCACAAAACCGTCGTCGAGTGTATCCATGGTAAGGCAACGCAATTTGGCGGAAACCGACAGCCAGGGAATTTTTTAGCTTGGCTTTAGGAACTTTTGGCCTAATTAAGCGTTCTGTCGCCACAATAAGCTAAGCCGGGGAGAGGGCCCATGATGTTTTGGGCTGTCGTTGTCGCGCTCGTGTCAGGTGCATTTGCCCATGCGGGTGATCTGTCTTCCACGCTTGTCAGCTTCGCCGAGATCGTCGGCGTCGTCGCCCTGTTCACCCTGATCTGCGCTGCTGAAGCCTTCAGCATTCCGAAGAACTCCTCCTTCGACGAGAAATCGGTTCAGACCGAGTCCTGATCGGTTTGAAGCGGCCGCGGCAGTTCCGGCGTGCGGCTCCGCACGCGCGTGTCTGAAACTTAACAATACGATACGGTCGGTACATTGCTCGCGATGTAAAACCGTGATTATGTTGCAGATCATGAGCATGCCCAACCCGGCCCTGGCCGCGTCCTTCGATCTGGAACAACTCACAAGCGATCTTGTGGCCTCGATCTCCGCCTCTCCGCGGGGAGCGTTGAACGACGCCCTGCAGCAGGCCCTCGCCCGCACGGTCGAGGCGAAGGTCAATGCCCAGCTTGCGGTGCTGCTGGAGGGCATCGGAGACGCCTTCTACTCCCTCGATGCGCATTGGCGCTTCAGCTACATCAACCGGGCTGCGGAAACCTATTTCGGCCTTCCCCGCCAGGCGATGCTCCACAAGATGATCTGGGACGTGTTTCCCGAATCCGAGGGCACGGACCTTCGCCGTCGGTACGAGGAGGTGTTCCTCTCCGGCAACTCCCTATCCTTCGAGGGGGAGGCGGTCGGACGCCCCGGCCGCCATCTGGAATTCCACGTCTTTCCCTATAGCGGCGGCATCGGCGTCAGCTTCCGCGACTGGACGGAGCGCCGGCGCGCCGAGGAGGAGCTGCGCACCAGCGAGGCGCGCCTGAGCGCGCTGGCCAACAACGCGCCCGCCTGCATGTTCTATCAGACCACCCATTCCCCGGAATACCACGAGCGCAGGGTGCTCTACGTCTCCAAGACCTGCGAGCGGCTCACCGGCGTGCCCGCGGAGGAAGCGCAGTCCAACCCGGATCTGCTCTACAGCCTCGTGCTGCCGCAGCACCGGGAGCGGATGCTCGCGCGGCGGCTGGAGAGCCTTCGCGACATCACGGAATGCGAAGAGGAGTTCGAGATCCGGCATGCGAAGACCGGCGAGACCCGCTGGCACCGCATCATCGCGACGCCGCGGCGGCTGGAGAACGGCGGCATCCTCTGGGACGGCATCCAGATCGACATCACCGATCACAAGCGGTCGGAGGAGCACCTGCGGCTCCTGATCAACGAACTGAACCACCGGGTGAAGAACACGCTGGCCACCGTCCAGTCCCTGGCGTCCCAGAGCTTCCGGGTGCTGAGGACCGGCGGCGCGCAGGATCTGCCTGCCCTGTACGGCGCTTTCGAGGCCCGCCTCTTCGCCCTGGCCCGCGGCCACGACATCCTCACCCGGGAGAACTGGGAAGGCGCGGGCCTCATCGAGATCGTCGCCCAGGCCTTTGCTCCCTATCGGGATCTGTCGGAGGATGACGGCCGGATCCGGCTCGAGGGGCCGGATCTCCGGGTCACCCCCTCCATGGCCCTGAGCCTCTCGATGGCGATGCACGAGCTGTGCACCAATGCGGTCAAGTACGGCGCCCTGGGCGCTCCCGAAGGCCGGGTCCGGGTGTCCTGGGCGACCCTCGAGACCCCGTCCGGGCTGCGCCTGGCCATGCGCTGGGAAGAGCATGGCGGACCGTCGGTCTCCCCGCCGTCCAGGAAGGGCTTCGGATCGCGGCTGATCCAGGACGGCCTGGCGCGGGAGCTCAATGGGGAGGTCAGCCTGATCTACCGGCCGGAAGGGGTGGTCTGCACGATCGACGTGCCTCTTTCCTAGGCAGAGCGAACCCGTTCTCAAGCGACGCGTAGATCATTAGTCGATATCGGCTTGACTGTTCTTGCGGAGGGAACCGGATTTAGTGTCAATAGGGCGCAAGTGACGAAGTCACGATCCCAGAGGGAGGAGTTTGTTTTATGAAACGTCGTCAGTTTTTGCAGGCCGCGACGGTCGGCGCCGCCTCGACCGCGGTCGCCGCTCCGGCGATCGCCCAGTCGGCGCCGGAAGTGAAGTGGCGCCTGCAGTCCGGCTTCCCCAAGTCGCTCGACACCATCTACGGTGCGGCCGAGACCATCGCCAAATACGTGTCGGAAGCCACGGACGGCAAGTTCCAGATCCAGCCTTTCGCGGCCGGTGAAATCGTCGGCACGCCCCAGATCGCCGACGCTGTCGGCGGCGGCACCGTCGAGCTGGGCCACACCTGCTCCTACTACTACTTCGGCAAGGACCCGACCTTCGCCATCGGCACCGCCCTGCCCTTCGGCCTCAACGGCCGCCAGCAGAACGCCTGGCTCTACCATGGCGGCGGCAACGACCTGCTGAACGAGTTCTACGCCAAGCACAACCTGTACGGCATGCCTGCGGGTAACACCGGCGTGCAGATGGGCGGCTGGTTCCGCAAGGAGATCAAGACCGTTCAGGACCTGCAGGGCTTGAAGATGCGCATCGCAGGCCTTGCCGGCCAGGTGATGGCGAAGCTCGGCGTGGTGCCGCAGCAGATCCCCGGCGGCGACATCTATCCGTCGCTCGAGCGCGGCACCATCGACGCCGCCGAGTGGGTCGGCCCCTACGACGACGAGAAGCTCGGCTTCTCGAAGGTCGCGCCGTACTACTACTATCCTGGCTTCTGGGAAGGCGGCCCGTCGATCCACCTGTTCGTGAACCAGGCAAAGTGGCGCGAATTGCCGAAGGCGTATCAGGCCATCCTGACCACGGCTTCGAGCTACGCCAACAACGACATGCTGGCCAAGTACGACGCCCGCAATCCGGCGGCCCTGCGCCGTCTGCTCGGCGCCGGCACCCAGCTGCGTCCGTTCTCGCAGGAGATTCTCGAAGCAGCCTACAAGGCCGCCAACGAGGTCTATGACGAGGTCTCGGGCAAGAACGCCGACTTCAAGAAGATCTATGAGAGCGTCCGCAGCTTCCGCAACGAGGAATATCTCTGGTTCCAAGTGGCCGAGTATGCCTTCGACACCTTCATGATCCGGGCCCGCGCCCGCGGCTGATCTTCAGACCAGCCAATCCTGAGAGAGGGCGATCGCAGGATCGCCCTTTTTTATTGTCCGAGGAATGCATACCTGAGGCTGTTCACCGGTCGCCTCACCCCCATGCTGACGGCCCCCGCACCCTTTGACGTTGGACCCGATGCGCTGGACCTTTCGTATCAGCTTCCTTCTGCTCCTGGCGTATGCCATCTTCTTGGTCTCGCCCTTCGTTGCGCTCTACGACCTTTCCAAGGCCGTCCAGGCCAAGGACGTCGCCCGCATCACTGAGCGCGTCAATTTCAACGCTTTGCGCGTCTCCCTCGCCCGTCAGATCCTTGGGGAATACCTGAAGACCCAGGACCTTAGCGAACGCGACCGGCAACTGGCCGCTCAGGCTGGAGCGACCGCCGGAAACCCGTTTCTGGAGGAACTCGTCACGCCTCAGGCCCTGATCGATCTTCTGGAAGACGGGCAGCTGGAGCGGATCCAGCGGGAGGGCGCGGGCGTGCAGGCGATCGGGCTCGATCCCGGTTCGTTCCAACAGGCCTGGCGGATCTTCATCATGTCCGAAGCGCAGGGGTTTCGGGCCATCACGATCCCGCTCACCCCGGACGAGCCCCGGGACCAGCAGTTCAAGGTCACCTTCCGCCTGAGCGGCACCACCTGGCGCCTGACGGGCATCGACCTGCCCGGCACACTCCGGGAAGAATTGATCAAGCGCGCTGCCGCCGCTTCGAAGTAGAGACCGAAGACTATCCTGCCCAAAGGGGAACCTTGAGGATAACCTCAACGTTATTCATCAGAATACATCTGATGAAGGAACGAGTTATGCGTAAACTTGCTATCGGATTGTCTGCATCCGCTCTCATCATCATGCCCCATCTTGCCTTTGCCCAAGAGGGCACGGCAGCGGGCGTTGCAACCGGCGCAGTCGCCGGTGCGGTCGTGGGCGGACCCGTGGGTGCCGTGATCGGCGCGGGCGTCGGAGGCATCGCAGGCGGCGTGGCCGAGCAGAACGCCAAGGCCCAGTCAGCGCCGGGCGTTGTTGTCGTGTCAGATCCTGTAACCACCGGATCCATCCGCCAGCGAACCTGCAGCGTAGACATTCGAGGCAATCAGTCCTGCACGGACGTTATTCGCTAGCCAAAATCAACAGTCAAACTATGCAAAACCCGCCTGAAGCTATCAGGCGGGTTTTGAATGGGCATCGATCAGGTTTAGGTGCACAGAATACTTCAACTGGACGGAATGAGCGACTTTCCGATCAATGAACGAAAAGCCAGCCCACTGTAGCAAGCGGAAAGACTGTACCGAGAATAAAACAGATGACATTCGATGTCATTTGACTTCCCTCCATGCCAGAACAACCATGAATTTCTCATAACGTTCCACAATGTTGGGAATGTATTTCGCCTTATACAGTCAAGTTATGAAGCGCTAATCCCTAATCGCTTCATGAATACGCTCGGCTCATAATTCGGAACCGAGCTTCGCCGTTTCCATTGTCAATGCGCAAGTGGAGAGGGCGTAAACGATGGATGACCAGGACCGTTCCCGACTGGGGATTATGAGAGATGCGGAATTCATCCGTAAGTTCCTCATCGCACTCGGCCTTGGGCTGTTCGCTCTCCTCCTCTGGAAGCTGTCGGACGTTCTTCTGCTGGCCTTCGGGGCTATCCTGGTCGCTCTCCTCCTGCACTCCGCCGCCGAGGCACTGGAACGCTACCTGCGGGTGCCCAGTCGATGGAGCCTCACGGTTGCGACCCTTCTCATCTTCGTAGCGCTCCTGGCCATGATGGCCTTGTTCGGAACGCAGGTCCGGGCGCAGTTCTCCAACGTGGTGGAGCGACTGCCCTTTGCGGTGGACAACTTTTCCAAGAATCTCGGCCTCGGCGCCGTCAGCGACGACCTTTCCGAGATGATGAACAACGCGCCGAACGGGAGCATGGCAGCACGCATTGCCGGTGTTGGCGGCGCCATTCTCGATGGATTGGCGGACTTCATCCTCGTGGTGATTGCCGGTATCTATATCGCGGCGGCTCCACGCCTCTATCGGCAAGGTTTCGTCAAGCTGTTCCCGATCCGTCATCATGAACGGGTCGAGGACTCACTGCACGCGTCCGGGCAGGCCTTGCGCCTTTGGCTGACGTCTCAGCTGATCGCCATGGCATGCGTGGCGGTTCTGTCGACCATCGCCTATTGGCTCATCGGCTTGCCCTCCGCCATCGCCCTAGGGCTCATCGCAGGCCTGGCGGATTTCATCCCTTTCCTCGGCCCCATTCTCGGCGCGCTTCCGGCCGTGCTGATCGCCTTCAGCGTCAGCGGAGAGGCTGCTCTCTGGACCGTTCTCGCAATGCTGGTAATCCAGCAGATCGAGGGCAACGTGATCTTCCCCCTGGTGGCCAGAAGCATGATCAGCATCCCGCCGGCCCTGGCGCTCTTCGCAATCCTGATCGGCAGCGTCCTGTTCGGCACGCTTGGCTTGATCTTCGGCTTTCCCCTCGCCGTGGTGACCTACGTCCTGGTGAAGAAGCTCTACGTCCGGGAGACCCTCGGCGAGCACACGGATGTTCCGGGTGAGGATGAAAGCAACAGGTCGCAGGAAGTCGGTTCGTAACGCCGCGATGAGCGTTTCATCGCAAGCAACTGCTAGGCTGTGCGTCGGGCGCTTCCGGGAACCCTCGATCCGATTGCACATTAGACCGCTGTGCTTTCGCTGGCGCCCGTCGATGCGTTGCGCCGGCAATTTCCAGAGAACGGCTGAGAGGCCGCGATCTGGTCCGGAGGAGATCCCATGTCCGATATCGTCGTTAAAACGCCCCTGCAGTATCTCGATAAGGCGACATCAGCCCTGCGGGAGCTCGGGATCATCCCGCCTCAGGCCATGGACGCCCCCATCAACGGCCTTCTGGAGAAGATCTCGGACCTCGATCAGGACCGCATCGTGATCATTGCGCGCACCCTGGGGCAGACCAGCGTGTTCAACGAAGTGGTGCGCGAGCAGACACAGGCCATGGAGATCGGCGAGCGCTACCGCGAGATCACGGAATCCTTCAACTCGATCCGTGACGACACGAAGAAGATGGTCGACCAGCTGGACGATCAGAAGATCGATCTGTTCGAACGCATCAACAACGTTTGGATGAAGATCTCCCGGGGCGATGTCGCGGACCGCTTCGACAAGATCAAAGAGGTCTATCTCGACGTGACCCGGTCGACCAAGGACCAGATTCAGCGCGAGCAGATCATCCTCGACGCCTATCGCGACTTCCGCGGCGCTCTCAAGCATGCCGAGGTCATGGCCCTCGAGGTGCTGCAAACCGCCGAGCGGAAGCTCGAAGCCGCCAGGGCGGAGCTGCAGCGCGCCTCCGATACGGTAGCGAATTTCCAGGGCACGGAGGTGGCCGAGCGCGCGCGGCTCGAGCTCACGCGAGACGAACAGCTCCGCCGCACTCAGGACGAGGAGAAGCGCTACCAGATCGCCAAGGACCTCTCCGACAACCTGACGATCGGCTACAATACCTCCGAAGTGATCATGGCGCGCCTGATGCAGATGACGAACGCCAAGGAGCGCGTCTATGCCCAGGCCGTGTCGTTCTTCTCCACCAACGACTCGGTGTTCACCGCCTTGAAGGCGTCGTTCACCGGCATGTTCGGCCTGAACGAGGCGACCCAGACCCTGAACGAGATGAAGGAAGGCGTGTCCCGCAGCCTGGAGGTGCTGGCCGAGATCGGCGATCAGGTGGGCGAGGCCGCCGTGAGGGCGGGCTATGGCCCCACCATTCGCGCCGATGCGGTGAAGAAGCTCGTGGATTCGGTGATCACGTTCCAGGAGCGCTCCCAGGAGATCATCGGCGAAATGCGCCGGCTCTCGACGCAGAACTCGGCCGAGATCCGCGACGCGGTCGAGGACGGCAAGCGGCGCATCGCGCGCCTCGTGGCGGAAGGACAGGCGCTGCCGCCCAATGGCTGAGATGGTCGCCACACCGCCCGCGAGCCCTCCCGGCCAGCCGCCCCGGGACCTCGACGAGGTGATGCTCGCAATGGACGTGGTGGACACGCTCCGCCACCAGGAGATTCTCGTCAGCCGCGAGCTGAGCGAGCATGACCGCGACGCACAGCTGCTGCATCGGCTTCGCGAGATCTACCACGGTCAGGGTATTGAGGTTCCCGACCGGATCCTGCAGGAGGGTGTGCAGGCGCTCAAGGAGCAGCGCTTCATCTATACTCCGCCGGGCCCGAGCTTCGCCCGGACCGTGGCGCGGGCCTGGGTGAACCGCGGCAGGATTGGGCGGCGCCTGCTCACCCTGCTGGCCCTGCTGGCCTTCGGCTGGGGCGCCTACCACTTCGGCGTGGTCGAACCGGCTCGCCAGCGGGTGGCGCAGGAGCAGGCTCAGACCGAGCGGAACCGGATCGAGCTGGCCACACGATTGCCGACCGCCCTGGAGCAGGGTCACGAGGACGTGCTGCGGGAGGCGCAGGTGCCGGTCGCCCGTGAAAGGGCCGACCGGCTTCTGGCGGAGGGCAAGACCGCCATCGCGCGCGGTGATGCCGCCGGAGCGCGGCAGGCCATCAGCGATCTGGAGGTCCTGCGCGCGGAGCTGCGGCGCGAATATGTTCTGCGGATCGTCTCCCGCCCTGGGGAGCCCACCGGTGTCTGGCGCGTGCCGGAGCGCAACCCGGCCGGCCGGAACTATTACCTGATCGTGGAGGCGGTCGCCCCCGACGGCCGGGTCCTGAGCCTGCCGGTTACGAACGAAGAGGACGGCCGGACCGTGACGGCGTCGAAGTGGGGCGTGCGCGTGAGCGAGACCACGGCCATGCAGGTGCAGCGGGACAAGAACGACGACGGAATCGTGCAGCGCAACCGCCTCGGCGAGAAGCGCCGGGGCCAGCTCGACGTGGATTATCAGATCCCGGTTCTCAATGGTGCGATCACACAATGGTAGGGCGATGATTTCGGGACGTCAGGCACTCGCGCAGATCGAGCAGACCATCGAGAAGGCCCGCCAGCAGGAGGCCAAGTGCGAGCTCGCCTATACCCGGGCCACCGAGGAGGTCGGCCGCCTCCGGATCCAGCGCACGGAAGCGTTCCGCGAGCTGGCGCGGCTGAAGCTCGATGCGATCAGGCAGAACCAGGTCGTCGGCCAGCTGGATGCGGCCGAACGGCAGGCGCTGAGCGTGCTCAACAGCCGCCAGGAGGCCTTGCGACAGCTGACCGACCGACGTCATCAGGCTGAGGCGCGGGTGAGACAGGCCGAGGCCCGGAGGCAGGCGGCCGTGGATGCCCTGGAGCAGGCATTAAGCCAGGTCGAAATCCTCCGCCAGGATGTTGAGGCGAAGATCAGCGCCGATTCTGAATGGATCGCAGCCCGTGCCAAGGTGGCCGAGATCACCGGACAGGCTCAGCAGGCCGAGAAGAAGGCCGTGCAGGCCGAAACCGACCGGGACGAGAAGCGTCGGCCTTATGAGGCCGACCCGCTGTTCATGTACCTGTGGAAGCGCAAATTCGGCACGGCCTCCTACCGGGCCGGCCCCTTCACCCGGTATATGGACCGGCTGGTGGCGCGCGTCGTCGGCTACGACAAGGCGCGGGCCAACTACGCCCTGCTCAACGAGATCCCGGAAAGGCTGCGGGAGCACGCCCGCCGCATCATCGATGATCTGAGGGCCGTCCGGAGCCGGCTGACCGGCCTCGAACGCCAGGCGCTCGTCGCTGCCGGGATCCCGCCGCTGGAGGAAAAGGCCGCTCAGAACAAGGAGGCGGTGGATGAGGCCGAGAGAGGGCTCGCCGAAGCCCGGGCAGCGCTCGCCGATCTGGACCGCACCCACGATGCCTCGGTGCTGGAGGGGGATGCGCCCTACCGGGAGGCCGTCGCCCTGCTCGCCGCCGCGGATGAGCGCGAGGACCTCAACCAGCTTTACGAGGAAGCCCTACGCACCCCGACCCCCGAGGACGAGGCGATCGTGCGCCGCATCCAGGCCACCGATGTGATGATGAACCGGGCGCTGCGCCAGGCCCTTGACGCTCACCGCCAGCTCAAGGAGACGGCCCAGCGGCGGTCGACCATCGAACAGGAATGGGAGGAGTTGCGCAGCCAGGGCTACGACACCCCCTATGGCAGCTTCGGCAACGAGGCGGCCTTGAGCAACGTGCTCGGCGGCGTCCTCACCGGGGCGATCGGCGGAGCCATCCTGGGACAGGTCCTGCGCGGCGGCTTCCATCATGGCCCAAGCCCCTGGGATTCCGGCTTCGGCGGAGGCATCCCCTTCCCCCAGCCAGGCGGCTTCGGGACAGGCGGATCCTTCGGCGGAGGTGGATTCAGGACCGGCGGGTCGTTCTGACGAAGGACAGCCTGCCAGGGCCTTCCGGCGCTCAGTCTTCAGGGTGCTCCATGGGCCAATCGGTGATGCGCTCCAGGAGTTCGGCGATGCTGAAGTTCTCCTCGGGGCCTGCCACCCGGTCGCGAACGGAGACGCCGGCCGCATGAACCGTCTCCGGATCGCCGGAGACGAGCGGGTGCCACCAGGGAAGGTCGCTGCCCTCCGCCAGCAGACGGTAGGCGCAGGTCCGGGGCAGCCAGGAAAGACTGTGGACCGCCTGGGGGGTCAGGCGCACGCAATCGGCCACCTTGGCCTGACGGTTCGGGTAGTCGCGGCAGCGGCAGGTCTGATCGTCCAGCAGGGTGCAGCCCACATTGGTGTACATCACCTCTGCCGTGTCCTCGTCCTCGAGCTTGACGAGGCAGCAGCGCCCGCAGCCGTCGCACAGGCTCTCCCACTCGTCGAGGCTCATGGCTTCGAGGGACTTCACGCGCCAGAAGGGTTGCTCCTCCGGCTGGGAGCGGATGACGGGTGCGGCATTTGGCATGTGGGCGCTTTGACGTCTCTTTGAGGCGGTTTGAAGGAAAGTGCTAAACCGCACGTGTCGCAGCCTTTTAGCTCCTAAGAGGTAAATCTCCGTGAACCTACAAACAAGGTTCGGAGTTATATATATCAGCCTCGCCGCGCTTCAGCGTTGCCGCTAGGATACCGAACGATCATAATATGCGTGAGGTCAGGCCACCTGACCCGCCCCGAAGGACCGCCGTGAGCCAGCAGCCTCCTATCCCCTTCACGACACGAATCAAGCGTGCCGCGCTCGCGTTCGATGCCTGGCTCAACTCTGCCCTGTTCCAGGGCGGCAACGGCCTCGCAAGCGCGTGGGAATGGTATTCGGAGAAGATGAAGGGCCTGCGGTTTCGCGGGGCTCCCCGGGTTCTCCTGGACCTGACGAGCGAGGCGACAACGCTGGGCGCCGGCGGCGCCGTGGTCATGCTGGCGCTCGCCCTCCCGGCCTTCCAGGAGACGGAGGATGACTGGCTCAAGACCCAGGACCTCGCCGTCACCTTCCTCGACCGGTATGGCCAGGAGGTCGGGCGACGCGGCCTGAACCTCGACGATTCCTACAAGCTTGAGGATTTCCCGGATCACCTGATCAAGGCGGCGCTGGCGACCGAGGACCGGCGCTTCTACGATCACTGGGGCATCGACCCCTTCGGCACCCTGCGCGCGCTCATCGTCAATGCGCAGGGCGGCGGCGTGGTCCAGGGCGGCTCCTCCATCACCCAGCAGCTGGCGAAAAACCTCTTCCTGACGAACGAGCGCTCCCTTGAGCGCAAGATCAAGGAAGCCTTCCTGGCGATCTGGCTCGAGTTCCACCTCACCAAGGACGAGATCCTCAAGCTCTATCTCGACCGCGCCTACATGGGCGGCGGCGCCCACGGCGCCGTGGCGGCCGCGGATTACTACTTCGGCAAGCCGGCGAAAGACCTCACGCTGGCAGAGTCCGCCATGCTGGCCGGCCTGTTCAAGGCGCCGACCAAGTATGCCCCGCACATCAACCTGCCGGCTGCCCGTGCGCGGGCAAACGAGGTGCTGCGCAACATGGTCGAGGCCGGCTTCCTCACCGAGGGCCAGATCCAGATCGCCCGGCGCAATCCGGCCACCCCGATCAACCGGGAGCGCGAGACGACGCCGGACTTCTATCTCGACTGGGCCTTCGAGCAGGTGAAGCTTCAGGCCTCGCAGAAGAAGTTCGGCAACGAGCGCGTGCTGATCGTGAAGACCCCCTTGGACACGACGCTGCAGCGCCATGCGGAGCAGACCCTCGAGAACATGCTGCGTCAGCATGGACGACAGTACAAGGTGGGCCAGGGCGCCCTCGTGGTCATGGATGTGGACGGCGCCGTGCGGGCCATCGTGGGCGGCCGCGATTACGGCCAGAGCCAGTTCAACCGCGCCACCGGCGGCCTTCGCCAGCCTGGCTCGTCCTTCAAACCGTTCGTCTATACGGCGGCCTTGACCACCAATCCGAAGCTGCGACCGAACTCGAACGTGGTCGACCAGCCGATCTGTCTGGGCAACTGGTGTCCCCAGAACTACAACCGCTCCTTCTCCGGCTCCATGTCCCTGACGTCAGCCCTGGCACGCTCGATCAACTCGATTCCCGTCCGCATGTCGCTCGAGATCGGCAAGGGCAACGCCAAGGCGGGCCGCGCCGTGATCGTCGATACGGCCAAGCGCATGGGCCTCACTCATCCGCTCACGGATTCGAGCTCCCTGCCCATCGGCGCCGCCGAGGTGACCGTCATCGACATGGCGGCCGCCTACGCGGTCTTTGCCAATGGCGGCAAGCGCGCCGATCCTTATGCGGCCTGGGAGGTGCGCAACTCCTCCGGCGAGGTCATCTTCAGCCGTGACCGGGACGCCCAGCCTAAGCAGGTGCTCGACACCCGCGTGGTGCAGGACATGAACTTCATGCTGAACAAGGTGGTCGAGGAAGGCACCGGCAAGCGGGCCATTCTCGAAGGCATCCCGGTAGCTGGCAAGACCGGCACCACCAACGGCTACAAGGACGCCTGGTTCGTGGGCTATACGGGCAACCTCGTGGCCAGCGTCTGGTACGGCAACGACGATTCCACCCCGATGAACGACATGACCGGCGGCACGCTCCCGGCCATGACATGGCACGACGTGATGAATGTCGCCCACCAGAACCTGGAGATCCGCCCGATCCCCGGGGCAAGCCCGGCCAATGCCAACCGCGTTGCTTCCTCCAACCGTCCGGCGGCGGATCAGGCCCAGGCGACCTCGCAGGCCTTCCTGGCCGGTACCCTGTCGCGCAGGTCCTATGAGGTTCTCGGGGGAATCGGCACCTTGTTCCAGTCGGTCGACCGCTCCGTCACGACGGGCAAGGCTCCGGAAGCGCAGCGCAGCTCGGCGGCCGTGAATGCCCCCCGCCAAGTCGCCATGCCCTGATCATGCAGAGTGAGGCTCTCTTGACGAACGCCCCTGCGGCCGCTTCGATGCGCGCCCCATCGAGGCCATCCCTGTCCGTGTCCATCCGCCGAGTCCCCACAGCCATCCTGGTCGTCTACACGCTTCTCCTGGCGCTGGGACTCGGCCTTGGAACAGCCTATTGGGCCATCAACCGCGATCCCCCCTTCGGCAGCCTCCGGCTCGGTCCGTGGCAGGCCTGGCCCAAGCTCGGCGCCCCCGAGGCCGATCCCTACATGCGCGCCATCATCGCGCGCCGGAGCGACGTTCCCCTCGCCACGGGCGAAGGGATGGGATTTACGGCCGCCACGGACAATGACGGCAGGCCGCTCGACTCGGCCTGCTCCTATAGCGTCGGCCCGGTGGCACCCATCGCGCGGGTCTGGACGCTGACCGTCTACGACCAAGCCGGGCGCCTGCCGGCCACGGACCTGGGACGCAGCAGCTTCACCTCGGCGGAGGTGCTTCGCGACGCGCAGGACCGTTTCTCCGTTGCCCTGTCGCGGGAGGTTCAGCCGGGCAACTGGCTCCAGCTCCCCGCAGGCAGCCCCTTCACCGTCGTCCTGCGCCTCTACGACCCGCCGGGAGCTGCGGGAGCCAATCTCGAGCAGGGCGACATGCCCGTCATTCAGCGGCTGGGGTGCGGCGCATGAGAGGTTTCGGTCGTTTCTTCATCGCCACCCTCTGCGGCCTCGTGGTCGCCGTAGGCGTCCATATCGCGGCCATCCTGGCCAGCCCCCATCTGGCCGATCAGGATGCCTTTTCGAAGGTCCAGGCGACCCTGACCGCGGACAAGGCCCAGATCATCAGTGCCCCCGGCGGCCAGAACACGTGGCTGTCCAGGCCTGATCCCGCCACTGCGGTTGCGACCTGTGCCTTCGACCTTCGAAACGGACCGATGCGGGTCGCAACCCGTGCAGGTTCGCTCCCCCTCTCCTTCTCCTTCCATAAGGAAACGGGCGGCGTGTTCTTCGCCGTGACGGATCGTGCCGCCGTGCGCGGCGAGCTCGAGATCGTTGCCATGACGCCGCGCCAGCTCGACGAGGCCCGGGCCGCCGAGGACGAGAACGACCCCTCCCGCGACGTGCGGATCGTCGCGCCCGAGGTGCAGGGCTTCGTCATCGTGCGCGTGGTCGCGCCTTCCCCGAGCCTGCGGCCCCAGGCGGAAGAGATGGCAAAGGCGGTCTCCTGCACGGCCGAACAGGACGCCTGAGACGCATGCCCTGGCGGCCGATGACCCCGCAGGACCTGGCCCAGGTTCAGGTTCTGGCGGACGCAATCCATTTCAGCCACCCGGAGGATCCCGGGGTTCTGGCCGAGCGCCAGCGTCTCTATCCGCACGGCTGCTTCATGCTGGTCGAGGCTGGACGCGCCATCGGCTATGCGCTCACCCATCCGTGGCGCTTCGCGGAGCCGCCGCCCCTGAACCGGCTCCTCGGCGGGATCCCGTCCTCCGCCACAACCTACTACATCCACGACGTCGCTCTGCTGCCCGAGGCGCGGGGCAAGGGCTATGCGGCGCAGATCATGGAACACTTGGCGGTCCATGCGCGCGAGGCGCGCTTCGACAGCCTGTCGCTGGTCGCCGTCAACAAGTCGCAGTCATTCTGGGAGAAGGCCGGCTTTCGCGCGGTCGCGATGTCAGGCCTGGGGGCAAAGCTCGCGAGCTACGGACCGGATGCCGTGCTGATGGTGCGCGACGCAGCCAGCCTTTGAACGACGCCTAACGGCGCCACGTGGGCAATGAAACAACCGATGAATCAGGAACGCCGACGGCCGCGGCCGCTGGATGCGAAGGGGCGGGACGGGCCAGGATTGGGAGCCGGTCTCTCGTAGCGAACACCCGTGAAGAGAAGAATCTCGCCCCTGGGTTCGTTCGCCGACAGATGCGGACGCGGCGGCCGCTCCGTACTATCCGGGAATGCGATCACCACTCCCGGCGATCTCGTCCAGACGTCTTGCATTCTGCCCTCCTCTTCTACGGTGCCACTGGCTGCCTCGACGACTGACCCACAAAAGGAGACCTATGGTTAACAGATGGTTTCCGCCGGGCTCTGCCATGTCGAAAAATGCCTAGCCTGACATGAAAACAACATTCACGGCCGCGCTTATGTTCCGCCTGGGATCGCGCGTATTCCGTGCCGCCGAAGAGCGTTAAAGATGCGCTAACATGCACGCCCTAGTCTCCGCGCAGTTGCGTTGAAGCGAGTTGCGTATGACGTCCTCTTCGAACCCGGATCTCTGGTCGGGCCTGTCGGGCTTCGGATCCTCCGAGAGTGCGACTCCGGACATGCGCGCTGCTCTCGTGAAAGTGAACGCGGAGATGTTTGTCGCCGCGCCCGCCCGCGACCGTGAGAGCATCGAAACTTTCGAGGCGCTCATGCTCGGCTCCCTGCCGCGCGCGGACTCGGCAACACTCCTGGCACTCGCCCGCATCCTCGCGCCCTGTGCCGATGCACCGGCATCCGTGCTCGATTATCTCGTTCAGCATTCGCCCGAGGCACGTTCCGTCGTGCTCCAGCACGCCCGGCATCTGCCCGCGACCGCGAATCGCCGGCAGCTCGCAACGCCTGCAGGACGTCTGCGGCTCGCGGCCCGCCCGGATCTCGACACCGCGACCATTCGGAGGCTGCTGCTTCTCGGCGAGGAGGCCATCGCGGAGACCCTTGCGGCCAATCCCGCCGTTGCGCCCGACACTGCATCGTTCAAGCTTCTGGTGCGGCGCGCGCGGTGCCGCCCTGCCCTCGCCCGGACCCTTCTCCGGCGCGACGATCTTCCGGCAAGCGATCAAGTGCCCCTCTACCTCGCAGCCGATGCTGTGCGACGCGCGGCGATCCGCGAGCATGTCGCCGGCATGCTGGCCGGGCAGCGCATCACGCGGTCGTGCGTGCTCTCCGAGGAGGACGTCGCGGAGCTCCTGGCGGTCAGCCGCAGGGGGGATGTGGAGCGGCTGGAGGCTCTCCTCTCCACCTTCCTCGGCCTTCCCCCGTCGACGGAGTGGACGGTGCTCGAGATCGGACGCCATCGTCTCCTCGCGCTCGCCTTGAAAGCGCTCGACATGAGCCGGGAGGATTCGACGAGAGTCTTCCTCTCCCTGCACCCTGCCCTGTCCTATCCGCTCTCGGCGATCAGGGAGCTTGTGCGCGAGGTGCGGGATGTTCCTGGCCCAGTTGCTCTTGCGCTCGTCGAGGCGGTCCTTGGCGTGAGAGCTCTGTCCGGAAAACATCAGGCATAGGGGTGTATTGGCTGCCTGCATCCGTAGGAGGAATGCCTCGCGATCCGGATTTCTGATAGGGTTTCCCGTGCGGGGGGATCGATCGGAGAGTCGTATGTTCCTGGAAACGATTGAGGAAGAGCAAGCAACCGGCCGGGTCGCAGAGATTTACGAACGGCAGAGGGCGCAGCTCGGCTTCGTCATGGAAGCGACGAAATGCTTCACCGCCCGCCCCGACCTGCTGCCGATCTACACCGACTTCTCCGACAGGATCAGGGCCGGATTTTCCCTTGGCCTGCGCGAATGGCGTCTGATCACACTCATCGCCGCAAAGCATATCCCGTCAACCTACTGCTCCCAGGTCTACAGCAAGCAGCTCATCGCGGATCTCGGAACGAAGGAAGCGGTGCTCGCGGTTCAGAACGATTTTCGAACAGCGCGCTTGTCCGCACGGGACGTCGCGATGCTGTCCTATGCAGAACAGATCGCCGTCGACGCATCGCGCATTTCAGCATCGGACATCGACAGATTGCGGTCAGCAGGCTTCTCGGACCAGCAGATCTGCGACATCGCCCTCTGCGCCGCCTTTCGGTGCTTCGTCAGCCGGTTCTTCGACGCAGTCGGAGCCGGCACGGAAGCCGCCTTCATCGATGGCGACGAAGAGTTCCGGTCGAAGATGACTGTCGGCAAGGCCCTTTGAAAGGGATCGATGCCCGAGACTAGTCCCCCGGCGCCAGTTCGAGGAAATGGCGGCCCTGCCGGTCGTCCACCTCGACGAGCCAGAGGTCGGGATCGAAGCGCAGTTCGCGGGTCATGCGCTCCTCCACGTCGAGGGGCGTCGCATTCTGCAGGACCGGAGCGAACAGGCGCTCCCCGCTGTCGTCCAGGAAGAGCTGCGGCGCAGGGCCGTACAGGCTCGCGGTGCCGTCGAGATGATCGATCTTGACGAAGATCGCTCCGGCCTCGGCGGCGCCGCGTTTGCGCAGGGCAGCGTCGAGGCCTTCCACCGAGCAGCGGCGGAGATAGGCCGAGACCCAGAAATCGGAGCGAAGGCGCGCCACTATTGAACCGCGATGCCGGATGCGTTGGACAATTCGCGCATGGTGCGCGCATTGAACTCGCCCGTGACCGGCAGGCGCCGCTCCTGCTCGAAGCGCTCGACGGCCTGCCGCGTTCCCGAGCCCATCAGGCCGTCCACCTTCACGCTGTAGCCGAGCCGCGCAAGCGCGCGCTGTCCGGCGAGAATAGTGTCGCCGGGATCCTGCCGGCCCACATTGCCGGGCGGCACCGGCACCGGTCCGCCCATGCGGATCATGTCGGCAATGGGATCGCGCGCGGCGGTGCGCGCAGCCGGCGGTGCCGCTGCGGGCGCGGGCTGCTGGGCTCGCGCGGGAGGCGCGGCGGCCGGCGCGGGCTGGCCGCCGTTGCGGATCATCTCCCCGATCGGGCTTCGCGCCACAGGTTTTGTCGTCGCGCCAGCAGCATTTGTCTCAGGTGCTGCTGCATGCGGAACGAATGCATGCGGGTTCGGCGCCGTCGCCAATGGCTCGGCAGGTTCAGCTCCAGGGCGCGCAGGCGGCAAGAGCCGATCTGTCCCAGCCTGGGGAGACGGCTCCGGCGCGAGCATGACTTCCCGGGTGTTGAAGAGCGGCGCCGGATGGCGACTGCTCTGCAGCGCGAGCGCGTTCCAGGCAATCACCCCTCCGCATCCGGTCAGCAACAGGGCGGCAAGAATCTGCTGCGGGTGACCGAACACGAAAGCGGCGGCACGCTCGGCCATACCCGGCCTGCGAGGGGGCTTCGTGCCGCGCCGTTGCGGCGGCCGTGCCGGCGCCTTGCGCCGCACCACGGCGGGAAGGTCCATGTCGTCATCGGGCTGGTCGACAAAAGCTTCGCGCAAGGGATCGTTCCGTCTTCGAGAGATGAGGTCGTTTTGGACCGCGCAGGCGAAAGGACAAGCCCGCGGCTGAATCCGCCCGCCGTCCTTCTGGCCAGGAAGCCTGACAGAGGGCGCTTAAACGAAACCTAATTGCCGCGGCCGTTCGTCCCGGGAGATCCCGGCCGGCATCGATCCCGACATCCGCCTGCGGCGGGATGGCGATGTATGCCCGGATTTCTCCTTGTTCTGTAGAGACTTGGCCCTGCGAGAAAGCAGCAAGGTTTCGTTCATCCTGTTTGACGATTTCTGATGACACGCCTACGCCAGATGCATCGGGTACGTTATGGTGCTGCATCATCGTTCGTTCCAGGCCAACCGCAGCCACCCATGTTGTCCATCATCCGTTTCATCCTCATCGTCGGCGCCATTTTCTACTACTCGCCTGTCCGGCAGAAGGGAGAAGGCACCGCCGCCCTCGAGGCGCTGTTCACCCCGAGGGCAAGCGAGCCGGCTTCCCCTTCTCTCCCGCCCGCAACGGAGGGCACGGGGCACCTGGAGACCGTCTGGAAGGCCCTGCCGGACAGCGCCAAGCAGGCGGTGGTCGACAAGATCCTCACGTCCTCGGGCTTCCCCCTGGCGGACGCTTCCAGGCCGGCCGATACCCTGCGGCCGGAGGACCGCGCGTCGGCCTCATCCAAGCCGCGCACCTAATTTCCGCAGCACCCGTCGCCAAATGGCTGCCCGGTGGCTATATGACCGGCAGACATCACAGGTTTCCCATGCTGCCGACGATCGACGAAATCGTTTCCAACTTCGAGCTGCTCGACGATTGGGAGGAGCGCTATCGCTACCTGATCGAGCTCGGCCGGCTCATGGAGCCGCTGCCCGACGAGGCGCATAGCGACGTCTACAAGGTCCAGGGCTGCGCCAGTCAGGTCTGGCTCCAGACCGACGTGAAATCCTCCGAGGGTCAGCCGGTCCTGCATCTGCTCGGCGACAGCGATGCCCACATCGTGCGCGGCCTCGTGGCGCTCCTCATCTCCCTGTACGACGGCAAGACGGCTTCGGAGGCGCTCTCCACGGATGCCCTCGGCCTGTTCAAGGAGCTCGGACTGTCCGAGCACCTCACGCCTCAACGGTCGAACGGCGTCAGATCCATGGTCGAGCGCATCCGCCGCGATGCGCAGATGGCGCTGGCTGCGTCCTAAGGCACCTTTGGCATTCCCGACGTCGTCACCGGCCTCGTGCCGGAGATCTCGATCCGCGAGGTGCATCGCTTCTCCCATCGAAATGGCCGGGACGAGCCCGGCCATGACCAAGACAGCAAGGGCAGGCCCTCACATCCGCCCGCCCTCGATCACCACCGCCTGCCATGCCCGGATGCCTTGGGAGGCAGCGGGGCCGCGAGCCGTCGACTCGATGCCGTAATGCTCCGCGAGACGCGCAAGGGCGAGGCGCACGACGATCTTGGCCGAGCGCGCGGGCCATTGCCGCTCCCGCTCGATCTGCTCCAGCCCCTTGAGAAAGCCGCAGAGGTCGAGGAGCAGGTCGCTGAAATCGCCCCCGATGGCGTCGAAGGCGTGGCGGAGCCTCTGGCGCGCCGCGACCATCCGGTCGGTGGCCTCGCCCGGTGAGGCAGGGCCGCCGGTCTTCGGCATCCCGTCCCATCGCGCCGTCACGCCCGGCAGGAGACCTGCGAGCATGATGTCCATGCGAAGCCGCTCCCCTGCCTGATACGACGCCTCGTCGATCATCGACGCACCGTTGCGATCCTTTCGCCGGCGCAGCCAGTCGAGGGGGCTCTCCTCCGTGTCGATCCGCACGCGCGCTGCTCCCGTGTCCGTTTCCACATGCGCGACTTCGGTCGCACGATGCTGGTGCAGGAAGGCGAGGTCCCTGTCGGGTGCGGAGATGCGACGAAGATGGGCTTCACCGGACGATGTCAGCTGCAGAATCCGCCGGCCTGAGCCTGCCTGCTGCCAGCAGGCGAGATCCGCGCGCGCGAGGGCATCCGCCGCCGTAGCCCCATAGCGCCCTGCCCCGACCGAGACGCTGCCCCGACGCCTGTGGATAAGCACGCTCGACGAATCCGTCGGATCGACGAACGCCCAGGTCTCCGGCTGGCCCAGCGCTCCAAGCAGGCGCTTCGCCTCCCGGGACAGGGAATCGCCCGCCGCTTGTCCGGTGCCACGTTCCGCCACGGTCTTCGCATGTCCCTTCCGCCTCTTCGTGCCGGCCTTCTCCGGTGTTGAAAAGCCTGCCGCGGCAATACCTTGATGAACCGCATCGCCGTCTTCAATGTTCATGTTTTGTTCCTATAAATAAACTAAGGAAGGGCTGCCCCTTCCTCCTCCGATAGTGGGGGCATATTCCTAGTTGTCAACGCGATTCAAAACTGTTGATAAGACTGAGGATAAGTCGGACGGCGCCGGAGCCGCCCGCACAAAGGCCGCAATGATCCCCCGCATCTTCCAGCGAGGGATCGCGCCGGTTTACGCTGCGGACGAGAGCTTGAGGGACCCCGGCTCTGCCCCTTCCGCGAAGGAAAATCCTTCGTCCGCCCAGCCCGTCATGCCGCCGAGCATCAGCTTCACCGGGCGCCCGAGCTGCGCCAGCCGCAATGCCGCCCTGTCGGCGCCGTTGCAATGCGGGCCGGCGCAATAGACCACGAACAAGGTATCCTCAGGCCAAGCGGACATGCGCTCCGCCGTGATCTCCCGGTGCGGAAGGTTGAGGGCGCCCGGAACGTGGCTGCGGGCATAGGCCTTAGGGCCGCGCACGTCGAGGAGCACGAAGTCGGCTGCGCTGCTCGTGAATGCATCATGCACGTCGGCGCAGTCGGTCTCCAGGGAGAGCCGGGCGGAGAAATGGGCCTGGGCGACGGCGGATGCGGCAGCAGGAATGGCCGCAACGGAACTGGCTGGCATGAGAACCTCCTTGTGGAAAAACCATCGCCAGAGTTCCGCACAGGCGTCATGGTGGAAAGTGGCGCTTGTGCCAACAGACGTAAACATCATGCCAAATCGCCTCGTCGTCGCCCTCGCCTATGATCGCCTGAGCACCTTTGAATTCGGCATCGCGGTCGAGATCTTCGGACTGCCCCGCCCGGAGATGGGGCCGGACTGGTACCGCTTCGCCGTCTGCGCCATCGAACCCGGTCCCTTACGGGCCATCGGCGGCTTCCGGATCGAGGCCGATGGCGGGCTCGAGCTTCTGGAACAGGCGGATACCATCGTGATCCCCGGATGGCGGGGAGCCTCCGCCGAACCGGTTCCGGCGGTACTTGTCGAAGCCCTGAAGCGGGCGCATGGGCGCGGGGCGCGGCTGATGTCCATCTGCTCCGGCGTCTTCGCCCTTGCGGCCACGGGCCTCCTGTCGGGGCGCCGCGCGACGACTCACTGGCACCATGTGGAACAGCTCTCGAAGGTCTATCCCGAGATCAAGGTGGAGCCGGACGTCCTCTACGTGGATGAAGGCCGGCTGCTGACATCCGCCGGCAGCGCGGCGGGGATCGATCTCTGCCTTCATGTGGTGCGCGCCGATTACGGCCCTGACATCGCCAACCGGCTGGCCCGCCGCCTCGTCGTGCCGCCCCATCGCGAGGGCGGGCAGGCGCAGTTCATCGAACGCCCCGTTCCGCCTGCACGGGAGGGGGCCAGATTCGCTCCCCTCCTCGACCGGATGCGGCAACGGCTCAGCGAGGAGCAGCCGATCGACATGCTGGCCGCCGAGGCGGGCATGAGCACCCGAACCTTCCTGCGGCGCTTCAGAGCCGCGACCGGCCTGCCGCCTGGGGAGTGGCTGCTCGCTGAGCGTCTGATCCGAGCCCGCGAACTGCTGGAAACGACCCGGAGCTCGATCGAGGATATTGCAGGCGCGGCCGGGTTCGGCTCCGCCGCGACCCTACGCCATCACTTCCGCTCTCGCCTTGGCACCAGCCCGGCGGCTTATCGAGGCCGCTTTGCGCAGGAGGCTCAGACGAAGTCCAGGTTCAGCAAGGCTCCGGAATGAAAAAAGCCGCCCTGAGGGCGGCTGATTTCAACGAATGAGCGTCGTTTAGCCGGCGCTGCGCGAGGAGCGGCGCTTCCGGCGCTGCTGGCCGAGGCCCATTTCCTTGGCGAGCTCGGAGCGGGCCTTCGCGTAGTTGGGAGCCACCATCGGGTAATCGACGGGCAGGCCCCACTTCTCGCGGTACTGCTCGGGCGTCATGTTGTACTGCGTGCGCAGATGACGCTTCAGAGACTTGAACTTCTTTCCGTCTTCAAGGCAGACGATGTAATCCGGCGTCACGGACTTCTTGACCGGGATCGCGGGCTTGGGCGCCTCGACGGGCACTTCCACCGTGCCGCCCCCGACACGAAGAAGAGCCGTATGGACCTCGTTGATCAGAGTCGGAAGGTCGGACGTAGGAACGGAATTATTGCTGACATAAGCGGACACGATATCCGCAGCCAACTCAATGTAGTTCGAAGCAGCGATGTTGTCGCTCATTTTGATTTTCTTCCTTTCCGGCTCTTTGGAACGGCTCAAAAAAGCATTTCAACCTATCTTTGAGCATTCTCGTCTGAAGCAATGCTTGCTTCTTCCTAGAACCGCACCGTACTTGCACAGAAATCGTGCTCGTTTGTCCAAGTATGTCAAATTCAGCCCCAATGCAAGATGTTCAAAAGGAAAACTTTGGAAAACTTCGTATCATCTTTCACTGTGCAATAAACCGGGGAGCAAAAGTTAATGCCTATGTCCATAGGTTAGGGACCTGATCACATGAATTTCATCCTTTGGAGACGAAGAAGTAACTAAAAAGGCACTTGAGCAGAACGTTGGAGCGCATGACGACCCTGCTGGGGACCCGCCGTGGGAAATCAGAGTTATCTGTGCATAATCCCCGCCCTACCTGCCTCACCGGAAGATTTCATGAAACCCGAACGCCTCCCCTTCCATCCCTTGCCTGCTGCGCCATCCGTTCCAGCGAAATCGCACGTCTTCGAAATGCATGGGGCTGAGGTCCGGGACGAATACGCTTGGCTGAAGGCGGAGAACTGGAAGGAGGTTCTCAAGGATCCGACGGTGCTTGATCCGGAGATCCGCGCCTGCCTCGAGCAGGAGAACGCCTACGCGGCCGCAGCCTTCACCGGGACGGAGGAGTTCCAGGCCCGTCTCGTGGCCGAGATGCGCGGCCGCATCAAGGAAGATGATTCCACCGTTCCCGAGCCGGATGGTCCCTACGCGTACTTCACCCGCTACCGGGAGGGCGGACAGCACCCCCTCGTCTGCCGCCAGCCGCGGGACGGAGGTCCAGAGACAATCATGCTCGATGGAGACAAGGAGGCCGAGGGCCACCCCTTCTTCGATCTTGGCGGAGCGGATCACTCGCCCGACCACCACCTGCTGGCCTGGAGCGCAGATGTTAAGGGATCGGAATACTTCACGATCCGCGTGCGCGATCTCGGGAGCGGCGCCGATCTGCCCGACGAGGTGGCTCAAACCTCCGGCGGCGCCGTGTGGCTGAACGATTCCTCGAGCTTCTATTATGTGGAGCTCGACGAGAACCATCGTCCGGTCCGGGTCAAGCATCATCGCCTCGGAACGAGCATCGATCAGGATCAGGTCGTCTACGAGGAGAAGGATCCGGGCTTCTTCGTGAAGCTCGGCGTCACCCAGTCGAATGCCTTCGTGCTCATCGAGGCGAGCGATCACGAGACCTCCGAGGTCTGGCTCCTCGACCGGGCCGACCCTTCGGCCGCGCCCCGGGTCGTCGAGCCGCGTACGCCGCAGCTCAAATACGACGTGGAGCACCACGGGGATGATCTCATCATCCTGGCCAACGCGGATGGGTCCGAGGACTTCAAGATCGTTTCAGCCCCCGTTGCGACGCCGGGGCGAGCTCATTGGCGAGACCTGGTGCCCTATCGCCCAGGCACGATGATCCTCTCTCACGTGGCGCTCGCCCGCTATCTCGTGCGCCTCGAGCGCGCGGACGCGAACCCGCGCATCGTGCTCCGGGAGTTTGCGACCGGCCGCGAGGAGAGCGTCGCCTTCGACGAGGAGGCCTATTCGCTGGGCTTCTCGGCAGGCTACGAGTTCGACACCGACGTGATCCGCTATCACTACTCGTCGATGACCACCCCGAGCGAGGTGATCGACTACAACCTGCACAATGGAGAGCGGACCCTGCGCAAGCGGCAGGAGGTGCCGAGCGGACACGACCCGGCCGATTATGTGACCCGCCGCCTGTTCGCCACGGCTCCCGACGGGGAGCAGGTGCCGGTCTCGCTCGTCCACCGGCGCGACGTCGCCCTCGACGGATCCGCGCCATGCCTGCTCTACGGCTATGGCTCCTATGGCATGTCCATGCCGGCGGCTTTCCGCACCGGGATCCTGTCCCTCGTCGACCGGGGCTTCGTCTATGCCATCGCGCATATCCGCGGCGGCACGGAGAAGGGCTGGCGCTGGTACATGGATGGCAAGCGCGAGAAGAAGACCAACAGCTTCACGGATTTCATCGCCTGCGGCGAGGCTCTGGTTCAGGCCGGCTACACCTCGCGCGGCCGGATCGTCGCCCATGGGGGCAGCGCCGGCGGCATGCTCATGGGCGCGGTGGCCAATCTGGCGCCGGACCTCTTCGCCGGGATCGTCGCGGAGGTGCCCTTCGTCGACGTCCTCAACACCATGCTCGACAGCGAATTGCCCCTCACCCCACCCGAATGGCCTGAATGGGGCAATCCCGCCGCGGACGAAGCCGCCTTCCGCACGATCCTGGCCTACTCGCCCTACGACAACGTCAAGCCTCAGGCCTATCCGGCGATCCTGGCGCTTGCAGGCCTCACCGATCCGCGGGTCACCTATTGGGAGCCGGCGAAGTGGGTGGCGAGGCTCCGGGCCAGCATGACGGGAGGCGGCCCGATCCTGTTCAAGCTCAACATGGAGGCCGGGCATGCAGGTGCCGCCGGCCGCTTCGACCGTCTCGAGGAGGTCGCCCTTGCTTATACCTTCGCGCTGAAGTGCATCGGGGGGTTCCAGACTTGACCCGAAACCCTATATCTTTGCAGAGGGTTACAAGATATTTGGCTTGTGAACGAGGCGCACCCCTATCGTGAATGCTCGAGATCAGAAATCGTTGACCAGCATGCCTCCCGTGCAGAAGGCGGGGGATGACCCTTCGCATGACAATGACCTCAGCCGACGCGTTGCGGAACTGGAGCAGCTTCTACGTGAGAAAGAGACTGCCCTGCGCATTGCCAACGGCAAGCTGCAGATGGCTCTTGAGATTGCCAAGCTCAGCGCCTGGGACCGCGATCTCGAAACGGAGGTCATGACCGGGTCTCCCACCTTCAAGTCGAGCCTTGGCATCCCGGAGAACGAGGTTCTCGGCCATGAACAGTTGTTGCAGATGTTCCACCCAGGTGATCTGGAACGTATCCTGCAAGCCATCAACTTTAGCATCAGAACGAATACGCATTTCAACCTCCACCACCGGTTCATCAAACCCGACGGACGCATCATTCGCGTTCAGGTGCAGGGTGGCACGATCTATGATGAGAACGACAAACCTGTTCAAACCTTCGGTGTCTTCCAGGACATCACCGAGAGGGAGAGGATCAAGGAAGAGATCAACCGCGCCCAGAAGCGACAGAAATTTCTCCTGAACCTGAACGACCAGCTGCGCAGCCTCGACGATCCCGACGCGATCATGGAAGCCACGGCCCAGAGCCTGGGCCGCTTTCTCAAAGTGGATTGCGCCGGCTATGGCGAGGTTGATGAAACCCGCGGCATGATCCTCGTCGAGCGCGAATGGTCCAAGGGTGTCATCAGCAACGAGGGGCGGGCCTATCGTCTGTACGATTTCCTCCCCACAATGATGGCGGAGCTCAAGCAGGGGCGGCCGATCTATGTCGAGGACATCAGGAATGATCCCCGCGCCGACAAGCCGGAGGTTCAGGCGGCCTACAGCACCATCAACGCCCGATCGGCTCTCGCCGTCCCCCTGCTGAAGGATCAGAAGCTCACGGCGATCCTTTACATGCACTCAGCGGACCCTCGCGCGTGGTCTGGAGACGACTTGTCGCTGGCTGAGGACGTTGCCGAGCGGACCTGGACAGCCGTGGAGAAGGCGCGCGCCGAAATCAGCCTGCGCGAGACCGACGCCCGCTTCCGCCTGATTGCCGAGTCTCTGCCGGCGCTGGTGTGGGTTCTCAATCCCAGGACCGAACTCACCTATACGAACGAACGCTGGGTCACCTATTCCGGCCTTTCTCCGGAAGAGGCCTTGGGCCATAGCTGGATGGCCGCCATCCATCCCGACGACATGGTGCGGATGCAGGAAGAGCTCGTGCCGGTCGTCACCCACCACACGCCCTACACGACGGAGGCGCGCTACCGGTCTCACGAGGGCGTCTATCGCTGGCACCTGATCCAAGGCGCCCCCATCCATACGCCATCTGGAGAATTCAAAGGATGGGTCGGCACCAGCGTCGACATTCACGACCTCAAGGAAACTGAGGAAGCTCTCCGCGACAGCGAGGAGCGGCTTCGCATGGCGCTCAGAGCCGCGAAGATGGGGGACTGGACCTGGGATGCCGTCGGGGACGTCATCCATCTCTCGGACAGAGCCGCACAGATCTTCGGCTTTTCTCAAGCCCTCTCGACGCCCAAGAATGAACTTCTCGCGCCGATCTTCCCCTCCGACCAGCCTCGCATGAACGCAGATCGCGAGAAGGCGATTGCCGACAAGTCCCAGTATCACACCGAGTTCCGGTTCAAGCGCAAGGATACGCAGGAACAGGTCTGGATCGGCGTCATGGCGGAGCCGTTCTATGACGGGCAAGGGGTGTTCGCCGGCATGACCGGCATAGCTCAGGACATCACAGACCGCAAGCAGGCGGAGCATCGCCAGCAGCTGCTGATCCGCGAGCTGCACCACCGGGTCAAGAACACGCTGGCGACAGTGCAGGCCATTGTCGGCTCCACCGCTCGCACGGCTTCCAGCATCGACGAGTTCTACCAGGGCTTCGTGGGCCGCATCGTCTCGCTGGCCCGCACCCACAACCTGCTCACCGAGGATCTCTGGCAGAAAGCCGCGCTGGAGGATCTGGTTCAGACGGAACTCGGCCCCTACGAGGACGAGGCGCGAAACCGCATCATCGTCGAAGGTCCGCATGTGGAGCTGCCGTCGGAAGCAGCCGTGCCCATCGGCATGGCCATTCACGAGCTCACGACCAATGCGGCCAAGCACGGAGCGCTCTCGACCTTCGGCGGCCAGGTGGAGGTGCGCTGGCGTGTAGAGCCGGGAGGAGAGCGGCCGATCCTGCATTTTTCCTGGATCGAGCATGGCGGGCCGAGGGTGAACGCGCCCACCCGCCAAGGCTTCGGTTCGCGTCTGCTGCAGCGGGTTCTGGCGACGCAGCTGCAGGCTGATGTTACGATGGATTTCCCGGAGGAAGGCCTGCGCTTCACCATGACCATGCCGATCCCCGGCGCACCGCCCCTCTTCAACCCGGATCGATGATGCCATGTTGATGAATGCAGGCCGCTCGCACCTTATGGTGGTCGATGTCCAGGCCCGCCTGATGCCCGCGATCCACGAGGGTAAAGGCCTTGTCCGCAATCTGGCGATCCTGCTGGAAGCGGCCAAGCGGCTCGGAATTCCCGTGACGGCGACCGAACAATATCCCAAAGGGCTGGGCGCCACCCTCCCCTCGGTCGCGGAGGCGTTCCCCGGCGACGCGGTCACCCTGTCGAAAACCGCCTTCTCGGCCGCCCGCGAGCCATCGATTGCAGAGCGGATCGCAGCCATGCGGGGCAGCGGCCGTGATCAACTCGTCGTCTGCGGTGCGGAGGCACATGTCTGCGTGCTGCAGACTGCCTTGGAGTTCAGGACGTCAGGCATGGAGGTCTTCGTGGTCGCCGATGCGGTGTCGAGCCGCTCCCCTCACAGCGTCAGCGCCGCCTGCGCGCGCCTGCTGCATGCGGGTTGCCATTGGGTCACCACAGAGATGGTTGTTTTCGAATGGATGGAGCGAGCCGCGACGGAGGATTTCCGCGCCCTGTCTCCGCTCTTCAAAAACTAGACGACGCGTTGCCTTCGCCCCCAGCCGCGATGAACTCCTTCAGCTCTTCCAGGGACTGGAAACGGAAGGTGCCGCTCGGGGTCTGAGCCTCGATCGAGCCGTTCGAGAACATTACGTACTTGTTGTCGCCGGAATTGTAGGTGCCGATGATCGTGGCCGGGCTTTCCTCGTCGGGCGATCCCTGGTCCTCGTGAACGGTTTCCTGCTCGGCCCCTGCGACGGCAGGCTCGCCGTCGCGTTGCCGCTCCATGTCGGGCTCAACGTCCGAAACGGGCTCGAGAGGCTCGTCGCTCCGGCCGCGGTCGTCGCCCTCGTGCTCACGCTCGCCCCGCTCGAACTCGTCGAGGTCGAGCCCCGGCTCGGCAACGAGATGCACCTCCTCGTCGTCGCGTTTCCGGTCGCCCAGGAGGAAGTCCGGCACCTTGAGTTCCGGCTCCTGATCATCCTGGTCAGGCAGGACAACCGGGCTCGTCCTCGGCGGGAAAGGAATGACAGGTGGCGCATCCCTGCTCTCAGGCCATTCGGCGACCGCCACCATGGGTGTGTCATGGGGTTGATCCTGAGGTTTGTCCTGAGGTTCGTCCTGGAGTTCAGCCTGCTCGCGTCTCTCCTCTTCCTCGAAGAGAGGCAATATCGGCTGGTTCTCGTCCGAACGCTCCTCGTAGGCCCCGGCCGCCTCTGCGGCCGCGAGACCGCCCGCAAGCCCGGCACCCCCAAGCGCTCCGGCGGCGGGGTGGCGCAGGCCGAACTCGTCGGGCCCGGAGGCGACCTGCAGCCCTGCAAGCCTGCTCTCGATCTTCGACAGCTTGGAGACCGCCGCGGCGATGCCGAGCAGCAACGCGCCGCTTGCGGCCGTGATGCTGCCTGCGATCACCATCGTCCAGCCCCGTTCGACCAGAACGATATCCCATCCGAAGAAAGCGGCCAGAAATCCGCCAACGATCATCGCAATCGCGAGGGCCAATAGAGCGATGATCATGCCGTCTCCATCTTACGCAAACCGAAGGCTATCAAGGCAAAGCTATGCTTCTATAGGCAAAAGACAACGGCAATGGAAGCTTGAGCAGAAAAAAGTCCCGATCTTGGCCGTTGCTCTCGGACGTCCTGCGCTTTAACTAACGCGTCAGGTCGCTCAATTCAAAGGAGACGCCGATGTCGTTCACTCTGCCCGAACTGCCTTATGCCTATGATGCTCTGCAGCCCTACATGTCGCGCGAAACTCTGGAGTTTCACCACGACAAGCATCACGCGGCCTATGTCAACACCGGCAACAACCTGCTGAAAGGCACGGAATTCGAAGGCAAGAGCGTCGAGGAGGTCGTGAAGGGCTCCTACGGCAAGAACCAGGCCCTCTTCAACAATGCGGGACAGCATTACAACCACATCCATTTCTGGATGTGGATGAAGCCCAACGGCGGCGGCGCCCTGCCGGGCAAACTCGAGAAGAAGATCGTCGAGGATCTCGGCTCCGTCGACAAGATGAAGGAGGACTTCATCCAGGCCGGCGTCAGCCAGTTCGGCTCCGGCTGGGCCTGGCTTGCGGTCAAGGACGGCAAGATCACCGTCATGAAGACCCCGAACGGCGAGAACCCGCTGGTCCACGGCGCACAGCCGATCCTCGGCTGCGACGTGTGGGAGCACTCCTACTACATCGACTACCGCAACCGCCGTCCCGACTACGTCAAGGCCTTCCTCGACAACCTGGTGAACTGGGAACATGTCGAGGAGATGTTCGAGACTGCATCGAAGTAAGCGCAATAACGCTGCGTCAGGCGGGCCTCTTCGGAGGCCCGTTTTTGTTTTAGCCTGTGCCGCTCGTGCGCCAGAACTCCGCATTGGGCGTGAACCCATCCGCGTCGGCGCTGAACTCGGGCCGGATTCGGTTGAGGAAGTACATGTCTATGGCGCCGATGTGCTTGACGCTCACCGATCCTCGAACCTCCGCTTCGAAAAGGCGGGAGACATGATGGAACGTGCTGGCCGAGATGTTGACCCGCCCCGGCTCGCAGGCCTCCTCGAGACGCTGCGCGACATTCACCGCATTGCCCCAGATGTCATAGGTAAAGCGGCGATGCCCGACGATGCCGGCGATCACCGGACCTGAATTGATGCCGATCCTCAATTCCCAAGGTGCGAGACGGAATTTCTCGCGCTGACGGTTGGCGCTTTGGATGAAAGCCTGCATCTGCAGGGCCGCCAGGCAGGTGTCGATGGCATGGGTGCGGCTGGGTACGGGCAATCCGCCGGCACAGAGATAGGCATCGCCGATGGTCTTGATGGTCTCCAGCCGGTTGTTGGCCGCGATCTCGTCGAAGCGGCCAAAATTCTGGTCGAGCTGATCGATGAGCCGCGCGGGATCGAGGGACTCAGTGAGCAGCGTGAACTTCATGAAATCCGCAAAGAGGATGGTGGTCGCCTCATGAAAGCGGGGCTCGACCTTTCCACGGCGCTGCAGCTCATGGGCCACCGGCTCAGGCAGAATGTTGCGCAGCAATCGTTCTGATTGGTCCCGCGCCTGCTCGGCCGCGGTCTTGGCCTCGGCAAGCTCGGCCAACAGGGCATTGCGCTCCAGAAGCTGGCGCCGCAGCTCGAGGAGAGCCATGGCCTGCTGTGCGAGACGGCGGACGGCCTCCCGCTGGGACGGGCGCAACTCCCGCGGTTCGAAGGCAACGACACACAGGGTCCCCAGGCCAAATCCCTCTCGCGAGATCAGCGGCATCCCGCAATAAAAACGCAGATGCGGCTCACCCGTGACCACGCCCACATGCTTGAAGCGTTCATGGGTCGCCAAGTCCGGCACATACACCAGGTCGTTCGAGCAGACCGTGGAGTTGCAGACGGTGATCTCCCGCGGGCATTCGGTGAAATCGGTCGGCAGGCCATACTTGGATTTGAACCATTGACGCCGTTCGTCGATCAGGCTGACGATCGCCACGGGACAGCTGCAGATCTCCGCCGCGAGCTCGGTCACGGCATCGAAGGCGAATTCGGGCGGTGTGTCGAGCACCTGGTAGAGGGCGAGCGCCGCGAGCCGCTCGGCCTCGTTGACGGAGGACGCCTCTTGCATCGGCCTGCTCCCTTGGCCCCTCAGCCCCTGGATAAGCCTGCACAGCTACCTGTTCCGACTATACGCGAGTTTCCCTGAATTTCAGGGGAAATTGAGGCCATCCCCAGCTCAGAGAACAGGAGCGAGCCTCAGCCGTCTGTCCGCCAGCAAATCACCGAAGGCATCGGACCTCAGGTAGTCCAGCTCCGCGACACGGCTCTCCACGGTAGGATCGAGCGCCCTCAGCTCGTCGTCCACATAGCCCGGATGGCACATGACGACCGGGCGGGGTCCGAGCTTCGAGAACGCCTGCTCGAATACGCGGGCGGCCGGCTCGGAGAGGTCGAGCGGGGCGAAGCCCGTGAAGCCTTCGTTCGTCTGGAATCCTGCCTGATGGGCAGCCCTGGCAAAGCCCCGGGCGAGAGATTTCACGATCAGCGCCTTGCTGCGGCCAATGGGGCGTCTCAGGATCGAGGACAGCCGGTCCGAAGGGTCGCGCAGCCAGACACGCCCGCCATATCCCCTCTCCGTCAGAACCCCGAGCAGAGCCGGCCTGATCCCTGGAAGCACATGAACGTGCTGATGGCCATCCACGAAGGCCGGAGGCTCGCCGTGGACCTCAACGAAGGCGTCGAGCTGACGCTCGATCTCCTGCACGATCTCGTCGGCCTGAAGCCGGCGCCGCATGGCTCTCTGCAGAAGCTTTCCCAAAGGCGGAAAGGCGCCCGATGGGACGAGCTTCGGCATGGGACCTAGGGGCGCTCCCGTGGTGAGGTTGAGGTGAAGGCCGACCGCAATCCGGCCCTTCAGGGGCTTCAGATCCCCCGCGGCCCGGCGCCAGCCCGGCATGTTGGTCATGGCTCCCGTGGCCGAGAGGCGGCCCATCTCCGCCAGTTCGACGATGCCCCGGCTCACCCCGTCGGCGAGGCCGAAATCGTCGGCGCAGAGGATGACGTTGCGAAAGGAACCCATGGATGCCCTAAAATTCAGCTTTGCCGCAGCCTAATGCTCTTGAGCAAAGCTGCAAACTCGGCTCTTGATGCGGCCCGACAATCAAGGGTTCATCCAGTGGCGTCGCCCAAGCTCAGCGTCATCATCCCGGTTCACAACGAGAGCGCCAACATCGCCCCCCTGTGCGAGCGCCTGCTGCCGGTCCTCGACCGGATCACCTCGGCCTGGGAGGTGGTCTTCGTGGATGACGGCAGCCGGGACGACACCCTGGACATCATCAGGGACATCAGCCGCACGGAGCCCCGGATCGGGGCCGTTTCCTTCAGCCGCAACTTCGGCAAGGAGATCGCCATCGCGGCGGGGCTCGACCATGCCCTGGGCAATGCGGTCGTGATCATGGATGCCGACCTCCAGCACCCGCCGGAGATGATCGAGGCTTTCGTGGAGCGCTGGCGGGAGGGCTTCCTCATGGTCTATGGCCAGCGCACAGACCGGACGGACGAGACACGGGTCAAGCGCGGCTTCGCCCAGATCTTCTACAAGCTCTTCGCCCGCTTCGGCGAGATCCCCCTCCCCGAGGGCGCCGGCGACTTCCGGCTCATCGACCGGAAAGGCGTCGATGTTCTCAGAACGCTCGGCGAGAAGGCACGCTTCTCCAAGGGCCTCTATGCCTGGATCGGCTTCAAGGCCACGGGCGTGCCGTTCGTCGTGGAGGAGCGCCGTTACGGCACCACCAAGTGGAGCTTCCGCAAGCTCTTCCGCTTCGCTTTCGACGGCATCGCGGCCTTCTCCACCGTGCCGCTGCGGATCTGGACCTATATCGGCTTCCTGATCTCGTTCATGGCGATCGCCACGGCCCTGTTCTTCACGATCCGGACCCTCCTGTTCGGCACCGACCTCCCCGGATTTCCGAGTCTGATCGTCTCCGTCATGTTCTTCTCCGGCATTCAGCTCATGTCCCTGGGCATCGTCGGCGAGTATGTCGGCCGCATCTTCGCCGAGGTGAAGCGGCGGCCGCTCTATGTGGTGGCCGAGCGTATCGGCGGCGCGGCGGAGGTCTCAGGCAGCCTCGTTCCCGACACTTACCGCCTGCCCCGGGCCTGACCGATGTTCAAGAAGATTCTTTCCGTCGGCGGCTGGACGCTGGTCTCGCGCCTCACGGGCTTCATCCGCGACGTGGTTCTGGCGGCCGTCATGGGCGTAGGACCGATCGCCGATGCCTTCGTGGTCGCCTCGCGCATTCCAAACCATTTCCGGGCCATCTTCAGCGAGGGCGCCTTCAACAGCGCATTCCTGCCGACCTATGCGGGCGTGCTCGAACGGGAAGGCGCCGCTCCGGCCCGATCCTTCGCCAGCCGCATCAGCACCTTGATGCTGATCGTCCAGATCGTGCTGCTGGCGGCAGCTCTCATCGGCATGCCGGTGGTGGTAACCCTGCTCGCTCCGGGCTTCACGGACGATCCGCAAAAATTCAACCTGGCGGTGACGCTTACCCGCATCACCTTTCCCTACCTCCTCTTCATCACCCTGGTGACGATCCTCTCCGCAATCCTCAACGCCCATGAACGCTTCGCGGCGCCCGCCGCCGCGCCTGTCCTGCTCAACGTCTCCACGGTGGCGGCTCTGGCTGTCGCCTTCCTGTTCCCGAATGCCGGCTATGCGGCCGCATGGGGCGTTACGGTAGCGGGCGTGCTCGAATTGCTGCTGGTCTGGGTTGCGGCGAAGCGTCTGGGCGTGGCGCCCGCCATCGAGGCGCCGCGCTTCGATTCGGCCATGAAGCACTTCTTCAAGGTTCTGGGGCCCGCCGTGATCGGCTCGGCCGGCGTGCAGCTTGCCATGTTCGCCGATACGATCATCGCCTCGTTCCTCCCGACAGGCGCCGTTGCCTCGCTCTACTATGCCGATCGCATCTACCAGCTGCCGCTCGGCGTGATCGGGATCGCGGCCGGCACCGTGCTGCTGCCCGAGATGAGCCGCCGCATCGCTGCCGGCGACGAGACCGGCGCCCATGGCGCGCAGAACCGGGCCGTGGGCCTGACCCTGGCGCTGGCCGCCCCCTTCGTCGTTGCCTTCGTCACCCTGCCCGATCTCATCATGTCGGCCCTGTTCCAGCGCGGCGCCTTCGACGCGGCCGCGGCCCAGCGCTCAGGCGCGGTGCTCGCAGCCTATGCCGTCGGCTTGCCTGCCGCCGTGCTCATCCGCTCGGCGGTGGCGAGCTTCTATTCCCGCTCGGACACCGTTACGCCCCTTATCGCGTCGCTCACGGCGGTGGCGGTCAACGTGGCGTTGAAGATCGTGCTGACGGGGCCCTATGGGGTCGTCGGCCTGGCGCTCGCCACCGCCATCGGCATCTGGGTCAATCTCGGTCTCCTCGTGCTGCTCGCCCTGCGTCGCGACTGGATGAATCCGAGCGGCACCTTGGGCCGCACCGCAGCCGCCGTCGCTGTCGCGAGCCTGCTGCTCGGGGCCTTCGCCTGGTTCGCGCCGATCCCACTGTCCGAATGGGCCGCCCGGCTCCCCGCCTGGAACAGCGAGATCCTGCTTGCGATCCTGGGGATGGCCGGAGCCCTCCTGTATGGCGGCGTGCTGCTGGCGGGCCTGAAGGTGCTCGGGGTCAGGCTGTCGCGCCGCTGACGTCGGCCAGGGTGAACAGCTCCCGCTCGACTGCTATACCCCGCAGGCGGTGGCTGCCGAGGGAGCGGACCGGCACCGGGCTTACCGAGGCAACCCGGTCGGACAGGATGATCGAGCAGTCGAGGGCGCCGCACAGGGCTTCCATGCGGCTCGCCTCGTTGACGGCAGGCCCGATCACCGTGAAGTCCAGGCGCCCGGCGGCGCCGATATTGCCGTAGAACACGTCGCCGCAATGGAGCGCGATGTCGAGGGCGAGCGGGGTCTCATACTCGCGGTTGACGGCATCGTTGCGCTCGAACGCCACCTGGGCGGCCCGGATCGCCGCCGCGCAGGCGCTCTCGTGCGATCGCTCCTCGGTGATCGGGAAAGCGGCCAGGAGGCCATCCCCTAAGAACTTGAGCACCTCGCCGCCCTGCTCCGCCACCGGGTCGGCCATGGCCTCCAGATGCCGGTCGAGGCGGGCGATGAGATCGAGCCCCGCCGTATCCGCAAGCGTCGTGAAGCCCCTCAGATCGGCAAAGAGCAAGGCCGCCTCGATGGTCGTGCCGGAGCCGCGCCGGATTGCGCCGCTCAGAACCCGCCGACCGGCCGAGAAGCCCACATAGGTGTCGAGCATGATCACCGTGAGGTCGAACAGGGTCATGCGGTAGGCAGCAAGGCCCAGGAGCGGCAGGAGCCCGTCGATCCGGGCGATCTCCTCCGGCAGGAAGCCTTCGGGGCGGCTGGTCGAGAAGGAAGCGCCGAAGCCTCGCAGGTCCGGGGCGCTGGCATTGCCGAAGCTGAAGAGGCGCGCCAGGTAGTCGGTTCCGCCGAGGCGCCTCACGTCCTCGAACACGCTGAACCTGTCCGCATCAGGTCCGTGCAGATGCCAGTAGCAGCTCTCCTGCTCGGTGCGCATCATGTGCGCGAAGGGGCTGAGCTCGAAGGCATCCGCGTTGCGCTCGTGGGAGACCCCCTCGACCACTGTCCCGGCGGAGCGGGTCCACACATGGGTGTAGACGCGGATCGTCGGGTTGACGGTCGGCAGGGCGATATAGGCCCGGACCAACGGTATGCCCTCCCCGACCAGCCGCTCGGCAACTCCTGAGAGCAGCGAGGCCATGTCGGATCCGTGCAGGCCCTGGTCGATGATCCAGTCGTCGAGATTCGTCATGGCGGGCAGTTTAGCATCCCGATCGGGAATGTCTTGCGGAGGTCAGCGGCCCGCGTGGCGCGTGGCTCCGCCCGTGCCGGCAATCTCCGTCAGGAGCTTGCGGCGGGCGGCCAGCGCGAAGGGCTGCGTCTCGTCGGCGATCTCGACGAAGGAGCCGGGCCCTCCGATGACGTTCTGCGCGTAATAATCCTCCAGCGACATGCCGCCGGGACCGCCCGGCCGGCCGCTGCCGGGGCGGCGGATGGCGAGCGCATTGATGGTGAAGCCCTTGGCCAGCGCCTCCGCCCTCACCTGCTCCAGGGACCGGCCGTTCATGTTCGGGCCGTCGCCTGAGACGTCGATCACCTTGCGCGTGCCCTCATGGACATTGCTCTCCACGAGACGCATGGAGAAATCGATGGCGTTGGAGATGGAATTGTAGCCGGAGGCGCCTCGCGGCGCGCTCAGGAGCTTGTCGGCGAAGGCCTTCGCGCTCGCCCCGTCGCGGATCACGTGCCAGTCGACGATCAGCACCTGCGAGCTCGGCCCGCCCCATTCCATGAAGGCGACCGCGATGGCGCCGAGGGGGCCGTCCTTGATGCCGGTGAGCACGTCGGGGCTGGTCAGCGCATCGGCCCAGCCCTGCCGCTGAAGGCGCAGCTCGTCATTGTCGATGGAGCCGGACCCGTCGGCAGCGAACACCAGCTCCAGATCGACGGATTCCGCTGCAGCCGGAGCCGTCAGGAGGCTCAGGGCCACAAGGCTCTTCAGGACAAACCGCATCGGGGGCTCCAGCTTTGAGCGCAATGCTGGTGCCATGTAGGGCGGGATGCAGAAGAGACTGCTTCGCCGGCCGATCACAAATGTGTTGAGGAGTATGCGCCTTCTCCCTCCCCCTTGTGGGGAGGGATCAAGGGTGGGGGTGTGAGCGCCAACCTTGAACCAGTCCTGCGTCGACACCCTCACCTCCAACTCCTCCCCACAAGGGGGAGGAGGGCTGTCAGCATCTTACTCAAATATCTACAGAGAAACTGACTCAAGCCGCCTTGAGGATTCCCTTGTCATGGGAAAAGGCCCAGTACAGTTCGCGGGCGCGGCGATAGAACGGGCCGGGCTGGAGATCGCGGGAATCGATGCGCAGCACCGGCATCACCTTGGAATAGTTGCCCGAGATGAAGATCTCGTCGGCACCGGCGAAATCCTCGTAGCGCAGGGTGCTCTCGACCACCTGCACGCCGTCGTCGCGCAGGAGCTGGATCACGCGCTGGCGGGTGATGCCGTTCAGGAACGTGCCGTTCGGATACGGCGTATGGACCACGCCATCCTTGGCCATGAACACGTTTGAGGTGGCGGTCTCGGCGATATTGCCGAGGGCATCGCACACGAGGGCGTTGTCGAAGCCCTTCTCCTTCGCCTCGCGGAGCACACGGGCATTGTTGGGATAGAGGGCGCCTGCCTTCGCGTCGGTGGGCATGGATTCGAGCGTCGGGCGGCGGAAGCTCGACTTCATGACCGAGAGTCCGCCGGGCACCGGCATCGGCGCCTCGAAAAGGGACAGGCAGAACTGGGTCGACTCCGGATCCGGCGCGATGGTGGCAAGGCCCTCGGCCTCGCCCCAGTACATGGGCTTCACGTAGAGCGCCGTGCCGGGCGCGAACTTCTTCACGCCCTCGCGGACGAGATCGAAGATTGCCTTAGGCTCCATGGTGGGCTTGAGACCGATGGTGAGAGCCGAGCGGTTCACGCGCTCGCAGTGCCTGTCGAGATCGGGCGCCACGCCCTCGAACACGCGGGCACCGTCGAAGACGGAGGAGCCGAGCCACGAGACGTGCGAGCGCGGCCCGATCAGGGGCGGATTGCCCTCATGCCAGGCGCCATTGAACCAGTTCCAGGTCTGCGAATACCAAGCCACGTGTCCCATCCTTAATCGGTCAGAAGTTCTGCCCTATCGAAACGCCTGCGTCCCCAACCGTCAATCGCTTCATCCGGAGCGGCACATAAAGTCTTGTGATGGGTTTCATGAGGAGGGCTGATCATTGCCCGGCTTGCCATTGTCCGCACCCGGTGAAAATCTGCCCTTCATGACCAGCCCGAGTCTCATCCCAACCCATGCGAAGGCCGTCATCTTCGACGCCTATGGAACATTGTTCGACGTGCATTCGGCCGTCGGCCGCCACATGGCCCGGGTCGGGCCGGAGGCGGCGCGATTCTCGGAAGTGTGGCGCACGAAGCAGCTGGAATATTCCTGGGTGCTGTCGCTGGCGGGCCGCTACGAGCCGTTCTGGAATCTCACCGAACAGGCCTTGGACCATGCCTTCGCGCGATTTCCGGACGTGGACCGCTCCCTGAGGCCCCTTCTGCTGGACGCCTATCGCACCCTTGATGCCTATCCGGAAGTTCGGCCGACGCTGCAGGCGTTGCGCAAGCACGGACTGCGCACCGGAATCCTGTCGAACGGCGATCCCGACATGCTGAACGCCGCAGTGGACTCGGCGGACCTCGCCAATGATCTTGATGTGGTTTTGTCGGTCGATGCCGCACAGATCTTCAAGACGAGCCCGCGCAGCTACGACCTCGTGCTGCAGGCTCTGTCCGTCACCAAAGATGAAGTGCTGTTCGTCTCGTCCAACCGCTGGGACATCGCAGGCGCGGCCGCGTTCGGATTCACGGCGGTTTGGGTGAACCGGCTTGGCCTGCTGGACGAGTATGTGGAGCTTGCGCCCGGCGCGGTCATCGCGTCGCTCGACAGGTTGATCTAAAATATCGTCATGGCCGGGCTTGGCCCGGCCATCCAGGTCTTTCGACATTTTAAAACGTGGATGCCCGCAGCAAGTGCGAGCATGACGCTGAGAATGAAGAGCGGCCTTACTTCGCCAGAGCCGCCAGAATACGCGCCCAGGAGCGGGTGCCCTTGTGGAAGCTCTTGAGATCGTACTTCTCGTTGGGCGAATGGATGCGGTCGTCGTCGAGACCGAAGCCGACGAAGAGCGTGTCGAGGCCGAGCGTGCGCTTGAAGTCGCCGCCCACCGGGATCGAGCCGCCCATGCCGATGACGATCGGATCCTTCTGCCACTCGTCATGCAGGGCGGATTTCGCGGCCGTGATGGCCGGGAAGTCGTGCGGCAGAGCCAGCGCGCGCGAGCCCTTGTGATGGATGAAATCCACCGAGCAATCGGCTGGGATCCGCTCGCGTACGAAAGCCTCGAAATTCTGGGAGATCTTGACCGGATCCTGATCGCCCACGAGACGGAACGAGACCTTGCAGCGGGCTTCCGACGCAATCACCGTCTTGGTGCCCTCGCCCGTATAGCCGCCGATGATGCCGTTCACGTCGCAGGTGGGGCGCGACTGGATCTGCTCGATCAGCATGCGTCCCTTCTCACCGGCGGAATGCTTGAGACCGACCTGCCCCAGGAACTCTTCTTCCGTCAGGTTCAGGCCCTTCCACTGCTCGAGCACCTGCGTGGGCGTTTCATTCACGCCGTCGTAGAACCCCGGAATCGTGATGCGGCCGTTGTCGTCGTGAAATGCCGCGATGATCTTGGAGAGCACATGGATCGGATTGCGGGCCGCGCCGCCGAAGGTGCCGGAATGCAGGTCGCGGTCGGCGCAGCGGACGATGATCTCCTCATAGACCATGCCGCGCAGGGACGAGGTGATGCCGGGCGTGTTCTGGTCCCACATGCCCGTGTCGCAGACAAGGGCCACGTCCGCCTTCAGCTCGTCCTTGTTGGCCTCGATGAATTCGGGCAGGAACTTGGAGCCGTCCTCCTCAGCGCCCTCGACCAGGAAGGTGATGTTGATGGGCAGGGAGCCCGTCTCGGCCTTCCAGGCGCGGCAGGCCTCGACGAAGGTCATCACCTGCCCCTTGTCGTCGGAGGAGCCGCGGGCGCTGATGGCCTTGCGGCCGTCGGGCAGCGTGATCATGCGCGGCTCGAAGGGCGGCCTCTCCCACAGCTCCAGCGGGTCCACCGGCTGCACATCGTAGTGGCCGTAAAAGAGCACATGCAGCTTCGCATCGCCCTTGGCACGCCCCACGACAGCCGGGTGCCCGCCCGTCTCGCGCAGGGACGCCTCGATGCCGATGCTCTTCAGCTCATCCACGAGCCACTGGCCGGCGGTGCGGCAATGGTCCTTATAGGCGGGATCCGTGGAGATCGACGGAACCTTGAGCCACTGGAACAGGCGCTCCAGGGAGGAATCGAGGTCGGAATCGATGCGCTGCAGAACTTGGTCGAGCTTGGACATGGGGAACATCTGCCTTGTGGACGAGGTCGCCCCAAGAGGTACTCTCATCACCCCGGTGATCGCAAGCACGACATTGCGGCTCAGGATGGGACCAACGGCTTCGTCATATAAACACGCCGGAAGCCCTTTTCCTCCGCCCGATGGGTTTCCGCAAAGCCCAGGCGCTCATACAGACGGATGTTCTCGATCATGGCCTCGTTCGTGTAGAGCCGAATAGCCTTGAATCCTCGTTCGACGGAGAGCCTCTCCGCGAAGGCGATCAGCGCACGCCCATAGCCGCGTCCCTGTATATCCGGATGAACGGCCACATTGTCGAGAAGCATGGCTCCGTCCTCCGGAACAAGAACGAGTAGTCCAGCGAGTCTATTCTCACTGGAGAGAACATGGACGCACCCCTTCTTGATCAGAGCGGAATAGTCGTCGCTCATCGGTCCGGGCTTTTGGCCGATGAGCGGGATGTACAGAGTGTAGGCAGCCTGGACGAGCGCTTCGACGGCGGCCAGATCTTCAGGGTAGGCGAAGCGAATGTCATTCATTGTCAATAACAAGCACGATGTCGGCTGACTTTTACCGCCTCAACAGCCCGCCCAGCGTGCCGCGCACGATCGCCCGGCCGATGGAGCTGCCCTGGCGGCCGCCGATGGATTTGCCGATTTCCGCCGCGAGGTTGCCGACCGTCTGGTTGACGATGGTGCGCGTCACCTCGCGGGTGACGCGCTGCCCCACCGACATGGAGCCCTTGCGCTGCGGGCCGGCGCCGAAGAGGCCGCCCAGCATGTCGAGGAGGCCGCCGCCTCCTTCCGCGGCCTTCGCCTCGGCAGCCGCCTGCTCGGCTCGCTTGGCGAGCATCTCATAAGCCGATTCCACATCGACGGCTTGATCGTATTTTCCTTTCATGGGACTTGATGCAATGATCTGCTGGCGCTCGGTGAGCTCGATCGGCCCCACCTGGGCCATCGGCGGCGCGATCAGGGTGCGCTCCACCATGGAGGGCGCACCCTTGCCCTCGAGGGTCGAGACCAGCGCCTCGCCGACGCCGAGTTGGGTGATGGCCTTCTCCGTGTCGAAGGCGGGATTCTCCCGGAAGGACTGGGCCGCCGCCCGCACCGCCTTCTGCTCGCGCGGGGTATAGGCGCGAAGCGCATGCTGGATCCGGTTGCCGAGCTGCGCCAGTACGCTCTCGGGAATGTCGATCGGGTTCTGCGTGATGAAATAGACGCCGACGCCCTTGGACCGGATGAGCCGCACCACACGCTCCACCGTCTCCACGAGGGCCTTCGGAGCATCGTTGAACAGCAGATGCGCCTCGTCGAAGAAGAACACCATCTTGGGCTGGTCGAGATCACCCACTTCCGGCAGTTCCTCGAAGAGCTCCGACATGAGCCACAGGAGGAAGGTGGCGTAGAGGCGCGGATTGCTCATGAGCTTGTCCGCCGCCAGGATGTTGACGATGCCGCGCCCGTCGCGGTCCGTGCGCATCAGGTCCTTGATGTCCAGCGCCGGTTCGCCGAGGAACTCGTCGCCCTGCTGGTTCTCCAGCACGAGGAGCTGGCGCTGAATGGTGCCGATGGTCGCCTTCGACACGTTGCCGTAGGTGGTGGTGAGCTGGCTGGCATTGTCGGAGACGAGCTGCAGCAGCGCGCGCAGATCCTTCAGGTCGAGCAGCAGGAGCCCCTGCTCGTCGGCGATGCGGAAGACGATGTTGAGCACGCCCTCCTGCGTGTCGTTGAGATCGAGCAGGCGCGAGAGCAGCAGCGGCCCCATCTCGGAGATCGTCGCCCGCACCCGATGCCCCTGCTCGCCGAACAGGTCCCAGAACACCACCGGGAACTTGTCCGGAACGTACTCCACGCCGATGTCCTGGGCGCGTTTGACCAGAGGTTCCTTGCCTTTGCCCGTGGCGGCCATGCCGGAGAGATCGCCCTTGATGTCGGCGGCGAAGACCGGAACGCCCGCGTTGGAGAAGCCCTCCGCCAGCACCTGCAGGGAGACGGTCTTGCCCGTGCCCGTGGCCCCCGTCACGAGGCCGTGCCGGTTGGCGAGCCTCAGATCGAGGTATTCGGGCTTCGTGCTCTTCCCGATGAAGATCTTCCCGTCCTGCAGCATCGCGTCTCTCCATATTCTATCAATGGATCTTAGAAGCGTTGCCGCGAGTTTCCACTCTCGGATTTCTTGATTTAACAGTTCAGATATGAACTATCGTGCCAAATCTTACGAAGGAGAATCAAATGGAAGAGCTCATCGCCCGCGTGACGCAGAAGACGGGCCTCGACGCAGCCACCGCCCGCAAGGCGATCGGCATCATCCTCGGCTACCTTCAGAAGGAAGGTCCGCAGAACGAGGTCAATCAACTCGTCGCAGCCCTGCCGGGCGCGCAGGATGCCATCGAGGAGGGCAAGACCGGAGCCAGCGGCGGCCTCATGGGTATGATGGGCTCCATGGGCGGCGGCGTGATGGCGCTCGGGGGCCAGCTCATGGGCATCGGCGTGTCCATGGGCCAGATGCAGCCGCTCGGCAAGGAGCTCTTCGCCTATGGCCGGGAGAAGGCCGGCGAGGACGTGATGGGGCCCATCGTGGGTTCGATCCCGGGGCTTTCGCAGTTCGTTTGATCCCGCCTCATTGTCATCCCGGATCTTCGCTCAGCTTCGTCCGGGATGACGCTTCTTCATCCCTATCCTTTGGGGCATTCCCACCGTCTCCTCCTCCCGGTATTGTCCGCGCCATTCGCGCAGCCTTCCTCCGGACGAGGCCCCCATGGACGATCTCTCTCTTGCCGCCGATTTTCCGCAAGCGACCCGCGAGCAATGGCTCAAGCTCGTCGAGGGCGTGCTGAAGGGCGCCGACTTCCAGAAGAAGCTCGTCTCCCGCAGCCACGACGGCATCGACATCCAGCCGCTCTATCCGAAGGCGGAAGGCTCTGCGCTGATCGCGCGCGATCAGGCCGGCCGCTGGCGGGTGTCGCAGAGGGTCGACCATCCCGATCCGGCAAAAGCCAATGAACTGGCGCTGGCCGATCTCGAAGGCGGGGCCGATGCGCTGACCCTCGTCACCCGCAAGGCTCCCGCGGCGCGCGGGTTCGGGGTGGGGATCGACTCCGTCGACGATCTCGACCGGACGCTCAAGGGCGTCATGCTCGACCTCATTCACCTGCGCGTGGATGCAGGCGGCCACGGCCGTCAGATGGCTGCGCTTGTGCTGGCGCTGGCCGAGCGGCGCGGCCACACGCTTTCCGAGCTCTCCCTCGATCTCGGCCTTGATCCCGTTGGCGCCATGGCGGCCATGGGACGTATGTCAGCGTCCTGGGACGCGATGGCGCAGCGCATGGGCGACACCCTCGCTCATCTGACGTCCAAAGGCTTCGCCGGCCGTGCTTTCCTGGCCGATGGGCGCGTCTATCACGAGGCCGGCGCCAGCGAGGCGCAGGAACTCGCAGCCGTGCTGGCGACGGGCTTGAGCTACCTGCGCGGTCTGGAAGCCGCAGGGCATTCGCTCGATGCGGCACGCCGCTCGCTTTCCTTCCTGCTCGTCGCCGACGCGGACGAGTTTCTGACCGTCGCCAAATTCAGGGCCCTGCGACGCCTGTGGGCGCGGGTCGAGCAGGCCTGCGGCCTGGAGCCGAAGCCGATCCGCCTGCATGCGGAAACCGCCTGGCGCATGACCACGCGGCGCGACCCATGGGTGAACATGCTGCGCACCACGGTCGCCGCCTTCTCGGCCGGGATCGGTGGGGCGGATGCGATTGCGGTGCTGCCCTTCACGGCCGCCCTCGGCCTTCCCGATGCCTTCGCCCGCCGGATCGCGCGCAACACGCAGCTGATCCTGCTCGATGAATCCAACCTCGCCCGCGTGGCCGATCCGGCGGCTGGCGCGGGCGGGTTCGAGGCGCTCACCGATGCGCTGTGCGACAAGGCCTGGGGCCTGTTCCAAGAGATCGAGCGCGAGGGCGGAATTCTGGAGAGCCTGAAGAGCGAGACCCTCCAGGCGCGGATCGCAACCGTTCGCGCCCAGCGGGAGAAGGCCGTCGCTACCCGCAGGGAGGCGATCACCGGCACGAGCGAGTTCCCGAATATCGGCGAAGCGGTCGTAACGGTGCTCTTCCCCTCCCCCTTGTGGGGAGGGGCAGCCGCGCAGCGGCCGGGTCGGGGTGTGAGCGCCAGGACGTCAGAACGTGGCGCCGATACCCCCACCTCCAACTCCTCCCCACAAGGGGGAGGAGTGCAGGACGGCACGGCGGTCTCCAAGGAAACCTCATTTGCCTCCCTCGTGCAGATGGCGGCCCATGGAGCAGCGCTGCCGCAGCTTGCTGCCACGGCTTTGGCTCCGGAAGCCGTGGAGGTTGCCCCCCTGCCCTCGGCCCGGGCCGCGGAACCTTTCGAGCGCCTGCGCGACATCTCCGACGCTTACCAGGCCCGGACCGGTTCAAGACCGCAAGTCTTCCTGGCCTGTCTCGGATCGACCGCCGATTTCACCGCCCGCGCAAGCTTTGCCAAGAATTTCTTCGAAGCCGGCGGCGTAGAAGTCATTATGAACGAGGGATTAACGGATCAACAAAGTCTGAAAGATGCCCTAACCGACAGCAAAGCCAAGATTTCATGCATCTGCTCTACTGACGAGATATACAAAGTTCACGCCCCTGCGACCGCAAGTACCTTGCGTCAGGCAGGATCAGAACTTATCTTCCTGGCTGGCCGCCCTGGGGCAGATCAAGAAGAGCTGACCGGGGCCGGCATCACAACCTTCATTTTCACCGGGTGCGACACCCTCAAGATTCTCGGCGAGGCCCTCGACTTGGCCTGCGCGGAGACTTGAGATTTCCTCCCGGCCAACAACCGGGAGGATCACGGTTATGATGTTCACGAAGACAACGGCTGTGGCCCTCGGCCTCGGTATGATCTGCACCGGCGCAGCTCTTTCTGCTCCCAAGGACAAGCACGACGGCACTTGGCAGGTGCAGATGGTGACGGATTCCGGCATCTGCGGCACCAACACCTATGCCATCACGGTCGAGAAGGGGAACGTCAGCTACCACGACAACCCCGATGAGACCCCCGCCCAGATCAGCGGACAGATCGCCGCCAACGGCACTGTGAGCCTCGACATCCGCCGCAACTCCGCGCAGGCCGAGGCCTCGGGCAGCCTGGCGGGCCAGTCCGGCTCGGGCGTCTGGAAATTCGACTCTTACGGCTGCTCCGGCCGCTGGAATGCCCAGAAGCGCTCGAGCGTGGCACAGGGCTGACAGGCCACGCTTTCCTCAAGCCGCAGCACCATTCGGCGCGGCGGCTTTTTTGTGCCTGCGACTGTCTGCCGTGAAGAGGAACCCTGCTTGAAACACCCACGTTGGTTCAACCAACTCATCGTGTTCAGGAGTGTTTGATGCGTGTTCTTTCCTGGCTTGGCGGAGCCGCCATGGCAGCCCTTGTGATGGCGCCCCAAGCCCAAGCCCAGACAAATCGGTTCGACGGCAACTGGAGCGTGGAGGTCGTCACCGAGCAGGGTGCCTGCGACCGGGCCTACCGCTACGCCGTCATCATCCAGAACGGCCAGGCCCGTTATGGCGGACCGGAGAACTTCAACGTGAACGGCCGAGTGCAGCAGAACGGCTCCGTCTCAGCCAGCATTTCCCGCGGTCAGGACCGGGCCAACGTCTCCGGCCGGCTCTCCGGCAGCACAGGCCGCGGCACCTGGACGACATCGGGCGGACGGGTCTGCTCGGGCTACTGGAATGCCGAGAAGCGGGGATGATACCCGTGTCATTCCCGGCCGGAACAGAGGGGAAGGGAATCCATAGCGCTGAGTGTGTAGGTGGATCCCCTTCCCGGCCTACGGCCGCCGGGGATGACACCCACCACGTCATGGCCTGACCTGTTCCGGCCATCACGATTGGAACAGCCATACGCCTCTCGGATCGGGATCACCGGCACAGGGCCGGTGATGACGGGGCAGAGCACCAAGACACGCTCTCCAACCATGCTCCGATAGCCTCCCGATCCCGGATGCCCTAGAATGCACCTCATTAGATCTGTTTCCACCGGCAAGGACATCCGCTTCATCCCATGACCAGCATCCCGGATTTCACGAGCGTCGCTTTTTCGGACGCTCCCCTGGCATCCTCCTCGAAGGCCCTGGCCGAGCCGTGGCTGACGCCGGAGGGCATCGCCGTGAAGGGATCCTACGGACCTGAGGACCGCGCCGGGCTCGACTTTCTCGACACCTATCCGGGCATCGCGCCTTACTTACGCGGGCCCTACCCCACCATGTACGTGAACCAGCCCTGGACCGTGCGCCAGTACGCCGGTTTCTCCACGGCTGAGGACTCGAACGCCTTCTACCGCCGCAACCTCGCGGCCGGCCAGAAAGGCCTGTCGGTCGCCTTCGATCTCGCCACCCACCGGGGCTACGATTCCGATCATCCGCGCGTGTCGGGCGATGTGGGCATGGCGGGCGTTGCTATCGACTCCATCTACGACATGCGCACCCTGTTCGCCGGCATCCCGCTCGACCAGATGAGCGTGTCGATGACCATGAACGGCGCGGTGCTGCCGATCCTGGCGCTCTACATCGTGGCGGCCGAGGAACAGGGCGTGCCCGCCTCCAAGCTGTCGGGCACGATCCAGAACGACATCCTCAAGGAATTCATGGTGCGCAACACCTACATCTACCCGCCCAAAGGGTCGATGCGCATCATCTCGGACATCTTTGCCTATACGTCCGCGAACATGCCGAAGTTCAACTCGATCTCGATCTCCGGCTATCACATGCAGGAGGCGGGCGCGACGCAGGATCTGGAGCTCGCCTATACGCTCGCCGACGGCGTCGAGTACATCCGCGCCGGCATCGCGGCCGGACTTACCATCGACCAGTTCGCGCCGCGCCTGTCGTTCTTCTGGGCGGTGGGCATGAACTTCTTCATGGAAGTGGCCAAGATGCGCGCCGCGCGCCTCATCTGGGCGAAGCTCGTGAAAGGCTTCAACCCGCAGAGCCAGAAGTCGCTGCCCCTGCGCACGCACTCGCAAACCTCCGGCTGGTCGCTCACCGCGCAGGACGTGTTCAACAACGTGACGCGCACCTGCATCGAGGCCATGGCGGCAACCCAAGGCCACACCCAGTCGCTGCACACCAACGCCCTCGACGAGGCGCTGGCGCTGCCCACCGACTTCTCCGCCCGCATCGCCCGCAACACGCAGCTCTTCCTGCAGCAGGAAAGCGGCACCACGCGCATCATCGACCCGTGGGGCGGCTCGTATTATGTCGAGCGCCTCACCTACGAGCTGGCGCAGAAGGCCTGGGCGCATATCCAGGAGGTCGAGGAACTCGGCGGCATGGCCAAGGCCATCGAAGCCGGCATTCCGAAGCTGAAGATCGAGGAGGCGGCGGCCCGCACACAGGCGAGGATCGATTCCGGCCACCAGAAGATTATCGGCGTGAACAGCTTCAAGTCGACCGACGAGGCCTCCATCGACATCCTGAAGGTTGACAACGCTGCCGTGCGCGCGAGCCAGATCGAGAAGCTCAGGCGCCTGAAGGCCGACCGCAACCAGGCCGATGTCGATGCAGCCCTCAACGCCCTGTCGCAGGGTGCTGCGGGCAATGGCAACCTGCTCGACCTCGCCGTGAAGGCCGCCCGCGCCAAGGCGACCGTGGGCGAGATTTCCGACGCCCTGGAAAAGGTCTGGGGCCGTCACCGGGCCGAGATCAAGGCGATCTCGGGCGTCTACAAACGGGAGGTCGGCATGGGGTCTCCTGCCGTGGAGAAGGTCCGCCATCTGGTGGAACAGTTCGAGCACGACGACGGGCGCCGTCCGCGCATTCTCGTGGCCAAGATGGGCCAGGACGGGCACGATCGCGGCCAGAAGGTGATCGCCTCGGCCTTCGCCGATCTCGGCTTCGACGTGGACATCGGCCCGCTCTTCGCCACTCCTGGGGAAGCGGCCCGCCAGGCCATCGAGAACGACGTGCACATCATCGGCGTCTCGTCCCTCGCGGCCGGCCACCTGACCCTGGTGCCGGAGCTCAAGAGCGAGCTCGCCAAGTTCGGCCGCGACGACATCATGATCGTGGTCGGCGGCGTGATCCCGCCACAGGACTTCGACGCGCTGTATCAGGCCGGCGCATCGGCGATCTTCCCGCCCGGTACGGTGATCGCGGATGCGGCCGTCAACCTCATCGAGGATCTGAACGGCCGACTCGGTTACGGGCCGAAGCAGGCGGCGGAATAGGGCTGCCTCTCCATCCGGAGTCGCCTAAGGTCAAAACTCGTCAACCGTGCGATAACCCTCCTGACATGAGGGGGGCCTGTTTCCTCCTGATCCGACGGGTTAGACCCTCCGCTTCACTGATCGGTAACATTCCGCATGGGAAGTTTCCTGCAATTAGCTTTTAAGTGATTGCGGGAATCCCATGGCAATTAATCTCGAAGATTATTCACTCACGTTCTCAGACGAGTTTACGGGCAGCACTCTCGATACCTCGGTCTGGGGAACGAAGTACTGGTGGGGCGGGCGCACGCTGGCGAGCAACGGCGAGATGCAGTACTTCGCCGATCGCTCCACTGCGGTGGTCCAGCAATATCCGAGCCTCGATCCCTTCCGGATCGCCCCGGATCCCTATCAGTCCGGCGACGGCGTCCTGACCATCACGGCCCAGCCTTCTCCCGATACGAGCCTGACGGATGGCCTCCCCTATGTGTCGGGGCTCATCAACACATACGGGACGTTTTCGCAAACCTACGGCTATTTCGAGATCTCGGCCCAGGTGCCATCCGGCCAGGGCCTGTGGCCGGCCTTCTGGCTGCTGCCGCAGAGCGGCAACTGGCCGCCGGAAATAGACGTGCTGGAGCTGCTGGGCCATGATCCGTCGACCTACTACGTCGGCTCCCACTGGAAGGACGCGACGGGCAAGCACGCCTTCAAGACGCAGGGGATCTCGGCCGGGGTCGATCTCTCGGATGGCTTCCACAGCTACGGGACACTGTGGACGGCGGATACGATCACCTACTACCTCGACGGCACGCAGGTGTTTTCCATGGCGACGCCGTCGGGCATGACCGAGCCCATGTACCTGCTCGCCGGGCTTGCCGTCGGCGGGAACTGGCCGGGCGCGCCCGACGGCACGACCTCGTTCCCGGCCGAGTTCCAGATCGACTACATCCGTGCCTATGCACCCGCGATCAAGCCGACACTCGTGGGAGATAACAGCAACAATTCGTTGGTCGGCGACAAGATCAAGACCGCTCTCAACGACATCATGTTCAGCTATGGCGGCAGCGACACGCTCGAGGGCCTCAAGGGCAATGATACCCTGGATGGAGGCAGCGGCGCGGATACATTCGTCTATAGGGCCGGCCCCTCCGGCCACGACGTTATCCTCGACTTCGACCCCGCCAGCGGAGACGTGGTGCGCATCACGAAGGCGATTGCCGGTCAGAAAAACTTCGCCGGCCTCTACCGGATGATCAAGGACGATACCTCCGGGGATGCAGTCCTCAACCTCGCCGACGGCGGCTCCATCACCTTCGACGGCGTGAGGAAGGCGCAGCTCGGCTACGACGACTTCTTCATCGTCTGAGAACCCTCTGTCGAGCGGCCCCTCAGGACCGCTCGATCGCCCGCTTCACCACCTGCTGCACTTCCTTGTTCGACAGGAACAGGTCGTGGTTGATGATGCCGCCGCCGAACTCGGAGGCGTCGGCCACGCGCACGCCCAAGGCCTCCAGCCGCTCGCGGTCGGCCGCCCCGGCCCGTACGATGCCGCCTGCGAGGCGGCTCGACACGGCAAGAGCCCGGTCGTTGGTGGAGCTGATGACGGTGATCTTCTTCGCATCCGCTCCCAGGCGCTCGAGGCCGCGGGCGAAAAGGTCGATATCGATGTCGGGGGCTGCCATCACCACCGCGCCGATGCGCTCCATGGCGCTCTCGCCGCCGGAAGCGCGCAGCATGCGCAGGGTCTCCAGCGTCAGCAGCGTGCCCATGCTGTGCGCCACGATGTGGATGCGCCCGCCGCTCGGGGTCTTGGCGATGGCGGTCAGCAGGTCCTCGAGGGAGTCGCGGGACCACATGGCGCTTTCGCGGTCGGCCACGTAGCTGAAGGTCGAGGCGGCGGACGGCCAGGTGAAGAGGCCGGTCACGCCCGCGAACTTGATGCCCTCGGAGAGATCGATGGTCGAGGTCGCGGCCGTCTCGAAGCTTTCCTTGTAGCCGTGGATATAGAGCAGCAGGTCGCGGCCGAAGGCGGCTTGCGCGAAGGCCTGGGCGGCGTTGCCGCGCTCCACATTCTCGACCTTCGCGATGCTCCAGTCGCTCGCCGTCACGCGGCTGAGGAGCGAATCCGACGGCGGCGTCAGGCGCGCCTCCGCGAAGATCATGTCCGCCGAGCGTTCGCTGCTGAACCAGGGCTTCTTGGGCGGGTCTCCCACCGGGAGCCGCGTGGTGGCAACAAGGAGCTTGGGATCCTTTCCAAGGCCTATCTTGAAGGCTGCGGGGCTGACGAGCGCCGAATCCTCCCCGACGCAACCGGACAGGGCAAGGCCGGCAAGGCACACGATGGCGAGGCGGGAAAGGGAGAAGCGCATGAGACCCGGGTTTCGAGAGGAGACAAGGAAGGTCATGCTGTTTTGCCCTCGATCATGGCATGCGCAAGGCGGAAACCCTGCCGCAACTCCCACTCGTGCCGCATTGCGGTAAAGCATTGGTGAACGAGCTTTGGGGCATGGTGCCTTGATGAAGGCAGGAGCGGACCGTACCTTCACCCCATGCTCGCCGCTCTCGCCCGTACTCTCCTTGTCATCATTGCCCTTTTCCTCATTCCCCTCGGGGCTCATGCCCTCTGGTGGAGCATGCGCGACGATATCGCACCGAACCGCATGGCCGCCGACTGGTCCAGCGCGAAGCTCCTGCCGGCAGCCTCCGAAGCGCCTCAGGCCATCGTGGCGGTCTATGCCGCAAGGGTCGGCCGCTGGCGCGGCATCTTCGCACATCATACCTGGGTGGTCGTGAAGGAAGCCGGCGCACGCCAGTACACCCGCTACGACAAGGTCGGCTGGGGCAGCCCGGTGCGCACCAACGGCTGGGCGCCGGACGGGCGCTGGTTCGGCAATGCGCCCCATCCCGTGGTGGTGATCGAAGGCCCCGAGGCCGAGCGGCTGATCCCGCAGGTGCGCCAAGCCGTGACGAGCTACCCCTACCAGACCTTCGGCGCCTACAACGCCTGGCCCGGCCCGAACTCCAATACCTTCGTGGCCCATGTGATGCGCTCGGTCCCCGAACTCGCCGCCCCCTTGCCACCCACAGCGCTGGGCAAGGACTGGCAGCCCTGGCGGGACATCGTGGGTCTCACCCCGAGTCGCACCGGCATCCAGGTCTCCCTTGGGGGCTATGCCGGCATCGCCATCGGTTGGATTGAGGGCATCGAGATCGACTTCATGGGCCTCGTCGCCGGCCTCGACGTGCGCCGGCCCGCGATCAAGATCCCCGCCTGGGGACGATTCGGCATGGACCCGATCACCTGGTGAAAGCGCAACCCGGATGCGCTAATGCTCCTTCATGACTGGGGCTCTACAAACCAAGAAGCACGTTACGGCGGATATGGTCGCCAGCGGCGAACGCGCCTCGCTGGCGCGTGCCATCACGCTCATGGAATCGCGCCGTCCGGATCACCGAGAGGCGGCGCGCGCGCTTCTTCAGGAGCTGATGCCCCGCACCGGCAAGGCCGTGCGCATCGGCATCACGGGCGTTCCGGGGGTTGGCAAGTCCACCACCATCGACACTCTGGGGTCCATGCTGACCGAGAAGGGGCACAAGGTGGCGGTGCTCGCCGTCGATCCATCCTCCACCCGCACGGGCGGCGCGATCCTCGGCGACAAGACGCGCATGGCGCGGCTGGCGGCGGACCCTGACGCCTTCATCCGCCCCTCGCCCTCCTCCGGCACCCTGGGGGGCGTCGCGGTGAAGACCCGGGAGACGATGCTGCTCTGCGAGGCCGCCGGGTTCGACGTGATCCTGGTAGAGACCGTGGGCGTCGGGCAGTCGGAGACGGCGGTGGCCGACCTCACCGACTTTTTCCTCGTTCTCATGCTGCCGGGTGCCGGCGACGAGCTGCAGGGGATCAAGAAGGGCATCCTGGAACTCGCCGACCTGATCGCAGTCAACAAGGCGGATGATGCGGGCGCCAAGGCCAAGGCCGCCGCGGCCGAATACAAGGCCGCCCTCCACATCCTGGCCCCCGCTTCGCCCACCTGGACGCCGCCCGTGCTGACGGTCTCGGGGCTCACCGGCCAAGGGTTGGACGAGCTCTGGACCAAGGTGCTCGACCATCGCAAGCGCCTGGACGCCACCGGAGAGCTTGCCGCCAAGCGGCGTGCGCAGGATACCAAATGGATGTGGGCCCTCGTTCATGAGAGCCTGCACGAGCGTCTCACTCACGATCCTGCCCTGCGCCAGCGCGTGCCGGAGATCGAGCGCGCCATCGCCGACGGGAGGCTTTCGCCCAATGCGGCGGCAACCGAGATCGTGAGGTTGTTAGGGATTTAGCCGGTCGTCCGGCACCTATCCGGAATTGCACCTGATCCAGGCCTGAAAACTCGCTTCAATCCAGGGGGCTGTTTGGCTCGCCGAGAACAGGAGCGGATTGCATCGTGATCGACCGGCTGCACCAACTGCCCCTTCTGCTCGGCGCCATCATCGTCTGCCTGATCTTCGTGGTGCCGACCCTGATCGGCTCGGCGTTGCTGCAGCCTGTCGTCAGCCGTCTGCTGCGGGGAGAAAAGGATGCGAACACGGTGGTGGGCCTGCTTCTGAACGCCTTCTCCCTTTACTACGGCGTCCTTCTGGCCCTGCTCTCGATCGCAGTCTTCGAGAACTACAACAAGGCGCAGGACGCGGTCGGACGGGAAGCCTCGAGCGCGGTTGCTCTCTACAACGTCTTCAGCGGCTATCCGGAGCCCGCCCGCAGGTCGCTCTCGGAAACCTTGGTTCGATACGTCGAGGAGGAGACCGGGCCCGGCTGGGCCTTCCAGCAGGGCAATCAGGTCTCTACGCCGGGCATGCGGCTGGTCGACCGGTTGAGCCGGGATCTTCTGGGCTTCAGGCCAAACAAGGAGGCCGGAGAAGACCTGCTTCATGGCGAGGCCCTGAGTACCTTCGCCGAGTTCATCGAACAGCGACGCCTTCGCATCCAGGCGGCAGGAACCAGCATCCCAACGGTGATCTGGGCCGTCGTCCTGGTGGGCGCGGCCCTCAACGTGTTCACCCTCTGGCTGTTCGACCTGAAGCGGACGACCCACTTCATCCTCGGAGGCGTGCTGATGGCCTTCATCGGCCTCGTCGTCTACATGGTTGCCGTGCTCGACCGGCCGTTCCATGGGGCGCATGGCCTTCGGCCCGACGACCTCATCCAGGCCCGCCAGCAGATGCAGCCGCGGGCCTGAAGCCGGCTCAGGCCGTACCCAGGATCTCCGATGTGGGCCGGATCTGCCCGACCTCGATCCCGTTCCAGTTCTTCATCACGGGCTGCGCCAGCGCTTCGACGGTCCGGCGCTCGTTATCGCTCAAGGGGAGGAAGCGGAGGACGAGACCGGCCATCATCGCCTCGGCCGCACGGGCGTTGCCGTCGTCGGCCTTCAGGGCGATCCCGTAACCGAGCTCCGGGAAGGAGGCACAGTAGACGCCCTCCGCACCCACCTTGACGAAGGCCCGCTCGCCCAAGAGCTCCATCAGCTTCGTGTCGAAGCGGCCGGTGCCGGCGACCATGAAGGGATGGCGGGCGACGGCCCTGCGGATTCGGGCGGCTGCGGACCTGCCTTCGCCCGGCAGGCCAATCCCTGTGCCGAACCGCGCGAACCCGAAGGCCAGCGACGGGAGCCGGATCGCATAGGTCGGGATCGAGCAGCCGTCGATGCCGCTCTTCTCCAGGGAATGGCAGGCGCCCGTAATATCCTCCAGGGCCTCGCGGACGGTGCGCTGGACCGGATGGTCCGCGAGCACATAGCCCTTGGGATTCTCTCCCTGGCCGCAGGCGAGGCAGATGAAGCCCGCATGCTTGCCCGAGCAGTTGTTGTGCAGGGCGCTGGGATTTCCTCCAGATGCCGCCAGGGCGCGGTTTGCGGCCTCGCCCATGGGCCAATGAGTGCCGCATTCGAGACACCCGGCGTCCTGGCCCGCCTTGGCGAGCATGGATCCTGCTGCCGCCGCATGGGCCGGCTCGCCCGAATGGGAGGCGCAGGCGAGCGCAATCTCCTCGTCGCTCAGGCCGTACTTGTCCGCGATCCCGCTCTCGACCAGCGGTATGGCCTGAAGCGCCTTGATGGCGGAGCGCGGAAAAACGCGCCGGTCCACGTCACCGATCGACAGAACCGTGGCCCCCTCCGCGTCCACCACCGAGACGCTGCCCCTGTGGCGCGACTCGACCAGATGTCCGCGAGTGACCTCGACAAGAAATGGATTGTCCATCAATGCCCCGTTTGAAAAGCGGCGGTGTTGTGGAGGCACTGGCGGCAGAAGTCAAAGGGGACGTTGTTGCAAAACACCAACGAGCCACCGCGAAATCGTCGCAAGCGACCGCTTGCGGCTGAGCCCCGGCCACCCTAAACCCAAGGTTCAAACAAACGGGGAGCCCCTGATGCATGTCGCGATGATCGGAGCAGGGTATGTAGGCCTTGTATCCGGCGCCTGCTTTGCGGATTTCGGCCACGAGGTCTGCTGCGTCGACAAGGATCCGGCCAAGATCGAGGCCCTCAACCGGGGCGAGATTCCGATCTTCGAGCCGGGGCTCGCCGAGCTCGTCGCCAAGAACGTGCGCGAGGGGCGCCTCACCTTCACCACCGACCTGTCCCAGGCGGTCAGGAGCGCCGAGTCCGTGTTCATCGCGGTCGGCACCCCCTCCCGGCGCGGCGACGGCCATGCGGACCTGTCCTATGTCTATCAGGCCGCCCGCGATATCGCAGCCGCCCTCGACGGCTACACGGTGATCGTGACCAAATCGACCGTGCCGGTCGGCACCGGCGACGAGGTGGAGCGCATCATCCGCGAAACCCGGCCGGATGCGGATTTCGCCGTCGTGTCCAACCCGGAATTCCTGCGCGAGGGCGCGGCCATTGCCGACTTCAAGCGCCCGGATCGCATCGTCATCGGCACCGAGAATGAGCGCGCGAAAGCGGTGATGAACGACCTCTACCGGCCGCTCTACCTCAACCAGTCGCCGGTGCTCGCCATGTCCCGGCGCACGGCGGAGCTGACGAAGTATGCGGCGAACGCGTTCCTGGCCACCAAGATCACCTTCATCAACGAGATCGCGGATCTGTGCGAGCACGTGGGCGCCAATGTGCAGGACGTGGCCCGGGGCATCGGCCTCGACAACCGCATCGGGTCCAAGTTCCTGCATGCGGGCCCCGGCTACGGCGGCTCGTGCTTCCCCAAGGACACGCTCGCCCTGATCAAGACCGCGCAGGACCACGAGGCGCCGATCCGCATCGTCGAGACGGTGGCGGCGGTCAACAGCCAGCGCAAGCGCGCCATGGGCCGCAAGGTGATCGCCGCCTGCGGCGGCTCGGTTCGCGGCAAGACGGTTGCGGTCCTGGGGCTGACCTTCAAGCCCAACACCGACGACATGCGGGACGCGCCCTCCATCGACGTGATCACGGCGCTCCAGGATGCCGGCGCCCGGGTGCGGGCCTATGATCCGGAGGGCATGGAGGCGGCCCGGTCCATGCTGACGGACGTGACCTACGCCAAGGACGCCTATGACTGCGCCCGGGACGCGGACGTTCTGGTGCTCGTCACCGAATGGGATACGTTCCGCGCCCTGGATCTGCGGCGCCTGAAGGCGGCCCTGGCCTCCCCGGTGGTGGTCGACCTGCGCAACGTCTACCGTCCGGACGAGATGCGCCGCCACGGCTTCACATACGTCAGCATCGGACGCCCCTGACCCCCAGATGGGGATCGGCTTGCGTGCCGGTCCCCGCGATGCCATGAGTGAGGCATCTTAAAGATTGCGCCACCTGGAGCGGCTCATGCAGACCTTCTTCGTCGAGATCAAGTGCAAGCTCGGCAAGACCTACGCCGTCGCGAATGCCCTGGCGGACAGGGAGATCGCGTCCGAGATCTACTCGACCGCCGGCAACTACGACATCCTCGCCAAGTTCCACGTGGACGACGATGTCGATATCGGCCACTTCATCGCCGAGAACGTCCAGAGCATCCCCGAGATCGCCGACACCCACACGATCATCACCTTCAAGGCGTTTTGAAACCTGCCGCCTGCCCTCATGTGATGCAGGTCACATCCTGAAAAGCCTGCCGCGGCTAACATCGAAGCTCCTTGAGGGAGAATCCGATGTCATCTCGCATGGACTGGCAACAGGTCTACCGGTTCTGGTTTCCGGTGGACCTCTCGAACGCCGACGTCGCCGCCCATTGGCAGATGCTCGCCTGGTGGATGCGCGGAGGCGCCACTGCGGAGCTGGTGCGCTTTGCGCCTGTCGTGCAGGCGGCAAAGGCCCGCCAGCTGGACCACTGGCTGGAAACCCCGCACGGGCGCCTGTCTCTCATCATCGTTCTGGATCAGTTTCCGCGCGGCTTGTTTGCCGGAACAGCCGAGGCCTATTCATCGGATCAGGACGCCCTGAGCATCGCCGAGGAGGGCTTCGGGAACGGGCATTACGATGCCCTGCACAGCCCCTATGAGAGGTTCTTCCATCTGCTCCCGCTAGCCCATGCGGAGGGACCGGATCACCTGGAGCGGATGCGGCGCATCGTTGCCATCTCGGAACAGGCCCTCGAGGAGGCTCCGGAGCACCTCAAGCCCGTCTGGCAGTTCTCGCTGGGCCAGGCCGAAGCCAATTTCGATGTGATTGCCCGCTTCGGCCGGTTCCCGCATCGCAACCCGGTTCTGGGCCGCGCCTCCACACCGGAGGAGCTGGCTTATCTGGCGGAGGGGGACTTCGTGCATACGCGGACGCTGCCGGCCTCGGCCTCATCGGCGATCAGCGCGGTCGGCTGAGAGGCCCCGTCCGTGGGGCCGCCCTTTACTGGACGACGGCGGTGGCTTCGGCCGTGCGCTCGGCCTGACGGGTGACCTCCGCGATGTACGGGCCGATGCCCTCATACCGGTCGAGGCGGCGGACGATCTTCGAATCGATCTTGTTGTATAGCTCGGCGACGCTCACGGGACGGCGCTTGCGCCCCTTGCCTTCCGTGAAGAGCCCGGCATTGGCGCGGGCTGCCTTCGGGAAGAGCTTGGAAGCCTTCATGTTCGGGTCCTGGTCCAGCACCTCGAGGAACCGGACCGCGCTGGAAGCACCCAGGAAGTGGGCAAGGTAAAGCTCGGCCTCGGCCAGTTCCCGCTCGCCTTGAGCCTGCAGAGCCCGCTCCACGTCCTTGATCAGCTCGCCGGCCATGAGGGCCGAGAAGAAGGGATCGGTACGAAGGCTCATGATCCAGTCGCGGTGCTTGGGGTCGACGGCGAGTTCGCCGTTGACATAGCGGATCGCCTCCGCGGCTGCCTTGAAGCCGTAATCGGCAGCGTGCTGGTAGACCGTCTCGATCCAGGTGCTGTCGATGAACTGGAACAGGCCCTGGGCCGAGGAGGTGGGTGCCTTGGCTTCCGGCGAGAGGCTCGATTCCACATCGGCCAGGGTCATCATGTAGACCGGGTCGACCCCTGTCACTTGTGCGGCCTTGAGGATGGAATGAACCAGCCAGCGCGGCACGTTGCGCCCGTTGAAGGGGATCAGCTCGTCCGGATCCCCGATCTCCGTCTCGGATATGGTGGGGGATGCCGGCTTCTCGGCGCGGGGCTTCGTGAAGGAGAAGGCCCCGTCGAGGATGGCCTTGAAGAGACCCGGATCCTTGGCGAGCTTCGGGGTGTAAGCCGCGGACGCGGTCACCACCGAACCGGTGATATCCTCCTGCACCTGCGGGACGGCGGCGGGCCGTGCCAACAGGGCGGTGGGGATGGTTGCCACGGCGGCCGGCCCGGCAGTGAGGCCCTGGAGGCCCATGATCAGGCCTGCGGCCAGGGCGAGGTGGAGAGAGCGGCGACTTCCGGTCTTACGCACATCCGCAACAGGCTGCGGTACTGCGCATAGCAGCGTTCTCGCGTTACTCATCATCACTTAATCCCGCATAGCCCAACCTGATGATCGGGCCTTCCCTTGTGTTATTCTGGGACAAGGGTTGACGGGTAGATGTGTCGAGAATCGGTCAGCTTGGCCATAAAAAGTAGGAATTCGCTAACCTTGCGCAGCTTTTCCCCGAGAAATTTTCAGGTTTTTTCCGGAAATTTAGGATGATGATTGTGCGACGAGCTGCGCGTTCGTCCGCTCCAGGCGCTTCGCCAGCTCCCGCATGATGGCCAGAGACATCTGGGGGAATTGGGCCAGAAGCTCCAGGAACACCCGCTTGTCGATTCGCAGCGCCGTGGTCGGCTCGGCCGCCATGATCGTCGCGGAGCGCGGGGTATCGGACAGAATCCCCATCTCGCCCACGAGGGCGTTGCTTCCCAACTCAGCTACCTGAATTTCCCCGCCAGGGGTGTTGAGCAGCACGTTGGCCCGACCGTCGAGAATGACATAGGCGGCGTCGGACGGATCCCCTTGGGAGAAGAACCGCTGCCCATCGGCGAACTGCACCCGCTCGCTCGTGAAGGCGAGAAGCTTCAGGCGGGCGGGGTCCACATCCCGGAACATCGGGACCTGCCGCAACGACTGAACTTCCGTCTCAAGGGTCATGCCACCTCTCCTGCTATCCTCTGGGGGGCGTCCGGCTCGGGCGTCGAGGGCCTTGGAGCCGGAGCGGCCGTCTTGTTGGTTATGATCTGCCCGTCGCGGAACCGTATCTGAACATCGAAGGCGTCAGCCTGTCGATCATTCGGCAGGACCATGAACAAGCTTTGTTGATCGAAAAGGTCAAGGAGCAGTTGCATCAGCTGCTGGCTTCGGGCCTCATCGAAAGGTGCGAGCGCTCCGTCGATCACGAGAATGTCCGGGCGCTTCACGAGGCAGCGGACCAAGTTGACGCTCGCCCGCTCCTGCGGGGAGAGGAGCCTGCCTGCCGTGCCAACCTGATAATCCAGGCCGATCCTCTCGACCTCCTCCTGAAGGTCAAGTTCGCGAACGACCGCCGCAACCGCCTCCGCAACCCGCGCGCGGGCATTGGCCACCTGATAGCTGACACGCCCGAACAGGAGGTTGTCCCTCAAGGGGGCGGCAGCGCAGATCCTGTCCGGATCGTAGAACTCCACCCCATCCGACTCTGACTTTTCAAGAACCTCGCGGACGAGTCCCCGTGCCTCGACGATGCGGCCCGTCATGGCTTCGTCGAGAAGGCCCAGACGATGCCTGGCTTCAATATAGGCCAGCGGCAGGGACAGGAGGCGTGTCCGGTCATCCCGCTTCAGGCTGCCCTCCCCTCGGCCGCGACGGCGTAGGATGGCCTCGAACTCGGTCAGCTCATCGGCGCCGATGAAGGAGAACTGCTCGAACAGGGAATGCCCTGGCGGGAGGCCCTCGAAGATCTCGGTCATGGTCTCGGCGATCTGCAGGCCCATGCGAACGAGGTCATCCGTCATCCCCGCCCTGTCCATGGCGCTGCGGAAATGGGCGTTCTCGGCGAGGTTGCGGCCCTTGAACTCATCGGCGATCGGCACACCGAAAAGAAGGTTTTCCGCAATCGTCGCCTGACTGTTGTACAGCGCCGGATCGAAGGGCTCCACCAGATCGGCCATGCCGTTGGACCGGAAAGTTTCCCGAAGGCGGTGCCGTGCCTCCACCAGGCGCTCGGCGAGGCTCGTATGGCGCTGCGGATCGATCCTGCCGGCAAGCCCGAACAGGTAGATCGTGTCGCCCATGCCGACCCTTTCGAGGAGATCGAGGAGGATGCGGTCGAGCTCGTTCTCGTCCTTCGCGCCGATGCGCTCGTAATCCACCCACTGATCGGAGATGCTCTCGATCGGATTGCCTGTTCTGAGCGCCTCCGCGATCCGGCGGTCCATCTCCTGTCTGTCCTCCTTCAGCCGGCCCAGAGGCTTGGAGCGAAGGCCATAGACGAGATTGTCCCGAATGCTGCCGGGGAAGAGGATCGGGTCGACGCCCGCATAGGCGATTCTGCGCCCGGTCACGGCGATGGGAAGCTGGGTCAGGTCCCGCTCGCCGATGCGGATCCGGCCGCTGAATTCCAGGCTCCGACGGGCCAGTATCCGGGCCAGGATGCCGGCCGCCGCACCGCCATTCGAGATCAGCGCCAGACTGGCCGGCAGTTCGGCCGCGAAGGCGCCGCCTTCCACGATCAGATCCCCATGCGACCCGGCGATCCGGATGTCTTCGGCAACGAGGGGGCCGATCAGAGGCTGATCCGCCTCCGCCGCCTCGCGCGTCTCGATCAGCGGACCGAGCCTGTCCTCTGCGAAGTGCTGGGTGACCTGATCGTACTTCACCTGAACGTCGAGACGCTGCTGGTCCCAGTCGATCAACTCCTTCAGGGGCGGAGGCAATTCGCGGTAGGCCGCAATGACGGCGACGAGCTGGCCGATGTCGAGGGTGCCGCGCAGGGCGAAATAGCCGCCGATGGCGTAGAAGAAGAACGGCGTCAGCTGGGCCAGGAAGTTATTGAGGGCTTTGACAAAGAATTTGCGGTTGTAGATCTTCAATCGGATGGAGAAGAGATTGAAGAGGCGGTGCCCGATCTCGGCCCTTTCCCAGCTATAGGCATTGTGGACATGCACGACCTCGATTCCGTCGAGGACCTCTGCGATGCGCCCGGCCAGCTGGCGGGACGCCAGCTGGCGCTGCTTGCCGAGCCGCAGCAGCTCGCGGCGCAGCCGCGGGATGATCGTGAACTGCACCGCGATCACCGCCAGTGCGATCAGGCCGAGCCAGACGTTCTGCACCATGATGAACACGAGCGCGGTGATGGCCTGCGTGCCCAGGAACACGGGCGTGATGAAGGCATCGCCGATGAAGCCGCCGATCGGCTCGACCTCGTCCTTGACGATTGTCGCGGTCTCGGAGGATTTGACGGTGCGCAGGGCTTCCGGGCTGAAGCGCAGCACCATGGAGAACAGGTCGAAGCGCATGCGCCTGAGCATCCGCTCGCCCAGCACGCCCTTGGAGACGTTGATCCAGTATTTGAAGGCCCCGTTCACGATGACGAAGAACAGGAACACGAACGACAGGCCCATGAGCAGGCCGACCCGGCTGACCTGGAAGCCCTCGAAGATCTCCCATGTGCCGCCCCCGAGCCAACCTGGCCAGTCGACGGCCAGATTGAGAAGAGGAGCTGTCGGGTTTCCGTCACGGAAGGCCTCGCCCTGGATGGCCTGGTTCACGATCTGGCGAGGCAGATCGAGGGACATGAAGTAAAACGGCAGGGACGCCAGAACGACCGCGCAGACGATCATCTGGTCGCGCTTCGAATGTGTCCAGATATACCGAAAAAGGCTCTTTTCCATCAGCGCAGTGATGCCATCTTCATGTGCCGGTGATCCCTCTTTCCGTTCTGGGGCATCGCCATAGTTTGACGAGAGGGGCTATTGCAAGGGTAGAGATAGCTGGCCTAACGTCAATAAACGATACGTCATTTTCCTTTTCTTGCCCACCAGGGGAAGCCTGCATGGCAGACGCGGTCATGGACCCGAGAACAGAGACAGGCCAGCCCCCGGTCAAATCCCCTCAGGGGGCAAGGGTCCTCATCTACAGCCACGACACGTTCGGGCTCGGCCATCTGCGCCGGTCGCGGGCACTCGCCAATGCCATCGTGGAGGCGCAGCCGGGCACCTCGGTGATCATCATCTCGGGATCTCCCGTGATCGGCAACTTCGAGTTCGAGAGCGGCGTCGACTACATCCGCATCCCGGGGGTGACCAAGCTGCACGACGGCGACTACCGCAGCCTCAACCTCAACGTGGATCTGGACGAGGCGGTGGGCCTGCGTCAGGCGCTCATTCTCCAGACAGCCAAGGCCTTCCGGCCGGACGTGTTCATCGTCGACAAGGAACCCACGGGATTTCGCGGCGAGGTCGTGCCGGCTCTCGAGTATCTGCAGGCTGCGGGCTGCCGTCTCGTGCTCGGCATCCGGGACGTCATGGACGAGCCGGCCCTCCTCGTCCCGGAATGGGAGCGCAAGGGCGCAAGGGCGGCCCTGATCCGCTATTATGACGAGATCTGGGTCTATGGCCTGAAGGATGTCTACCAGCCCCTCAAGTCGCTGGACCTGCCCCCCGATGTGGAAAGCCGGATCACCTATACCGGCTATCTGCGCCGGGACGTGCCGCCGACGCCGTCTCTGACCAAGTACCCCAAGATCACCAAGCAACCCTTCATTCTGGTCACCACCGGCGGCGGCGGCGACGGGGACGACCTGATCGACTGGGTGATCTCGGCCTATGAGGCGGATGCGGAGCTCGATCAGCCCGCGCTGATCCTTTTCGGCCCGTTCATCGACAGGGACAAGCGTCGCTCCTTCGTGGAGCGCATCGCCCGGCAGCCGAAGCTCGACGTGATGTCCTTCGACAACAAGATCGAATGGCTCATGAAGAAGGCCGACGCGGTGGTGGCCATGGGCGGCTACAACACCTTCTGCGAGGCCTTGTCCTTCGACAAGCGCACCCTCATCGTCCCACGCACCCGGCCGCGGCTGGAGCAGTACATCCGGGCGGTCGAGGCCGAGCGCCTCGGCCTCGTGCGGATGCTGAGCGATTACAAGGAGCCGCGCACGCCCGAGGGCATGGCGGCGGCCCTGCGCGCGCTGTCGTCCCAGCCCCGCCCGTCAGAGGTGACAATTCCCGGCCTTCTCGATGGGCTTGACCGGGTGTGCGAACGGCTCAAAGTGCTGACCGAATCCCAACCACGGTTTGCCCCTGCCTATCATCAGGCGGCCGAGTAGCGTGAAGAATGCTTCCTTCAACGACAGCCCGACGCATCGCCATCGTGGTGAAAGGTTATCCACGCCTTTCTGAGACCTTCATCGCCCAGGAGATCCTCGCCCTCGAGCAGCGGGGCCTCGACCTCGAGATCTGGTCTCTCCGGCATCCGACGGAACGGGCCGTGCATCCCATGCACAAGGCGATCAGAGCAAAGATCACCTATCTGCCGGAATATCTCTATGAAGAGCCCCTGCGCGTGATGCGCGGCGCCCTCTGGAGCCTTGGCCAGCATGGCTTCGGGGCCACGATCAAGGCGTTCTGGCGCGATCTGAGGCGCGATTTCACCGCCAACCGGGTACGCCGCCTGGGGCAGGCCTTCGCGATGGCCCGGGAGCTGCCGGCCGACGTCCGGCACCTGCACGTGCATTACCTCCACACCCCCGCTTCCGTCGTCCGCTATGCCGCGCTCCTGACGGGCCGGAGCTGGACCTTCTCGGCCCATGCCAAGGACATCTGGACGACGCCGGACTGGGAGAAGCGCGAGAAGATCGCCGAGGCCCGCTGGGGCGTGACCTGCACGGCCCAAGGTGCAGCGAACCTTCGATCGCTGTCGCGGCCGGAGCAGGTGTCGCTCGTCTATCACGGGCTCGATCTCTCGCGCTTTCCGTCACCGCCCGAGAGCCGCCCCGCCCGCGACGGCTCGGACCCGCTCGATCCGTTGCGGATCGTCTCCGTCGGCCGGGCCGTGGCCAAGAAGGGCTATGGCGACCTGATCCAGGCACTCGCCGCCCTGCCGCCGGATCTGCACTGGCGCTTTGCCCATGTGGGCGGCGGCGAACTGCTCAACAGCCTCAAGAAGCAGGCCGAACAGGCCGGCATCGCGAGCAAGGTGGCATTCCTCGGCTCCAAGGCGCAGCCCGAGATCATCGCTCTCCTGCAGGAAGCCGATCTCTTCGTGCTGCCCTCCAAGGAGGCGAAATCGGGCGACCGGGACGGCCTGCCGAACGTGATCATGGAGGCCGCGAGCCAGGGGCTTGCCATCGTGGCGACGGACTTCGCCGGCATTCCGGAATTCATCCGCAGCGGTGCCGAGGGCGAGCTCGTTCCGCCAGGGGACTGGGAAGCCTTGTCCAATGCCCTCAATCTGCTCGCCCGTGACCCTGAACGGCGCGAATCCCTCGGCTCCGCGGCCTTCGCGCGCCTGCGCGGCGACTTCTCCATGGAAGGCGGAATCGACGTGCTCGAAAGGCGCCTGAGTGCTGTGACCGAGAAGCCCCAGAGAGAAGCGGAGCGGGTGTGACTCACGCGCGGCCCGTGGCGTTCTACGCCCCCTTGAAGAGCCCGAACCATCCTCTTCCGTCTGGCGACCGCACCATGGCGCGGCTGCTGATGAAGGCCCTCGACCGAGCAGGCTACCCGCCGCAGCTCGCCAGCGAGCTGCGCACCCTCGACAAGGCAGGCCATCCGCAGCAGCAGGAGCTCATCAGGCAGCAATCGCTCGGGGAGGCCTCACGCCTCATCAAACACTATCGGGCTCTGCCGGAGGAAAGCCGCCCCTGCCTGTGGTTCACCTACCACGTCTATTACAAGGCGCCGGACTGGATCGGCCCCAGCGTGGCGGAGGCGCTGCGCATTCCCTATGCGGTTGCGGAAGGCTCGCGGGCCGCAAAACGTGCGCAGGGCTCCTGGGCCCTCGGGCATGCGGGAGCAGAGGCGGCTCTCGACAGGGCCGACGCAATCTTCGTCATGACGGCGCATGACCGGGAAGCATTGCAAGCGGCACGCCCCCCGCATCAGGTTCTGGTCGATCTTCCGCCGTTTCTGGATTTACAGGACTGGTCCGCGCCGAGTGCCGCCCTCCCGTCCGGAAGCGAACCGCGCCTGCTCACCGTCGCAATGATGCGCAAAGGCGACAAGCTCGCCTCGTACGGCATTCTTGCCGCCGCTCTCGAACGCCTGCAGCATCTGCCCTGGTCGCTCGACATCGTGGGGGACGGTGAGGCACGGGAGGTGATCGTGCAGCGCTTCTCGCCCTTCGCAGACCGGGTGCGATACCACGGCCGGATCGAGAGCCGGACCGATCTGAAGGCGCTCTATGAAAGCGCCGACCTCTTCGTCTGGCCTGCCGTCAACGAGGCCTACGGGATGGTGCTGCTGGAGGCTCAGGCCATGGGCTGCACGGTGCTCGCCGGAGCCTATGGCGGTGTTGCCAGCGTGGTGAAACATGGCGAGACCGGAACCCTGACACCCCCCGGCGACGTCGCGGCCTTTGCCGATGCGTTGAGCGCCCTCCTGCAGGATCGGGATCGGCTCCGTAGGCTCGGTGCCGATGCCCTGCGCTTCGTGCGACGGGAGCGCGACCTCGATCATGCCGCTTTGCGCTTGCGCAATGCCCTCGAACCGCTCACGGCTAGGGTGGGAGCATGACATTGCGCGTGTTGATTGCCGTGACGCATCTGCTGGGCGCGGGCCACCTGACCCGGGCCGCCGCCCTGGCGCGTGCTTTCGCCGGCAAAGGGCATGAGACGACCCTCATGTCAGGCGGAGCCCCTGCCCGCCTGGCCGATCTCGGCAGAGCAGCGCTCGTTCAGCTGCCGCCCGTGCGCACCGCCGGGACCGATTTCAGGACGCTTCTCGACGAGAACCTCAACCCGGTCGATCAGGCCTATCTTGATCGACGCCAAGCGATCCTGCTCGACACCCTCCGCCACACCCGACCCGACATCCTCATCACCGAACTGTTCCCGTTCGGGCGTCGGGTGCTGGCGGGCGAGTTCACGGCGCTGATCGAGGCCGCGCGCGCCCTCGATCAGCGCCCGCTCCTCCTGTGCTCGATCCGCGACATTCTCGTGGCGCCGACAAAGGCCGAGCGCATCGCGCAGGCCCACGAGCGGATCCTGCACGACTACGATGGCATTCTTGTCCATGGCGATCCCACCCTCATTCCCCTGGAGGCCTCATGGCCGGTGGATGAAAGGATCAGGCCCCTCATTCGCTACACCGGCTATGTGGACGAGAACGAGGATCCCGTTCCGGAAGGTCACCGGCATGGCATCGTGGTCTCGGGCGGATCAAGCGCCGCGAGCCTGCCGCTCTACCGTGCCGCGCTCGAAGCCGCGCGGGCCGTCGACGATCGCCCTTGGCGCATCCTCATCGGGCGGGGCGTAGCGGAGGAAGACTTTCAGGCGCTCCGGAACAGCGCTCCGTCCCATGCGGTCGTCGAGCGGGCGAGACCTGATTTCCGGGCGCTGCTCGCCAGTGCCGACATCTCCGTCAGCCAGGCCGGCTACAACACGGTCGTGGACCTCCTGCGCTGCGGCGTGCGATCGGTTCTCGTCCCCTTCGAGGCCGGCCACGAGACGGAGCAGCGCCTGCGGGCCGAGCGCCTGAAGGGCATGGGCCTTGCCGAGATCGTCCCGGAGGACGAAGTGTCCGGGGCACGTTTGGCCGAGGCGATCCGCCATGGGCTCCGGCAGCCCTTGTCGCCGCCCCCGGCCATCGCCATCGATGGGGCACGGCGGAGCGTTGCCATCGCGGAAAGCCTGGCCCTGTCCGGGCCTGCCCTGCATCCGACCATCGACTGGTCGCCTCTGAACGCTGCGCTGGAGCGGGCCAGGGATCGGGGCTGCTCCCTCCGCTTCTGGTGGCGGGATGACGATGCGGTGGCCGACACCCCTGCCCTCGACCGCCTCCTCACGCTGGCCCGCCGCTACGGTGCCGGAATTGGCCTGGCCGTCATACCGGGCGGCCTTCAAGCCTCGTTGGCTTCGCGCCTTGCGGATGAACGCTCGGCCTTTGCCCTGGTGCATGGGTGGAGCCACGACAACCATGCATCTCGGGAAACCAAGAAGGCGGAATTCGGCGCTGATCGCCCGGTGGAAACCATGGCCGCGGAAGCACGGCGCGCTCTGCAGGTGACGCAAGATCACCTCGGACCGAAGCTGCTGCCGGTCTTCGTGCCGCCCTGGAACCGGATCTTCAGCGAGATGATCCCGCACCTGCCGCGCCTGGGCTTTGCAGGATTGTCGACGTTCACGGATCGAGCTGTCGCCTCCCCCGCCCAGGGCCTCCTGCAGGTCAACACCCATGTGGATCCCATCGACTGGCACGGCAGCCGAAGTGCGGTTGAGCCCGGGCGGATCGTTGCCGGCTTCGCGGGAGCTATCGAGCGGCGCATCGCCGGCAAGGCCGACCGGGATGAACCCATCGGGTTGCTGACCCATCATCTGGTCCATGACGAGGTCATCTGGATGTTATCCGAAAGGCTTATGGCGCATCTCGCGGCACGAGACATCCATTTCCTGCGTCCCGATCTATGTTTCGGAATGGAAACAGGGTCACATTTGCGATCTAATGGGATTTGAAGCGTTATGCTCGTAAGCGTGGAGGAGCATATGGAAGCGCCAATCCTGTCGGTTCGCCAGCTGACGGTCGACTTCAGCACCGACGCCGGAAACTTCCGCGCGGTCGATGGCCTGACCTTCGACATTCCGAAAGGGAAGACAGTGGCGCTTGTCGGCGAGTCCGGATCTGGCAAGTCGGTGACGGCCCAAGCCATCCTCCAGATCCTGTCGAAGAAGGCCAGGATCGCGAACGGCTCCCTTCTCTTCAACGATCCTGCGAACGGGGGAAGCATCGACATCGCGGCGCTGCCGGCCGAAAGCGATGCCATGCATGCCCTGCGGGGCGCACGCATCGCCATGATCTTCCAGGAGCCGATGACGTCCCTGTCGCCGCTCCATACCATCGGCGACCAGGTCTCCGAGGCGCTGATGATCCACGCCGACGTGGACCAGGCCACGGCGAACCGGCGGACGATGGAGGTGCTGGCCAGGGTCGGCTTCCCGGATCCGAAGCGGGCGCTCAGAACCTACCCGTTCGAACTCTCGGGCGGCCTTCGCCAGCGCGCCATGATCGCCATGGCGCTCATCACCCGCCCGGCCCTTCTGATCGCCGACGAGCCGACGACAGCGCTGGATGTGACCACGCAGGCGCAGATCCTCGACCTCATCAAGGAGCTGCAGGTCGAAACGGGCATGTCGGTGCTCCTCATCACCCACGATCTCGGCGTCGTGGCCAACGTGGCCGACGAAGTGGTGGTCATGTACCGCGGGCGGATCATGGAGGCCGGCTCGCGGGATGACATCTTCCGCAACGCCCAGCATCCCTATCTCCAGGCGCTCATGCGCGCGGTTCCGCGCTTTGCCATGGCCGACAACGAGCGCCTGACGCCGATCCGCGAGGTGAAGAGCGCAAGCCTCGCATCCGTCGATGCGCCGCAGCGCGTTCAGCCGACAGGCCCGATCCTGAAGGTGGAGCGCCTCACCAAGTCCTTCACGCTCCGATCCGGATGGTTCTCCGGCAAGACACGGGAGATCCGCGCCGTGAGCGAGGTCGACCTTTCCCTTCCGGCGGGAAAGACCCTGGGCCTCGTGGGTGAGTCCGGCTGCGGGAAGACCACGGTGTCCAAGATGATCATGCGGGCGATCACGCCCAATTCCGGACGGGTGCTGTTCGACGACGGAACCGGTCCCAAGGACGTGCACAAGCTCGAAGGCGAGGCGCTGACCACCTATCGCCGTTCGGTGCAGTTCATCTTCCAGGATCCATTCTCGTCCCTCAATCCCCGCATGACGGTCTACGAGCTTCTGACCGAACCCCTGCGCATTCATGACATCGGCACCTCGGACGACCGCTATGAGCGCGTGAAGCAGCTCCTCGAGATGGTGGGGCTCGACCAGCGGGCGCTCCGGCGCTACCCGCATTCGTTCTCCGGCGGCCAGCGCCAGCGCCTCGGGATCGCCCGGGCACTCGCGCTCGAGCCGCGCGTCCTGCTCTGCGACGAGCCCGTGTCAGCCCTCGACGTCTCCGTTCAGGCGCAGGTGCTGAACCTGCTCAAGGACCTGCAGACGGCCCTGGGACTCTCCTTCCTCTTCGTGTCGCACAACCTCGCCGTGGTGGACTACATCGCCGACACCATCGCGGTGATGTGCCGGGGCTACATCGTCGAGGAGGCTCCGAAATCCTCCCTGTTCCGCAATCCGGTTCACCCCTATACTCAGGCCCTGCTCGCGGCCGTGCCGGATCCGGACATCGACCGGCCCCTCGATTTCACCAAGCTGCGGACGGGCGGCTTCTCGCAGCCCTCCGCATGGCCGGAGCCCTACCGCATCGAGCCTGGCGAGTTCGGTGTGATGAAGGAAATCGAGCCCGGCCATAAGGTCCGTCTGGGGCGACTGACAGCCCGGGAGGCTGCATGATGCTCAACATCCGCAAAACCACGCTTGCACTGGCTCTTTCGCTCGGTTGGCTGGCACTTCCGGCTCTGGCTCAGGATTACAAGGAGCCCCCGCTCTTTGCCGACCTGCCGCAGGACAAGAAACTCCCGCCGATAGTCGAGCGCCTTCCGAAAACGCCCATCGTTGTCGGCTCATCCGGTCAGTACGGCGGCGACATCGTCACCCTCGTTCCGCGCCCGCGCGACATCCGCTACATCTCGACCTTCACCTATACGCGCCTCATCGGCTACGACAGGAACCTGGAGCTTCAGCCCGATCTGGTTGAGAGATTCGAGAACGTGGACGACCGGGTCTTCACCTTCATCCTGCGCGCCGGCCATCGCTGGTCCGACGGCTCGCCTTTCACGGCAGAAGATTTTCGCTATTACTGGGAGGATGTGGCGCACAACCTGGACCTCTCGCCCGCAGGACCGCCCGAGTTCATGCTGGTGGACGGAAAGCCGCCCCGCTTCGAGGTTCTCGACGAGCGCACATTGCGCTACACCTGGGACAAGCCCAATCCGCGTTTCCTGCCGCAGCTGGCCGGCCCGCTCGATCCCGGCATCTACCGTGCCTCGGCCTATCTGAAGCAGTTCCACGCCAAATACGCCGACAAGGCCGATCTTGAGGATAAGGCGAAGCAGCAGAAGCTGAAATCCTGGGCTGCGCTCCACAACCGCATGGACGACATGAAGGAGCAGACCAATCCGGCCCTGCCGACCCTGATGCCGTGGCGCGTGATGAATGCGGCGCCGGCGAACCGCTTCATCTTCGAGCGCAATCCCTACTACCACCGCGTCGATGCCGAGGGGCGGCAACTCCCCTATGTGGACCGGATCATCATGGACGTGTCGGCCAGCGGCCTCTTTGCCGCGAAGGCCAATGCGGGTGAGGAGGATCTGCTGTTCCGCGGCCTGTCCATGGGCGACATTCCCGTCCTGAAGCAGGGTGAGAAGGCGAAGGGCTACACGACCCTGCTCTGGCCCTATGCCCGCGGCACGGAGCTCGCGCTCTACCCCAATCTCAACACGGTGGATCCGGTCTGGCGCCAACTCAACCGGGACATTCGCTTCCGCCGCGCCCTGTCCCTCGGGATCGACCGCAAGACCCTCAACAATGCGCTGCTCTTCGGGCTGGGCGTCGAGGGCAACAACACCATCGTGGCGGAAAGCCCGCTCTTCATGCCGGAGCTGCGGACTCAGCACGCAACCTACGATCCCGATCAGGCCACCCGCCTGCTCGACGAGATCGGCCTGACGAAGCGCAACGGCGCGGGCATCCGACTGCTGCCGGACGGCCGCGAGCTGGAGATCATCGTCGAGACCGACGGCGAGAGCAGCCTCGTGGTGGACGGGCTCACCCTCATTGGCGAGTTCTGGCGCGAGATCGGCGTACGGCTCTTCGTGAAGCCGCAGGACCGGACCGTGCTGCGCAACCGCTCCTATGCGGGTCTCACCGTGATGGTGGCGGCCCCCGGCCTCGACAACGCGATTCCCACCGCCCTCATGCCCCCGACCGAACTCGCTCCCATGCGGCAGGACAACTATGCCTGGCCGAAATGGGGGCAGTACATCGAGACCAAGGGCAAGAACGGAGAATCGGTCGACATTCCGGAGGCCGAACAGCTTCTCAAGTCGTACGAGACCTGGATGAACACCGGGAACCGGGAGGTCCAGAGGGCGGCCTGGCACGAGATGCTCAAGAACCACGTGGAGAACCAGTGGACCATCGGCACCATCGCCGGCGCCCTGCAGCCTATCGTGGTGCGAAACGGCCTCCATGGCCTCCCGGCCAAGGCCCTGTACAGCTGGGAGCCCACGGCGATGCTGGGGATCTACCGGCTGGATGAGATCTACTGGAACAAAGCCGCCGGCAAAGAGGCCCGTCGATGATCCGCTTCCTGTTGCGTCGCACTGCCACCATGGCGGTGACCCTGCTGATCATTTCGGCCCTGGTGTTCTTCATCATCAAGCTGCCGCCGGGCGACTTCCTGACCAACCAGATCGCGGAGCTGAGGGCGCAGGGGGAATCAGCCTCCATCGCCAAGGCCGAGTTCCTGATCCGGCAGTACGGGCTCGACAAGCCGGTCTGGCAGCAATACCTGGTCTGGCTCGGCGTCATGCCGGGCCCGAACGGCTTTTCCGGCCTGCTGCAGGGCGACTGGGGGTGGTCCTTCGAATACGACAAGCCTGTCGTCGACGTGGTGGGCGATGCCGTTTGGCTCACGCTTCTCGTCAACTTCGCCGTGGTGATCTTCATCCACCTGATCGCGATTCCCATCGCGATCTACTCGGCCACCCGGCAATATTCCGTCGGCGACTACATCGCGACCTTCATAGGTTATATCGGCCTTGCGACACCCAGCTTCCTGCTCGCCCTGATCCTGCTCTATTACATGAACCGCTGGTTCGGCATCTCAATCGGCGGGCTCTACGATCCGCAATACGCGGGCGAGCCTTGGAACTGGGCCAAGATCCAGTCCCTCCTCTCGCATCTCGTGGTTCCCACCGTGGTGATCGGGCTCGGCGGGACTGCCGCCATGATCCGGCGCATGCGGGCGAACCTCCTCGACGAGCTGGGCAAGCAGTACTACGTGACCGCGAAGGCGAAGGGCCTCGGGCCCACCAAGGCTCTGCTGAAATATCCGTTCCGCATGTCCCTCAACCCCTTCATCGCCGATATCGGCAATCTCCTGCCGCAGCTCGTCTCAGGCTCGGTGCTGGTGTCGCTGGTCCTGAGCCTGCCGACGGTCGGCCCGATCCTGCTCAGCGCGTTGAAGAGCCAGGATCAGTTCCTCGCCGGCTTCATCCTCATGTTCGTGGCCGTGCTCACCGTAGCCGGCATGCTGGTCTCCGACCTGCTGCTGGCGTGGCTCGACCCGCGCATCCGCATGGGAGGCGCACGATGAACAATGTCGTGACGTCCAAGCGCCACTACGTCGATCCTGCGCCTTTCGATCCAGGCGCCACCGAGCCTGTGGGAACGCAAAGCGAAAGCTTCTACCGCGCTTCGTCCTGGCAGCTGATGTGGTGGAAGTTCCGTCGGCACAAGGTGGCGCTCGCCGCGGCCTTCGTGCTCCTGGCCTTCTATGCCATCGTTCCTTTCGTCGAGGTGATCGCGCCCTACAACCAGACCAAGCGGCACGGCGACTTCCTCTATGCGCCGCCTCAAGGCATTCACCTGATGCACGAGGGGCGGCTCATGAGCCCCTTCGTCTATCCCTACACCTACAGCTTCGACCTGGAGAATTTCCGTCGGGTCTACACGGTCGACACCTCAAGGCCGCAACCCATCCGCTTCCTGTGCCAGGGTGACGATTACGAATTCTGGGGGATGTGGCAGATGAACCTGCATCTGGTCTGCCCGCCGGAGAACGGAACGATGTTCCTGCTCGGCACGGACAGGCTCGGCCGAGACCTGCTATCGCGAATCATTTACGGCGCTCGCATTTCGCTTACCATCGGCATCGTCGGCATCGCCGTCTCGTTCACGCTCGGGCTCTTCTTCGGCGGCCTCGCGGGCTATCTCGGGGGCTGGGTCGATCACGTGATCCAGCGCACGATCGAGATCCTGCGCTCCCTGCCCGAACTCCCGCTTTGGCTCGCTCTCTCCGCCGCGCTTCCGCCGAACTGGAGCCCGATCCTGGTCTTCTTCGGCATCACGATCATCCTCGGCCTCCTGGACTGGCCGGGCCTCGCCCGTGCGGTGCGCTCCAAGCTGCTCTCCTTGAGGGAGGAGGATTTCGTGAAGGCCGCGGAGCTGATGGGGGCGTCCAAGCAGCGTGTGATCGCGCGCCACCTCATCCCCAACTTCATGAGCCACCTGATCGCCTCGGCGACGCTCTCAATCCCGTCCATGATCCTCGGCGAGACCGCTCTCTCCTTCCTGGGGCTCGGCCTGCGGCCGCCGGTGACGAGTTGGGGCGTGCTGCTCAACGAGGCGCAGAATCTGGCTGCCGTGCAGTTGCACCCCTGGCTTCTGTTCCCGATGGCCCCGGTGGTGATCGTCGTGCTCGCCTTCAACTTCATGGGCGACGGCCTGCGCGACGCGGCGGATCCGTATCATTAGCCGGATAGGCTGTTGTCCTTGGCTCAAGGGAATGCGAGACATCCTGCATCGGTAAAGACAGCAGAGGTGTTTCGTGGCCGAGTACCGGATTGATGCATCCCCGGAATCTGTTCACTGGGGTTATTTCGATGCGGGCATTCCCGCGCTCCTCACAGTGGATTCCGGCGACACGGTCACGATGTCGACCGTCTCGGGCGGCCCGGAAGCGATGCCGAAGGCGCCCTTCGCGATCCCGCAAGCGCTGTCGGACATTCATGCGGCCCACAAGCCGAAGCTGCCTGGCCACATCTGCACGGGTCCGGTTGCGGTGCGAGGCGCCAAAGCCGGTCAGGTGCTCGAGGTCCGCATCAAGGACATCCAGCTGCACTACGAGTGGGGCTTCACCTATTCTGCACCTCAGAAAGGCGCCCTGCCCGACGATTTCGACGAGATTCACTTCATGACCATCCCGCTCGACCGCGAGCGGATGACAGGCAGGCTGCCCTGGGGTCTGGAGCTGCCCTTGAAACCATTCTTCGGCGTGATGGCCGTGGCGCCGCCTGCCGCCTGGGGAAGCTTGAGCACCCTGCCGCCGCGCCGCAACGGCGGCAATCTCGACAACAAGGAGCTGGTGGCCGGCACGACTCTCTTCCTGCCGATCCATGTGGACGGCGCCCTGTTCTCCGTGGGCGACGGGCATGGCGTCCAGGGCGACGGCGAGGTCTGCGTCACAGCCATTGAGACCGGCCTGATCGGCACCTTCGAGCTGCATCTGCGCGAGGACATGAGCCTCACATGGCCCATGGCCGAGACGCCGACGCACGTCATGACCATGGCGTTCGACCCGGACCTCGACGATTGCGTAGTCATCGCGCTCCGCTCCATGATCAACCTGATCGTCGCCCGCACCGGCATCACGAAGGCGGAGGCTTATGCCCTGTGCAGCCTTGCGGCGGATTTGCGCATCACGCAGGTGGTCAACGGCAACAAGGGCGTCCATGTGATGCTCGACAAGAGCCTGCTGCAGAAGGCCCAGCGCTAAATCGCCGAGTCCGGGGGCGGCTCGTCACCGAAGATGGAGCGGCCGCCATAGGAATGGGACCTCGCCCGCTCCTGGCGGATGTGCTCTTCCACGTCGGAACCGGTGGCGTGCCGTTCGAGGGCACGGGCCTGGTCATCGAGGCGCTTCAAAGCAAAAAGCTCCTCCTGCTGCCCGAGCTTCGCATTCTGGACGGCCGATTTCAGCACGCGGATCGTCTCGTCATAGACGCGCACCGGCACCGGATAGGGATGCCGATCCTTGCCGCCGTGGGCGAAGGAGTAGCGGGCCGGATCGCTGAAGCGGCAGGGCGTACCGTGCACGACCTCCGCCACCATGGCGAGCGCCTGCACGGTGCGCGGCCCCACGCCGGGCGTCATCAGGAGATCGGGGAAGTCCTCAGGTCCGCGGTCGGCAGCGGCCGCAAGCGTCCCATGGAGCCGCCGCAGCACCACGTCCTTTGCCCGAACATCGTGATGCTCGGGCATCATCAGATGCGGCAGCAGGGGCTGCGGGCTCAAAGCCGGGGCTGCTTCCGCTACACGCTCCTCGAGCGCCAGGAACTTGCGGGCGATGCCGTCGGGTCCGAGCGAATCCAGAATCTCGATCTGCGCCTTGCGCGAGGCCGCCGCCCGACGGTCGGTGAGATTGACGATCGTGCCCTGCCCTTGCCCGTCGATGGCCGTGTGCGGCTCGTCGACGAAGCTCTCAAGATCCTCTGAGAGCCAGTGATAGCGGCGCGCCTGGCGGCGGTCGTCATTCATGCCCTGCTGGACTACGGCCCATTTGCCGTCATCCGTCACGATGAAGCCGTGGAGATACAGATCGAACCCGTCCTGGATCGCGGCGCTGTCGACCTTCGCCACGAGACGGCTGGCATTCGCGAGAGCAGCCCCATCGAAGCCGACGCGCTCGCCAATGGAGACGAGCTCATGCGGCGTCTGCCGCGAGTGCTTTCCTCGCCCGCCGCAGACATGAATGCCGAGTTCCTTCGAGAGCGGGGTCAGCCCGCGCTTCAGGGCCCCGATGACGCTGGTGGTGATGCCGGAGGAATGCCAGTCCATGCCCATCACGGCGCCAAAGGACTGGAACCAGAACGGATGCGCAAGCCGGCGCAGGAGCTCGTCGCGTCCGTAATGGTGCACGACAGCCTCGCTGATCACGCCACCGAGGCGGGTCATGCGATCCGCCAGCCATTTCGGCACATGGCCGGAATGCAGTGGCAGATCGGCGCTTCCGGCGCGCTTGGCCATCGAGCGGTGTCTCCTGGAGGTTGATTTTGCAGCTGCCTCACCTCTCCCATGGAGAGAGGTCGGGTCGCAAGGTCCGGGTGACGGCTTGCAGGTCCATCCGGAAAGGGCGTATCCCCTCACCCGCCGCGCTGACGCGCGTCGACCTCTCCCTCGAGGAGAGGTGAACCTGCGCCAGACCTGCATAGGCTATCGCTCACACCCCACCCCGGTCGCTGCCGCGGCCACCCCTCCCCACAAGGGGGAGGGAAAGAGGTTGAGCTATTCCCATAAAAAAGGCGCCCGAAGGCGCCTTTTCTGTTCATGTCTTAGCGGCGGCGGGGGCTCTTTTCGAGCCAGGCCACCTGGGCTCCGTCGCCGCGGCGCCCATCCGTACGGGCTGCGGCGGGCTTTGCCTGTGCGGGGCGTTGACCCTGTGCAGGCCTTTGCCCTTGAGCCGGACGCTGCTGCGCTTGCGCGGGCCGCTGCTGGTTCCCGGCAGGCTGGCCGCCCTGGGGCTGACCGTTGCCCGCAGGCTTGCCGCCACGACCGCGACGGCGCTTCGGCCCCCGGTCGGCGTTCGGATCGGCGCTGCGCGGCTGGCCATGACCCTGATGCCCGCGGGCATGAGGAGCCGGACGGCCCCGCTGCGGCTGCCCGTTGCGCCCGGATTGCTCGCGGCGCGGCTCGGACGATTCCGACGGGGCGGAACCGGCAGGAAGACCCTCGGGCAACGGCATGACCGGAACCTTGAGGCGGGTCAGCTTCTCGATGTCCTTCAGGTATGCCTTCTCCTCGTCGTTGCAGAACGAGATGGCGAGACCCGTGGCACCCGCACGGGCCGTACGGCCGATGCGGTGGACGTAGGATTCCGGCACGTTCGGCAGGTCGTAGTTGATGACATGCGACACACCCTCGACGTCGATGCCGCGGGCCGCGATGTCTGTCGCGACCAGCACACGGCACGAGCCGTCGCGGAAGCCCGCGAGCGCACGCTCGCGCTGCGGCTGGGACTTGTTGCCGTGAATGGCAGCCCCCGCGATGCCGGCCTTGTCGAGGCCGCGCACCACCTTGTCTGCGCCATGCTTGGTGCGGGTGAAGACGAGCACGCGCTCGATGGACGGATCGCGAAGAAGCGTCTCGAGCAGAACCTGCTTGCGGCCGGTCTGCACGAAGATCACGCTCTGCTCCACGCGCTCGGCGGTGGTCGCCACCGGAGTGACGGCCACATGGGCCGGGTTGCGCAGGAAGGACTCGGCCAGAGTCGAGATGGTCTTCGGCATGGTGGCCGAGAAGAACAGGCTCTGACGCTCCTTCGGCAGCAGGGTCACGATGCGCTTCAACGCATGGATGAAGCCGAGGTCGAGCATCTGATCGGCCTCGTCGAGGACGAGGATCTCGATCTCGCGCAGGGACAGGGCCCTACGGTCGATGAGGTCGATCAGGCGGCCGGGCGTGGCGACGAGCACGTCGACGCCATTCATCAGCGCCTTCTCCTGGCGGGAGATGGTGACGCCGCCGAACACCACCTCGGTGGTGAGACGGAGGTTGCGGCCATAGGTCTTGAAGCTGTCGGCGATCTGGCTGGCGAGCTCACGGGTCGGGCTGAGCACGAGCACGCGGGGGCTCTTGGCCCTGCGCGGCTTCGGGTTGCCGGACAGGCGATGCAGGATCGGCAGCGCGAAGGCGGCCGTCTTGCCGGTGCCGGTCTGGGCGATGCCGCACACGTCGCGGCCGTCCATGGCATAGGGAATGGTCTGGGCCTGGATCGGGGTGGGCTTCTCGTAGCCCTCGGTCGCAAGCGCCTTCAGGATCGGCTGGGCCAATCCAAAATCGGTGAAGAGTGTCAAGATCGTATCGTCTTTCGAACGGATGCGGTGAGCCGCAAAGCAGGTTCGGCTTGGTAAAGCAAAGGCGCTTCAGGGCTCTTTAGGGAAACAGCCCGCGTGATGGGGCCGTCTTATGATGGAGCGATTGAAGAAGGGGACCGGGGTCTTCGCCATATCGCGAATATCCGTCACGCAGTCCCGCTCAAGCTGCTCGGATAACGAGCGCCGTCGCCTGCTGTGCATATGGGGGGTAAAAGCCTATCCGTCAACCTCAAGGCCTGACATAAAGTAAGAATGTCACTCTCTAACCCTATGCCTTGGCGTATCGTCTCGGCCCTTTCGATCACGCATCTGATCTCCTACGGGACGCTGTTCTATGCCTTTGCGCTCCTGATCGAGCCTATGGAGCGGGATCTCGGATGGTCGAAGACGGCCCTGACCGCCGCCTTTTCCCTCGCTCTCATCTCCTCCGCGTTCTTCGCCGTACCGGTCGGGCGGCTGATCGACCGGGGCTACGGGCGGGCGGTGATGACGGGAGGCTCGGTGCTGGCCGCCCTTCTTCTCGTTCTCTGGGCATACACGGAGAGCTACCCGGTCTTCGTGCTGATCTGGATCGGCCTGGGGGCCGCCACGAGTGCGCTCTTCTACGAGGCGGGCTTTGCGGTTCTGACCCTGAATCTTGGCCTCCTGGCCCGCCGGGGGATCACGATCATAACCCTGGTGGCAGGCTTCGCCAGCACGGTGTTCATCCCGCTCCTCCACGTGCTCATCGACCGCTACGGCTGGCGCGACACGCTCCTGGCCATGGCAGCCCTGAATATCGGCATCTGCGCCGTGCTGCATGCCACCGGCATTCCGGCCGCTCCTGCGAGGCGGAAGGATACGGGCGAAAGCCGCGCGGCCATTCGGCCTATCGCGAAGCCACGCCGTGTCTTGGCCAAGCCAGCCTTCTGGCTCTTCGTGCTCACCAATACCCTGCAGGGCATGATCTCGACCGGGATCTCCATTCATCTGATCCCGATCTTCCTCGATCGAGGATTTTCCATCGAAGCAGCCGTGGTTGCCTATGCAGTAATCGGGCCGGTTCAGGTCGCGGCACGGTTCCTGACTGGTTTCGGTGAGCGGGCCATGAGCCTTAAGGGGATCGGAGTCGCCACCATGGCGCTCAGCGCCCTCGCCTTCCTGCTCCTGCCGTTCATCAAGGACGGATCCTGGCTGATCTTCGTTTTCGCCGCTCTTTACGGCGCCTCCAACGGGATGCTTACCATCGTGCGCGCCCTGCTCCCGCCGGAGTTGTTCGGGCGCGAGGATTATGGAGCCATCCAGGGCATGATTGCCATGCCGGTCCGGATCACCATGGCCGGCGCCCCCTTCGCCTTCGGCGCCCTCTGGGCCTGGTGGGGCAGCTACGATGCCGTGATCGCCCTCTGCCTCGCCATGGCCGTGGGTTCCCTCGTGGCTTTCATGCTAAACCTGGTCTTGGCGAGGGAGCCCTGAACAAGTTCGAGAATTTGCTTGCCTTAGGTGGCTAAAGAAACCATGTGCAGGACACCGGGACAGCCCGTTTGAAGGAAAGACGCATTCCGTGACGACAGTGACCGATCTTCTGATTGTAGGCGGCGGCATCAATGGCGCCGGCATCGCGCGCGATGCCGTGGGCCGGGGCCTCTCAGTCGTGCTCTGCGAACAGGGCGACCTGGCCGGCTACACCTCCTCCGCCTCGACCAAGCTGATCCACGGTGGACTGCGCTACCTGGAATATTACGAGTTCCGGCTGGTCCGGGAAGCCCTGTTCGAACGGGAGCGGCTGCTCGAATCCGCCCCCCACATCATCTGGCCGCTCCGTTTCATCCTGCCGCACGAGAAGGGCATCCGCCCGGCATGGTTCGTGCGCCTGGGCCTGTTCATGTACGACCACCTCGCCCCGCGCAAGAAGCTGCCGGGAACAGAAGGCATCAAGCTGACCCGGCATCCCGCCGGCCAGGCCCTGAAGCCCGGCTTCGACACCGCGTTCGTCTATTCGGACTGCTGGGTCGAGGACAGCCGCATGGTGGCGCTCAACGCCCTCGACGCCTTCGAGAAAGGCGCGGACATCCGGGTGCGTACCAAGCTCACCTCGGCCCGCCGGGACGGCCAGACCTGGGTCGCCACCCTCCAGAACGTGCAGACGGGCGACACGGAAGAGGTTCGCGCCAAGGTCATCGTCAATGCGGGCGGTCCCTTCGTGGCGGATGTGCTCAACGCCAAGCTGGGCCTCAATACTACCAAGAACGTGCGCCTCGTGAAGGGCAGCCACATCGTTGTGCCAAAGCTCTTCGACACCAAGGAAGCCTTCATTCTCCAGAACACGGACAAGCGGATCGTCTTCGCCATTCCGTATCAGGAGAAGTTCACACTCGTGGGCACCACCGACATCCCGGTCGAGTCGGTTCCGGACAAGAAGGTCGAGATCACCCAGGACGAGATCCAGTATCTCTGCAACGTGGTGAACCACTTCTTCAAGCGCGAGGTCACGCCGGCCGAAGTGGTGTGGACCTATTCCGGCGTGCGCCCCCTCTTCGACGACGGCTCCACCAACGCCTCGGCGGTCACCCGCGACTACGTGTTCGACATGGACGCGCCGCAGGGTCAGGCCCCGGTGCTGTCCATCTTCGGCGGCAAGATCACCACCTTCCGCAAGCTCTCCGAGCATGCCCTCGAGGAGCTGAAATCCTACTTCCCCAACATGAAGCCGTCCTGGACCGAAAAGGCCAAGATGCCGGGCGGCGACATGCCCGACGCGGATTTCGACCGCTTCTTCGCCACGGTGCGCCAGCGCTGGTCCTTCCTGCCCGAGGCCCTCGCCCATCGCCTTGCTCGCGCCTATGGCACCCGCGTCGAGGAGCTTCTCGGCTCCGCCAAGTCCATGAGTGATCTCGGAGAGGATTTCGGCGCCGGGCTCACCGCCGCTGAAGTCGACTACTTGGTGCGCCGCGAATGGGCGCGCACGGCCGAGGACATTCTCTGGCGCCGCTCAAAGCTCGGGCTGCATGTGCCGGTTGACGCTCCGGCCAGGATCGATGCCTACTTGGCCAGGACAAAAGTGGCGTCCGTCGCCGCTCAATAAAATCGGGGAAGGACATGGCTCAATACGTCGGTGCCATCGATCAGGGCACGACCAGCTCGCGCTTCATCGTGTTCGACAAGGCCGGGAGCATCGTCTCGGTCGGGCAGAAGGAGCACGAGCAGATCTACCCCAAGCCCGGCTATGTGGAGCACGATCCGCTCGAGATCTGGCGCAACACGCAAGCGGTGATCCAGGAGGCCCTGGCGAAGAAAGGTCTCAAGCCGCAGGACATCGCCGCTATCGGGATTACGAACCAGCGCGAGACGACGCTGATCTGGGACAAGCGCACGGGCAAGCCGCTTCACAACGCGCTTGTCTGGCAGGACACCCGCGTCGACCCGATCGTCGAGGAGTTCGCCCGTGACGGCGGTTACGACCGCCTGCGCGACAAGACCGGCCTGCCGCTGGCGAGCTATTTCTCCGGCCTCAAGCTGCGCTGGCTCCTCGACAACGTGCCCGGCGCCCGCGAGAAGGCGCAGTCCGGCGACGTTCTGTTCGGCAACATCGACACCTGGCTGGTCTGGAACCTGACCGGGGGCGTCAACGGCGGCTGCCACATCACTGACGTGACCAATGCGAGCCGGACGCAGCTCATGGATCTGCGGACCCTCGACTGGGACGAGGAGATCCTTCGCCTGTTCGAGATCCCGCGCGCCTGCCTGCCGCAGATCCGCTCGTCGAGCGAGGTCTATGGCGAGGCGACCGACAATCTGGCCGGCGTGCCGATTGCCGGCATTCTGGGCGACCAGCAGGCGGCGCTTGTGGGGCAGGCCTGCTTCCAGCAGGGGGAGGCCAAGAACACCTACGGCACCGGCTGTTTCATGCTGATGAACACCGGCGAGACGCCCTATCCGTCGAAATGCGGTCTCCTCACCACGGTAGGTTACCGTTTCGGCCAGGGGAAGGCTGTCTATGCCCTGGAAGGCTCGATCGCGATTGCAGGAGCCCTCGTGCAGTGGCTGCGCGACAATCTCGGCATGATCGAGCAGAGCCCCGACATTGAAACCCTTGCGCGCAGCGTCGAGGACAATGGCGGCGTGACCATCGTGCCGGCCTTCTCGGGGCTCTATGCGCCGCACTGGAACTCCCATGCCCGCGGCCTCATCGGCGGCCTGACACGCTACGCCACCAAGGCGCACATCGCCCGCGCAGCCCTCGAGGCCACGGCTTTCCAGACCCGTGAGGTTCTGGACGCCATGACCAAGGACACGGGCATCACTGCACGGGAACTGCGCACGGACGGTGGTATGGTCGTCAACGAGCTTTTGATGCAGTTCCAGGCGGACATCCTCGATGTGCCGGTGGTGCGCCCGAAGGTGATTGAGACCACGGCCCTCGGCGCGGCCTATGCGGCCGGTCTGGCCACGGGATTCTGGAGCGGGACAGACGAATTGGTGCGCAACTGGGCCGTGGACAAGCGCTGGAGGCCCGCCATGGAGGCCTCCCGCCGCGAGCGCCTGAATACCCTCTGGAACAAAGCCGTGTCCCGTTCCCTCGATTGGGCAGACTGAAGTCTCGCAAAGGAGAGCGGCAGGCGCGCCCCGCCGCTTACGTCCTTATGCCGAAGCCAGGGCAGCGCGGATCCTGTCCGCCATTCCCGCCAGCACTTCCGGCTTTTCCATCTGGCCCGTATGGGGCTTGAGCGCCACGCCCTCGAAACGGGGAATGACGTGGAAGTGGATGTGGAAGACCACCTGCCCTCCGGCGCTCTCATTGAACTGCTGGATCGTCAGTCCGTCGGCCGAAAGCGCAGCCTTGGCCGCCTTGCCGACGACCTGCACGGCCTTGGCGAGTTCCGCGAGATCGTCCGGCTCGATGTCAAGGAGGTTGCGAGCCTTCGCCTTGGGGATCACCAGCACGTGGCCGTCGCCCCGGGGCATGACATCCATGAAGGCCAGAACCCGATCCGTCTCGTAGACCTTGTGGCAGGGCAGCTCCCCGCGAAGGATCTTCGCGAACACATTGTTGTCGTCGTAGGTCATCCCGTCTTCCATCCTCCGCCGTTACTACAGGTGCGCTCGAAGCAGTGCGCTACCCTTATATCGACAGCAGGCGCCTGAGCACACCCGGCTTGCCGCCTCATCATCCAAGATCATGGACTTACCATTATACTGATTTCGGAGAGCGGACTCGGTGAGAATTGTCGAGCTTCTATGACTTACCTTCGATGAGGCATCTATTGGCAAATATAGGCACCATTCTTCGCCTGTATCGAGGTAAGTACCTTCTTGGCTCTTATTCCTACCGACAAGATGTTGCCTTGTTTCCTCCAGTCAAACATTTGCACCAGACGCAACAATTCGTAGGGTCTGAATAATTTCGCAAAATTTTTTGCAAAGGTTGACCCTTTCTCACCGGAACCATCGAATCCGCGAGCGGTTGATGAAGCACGAACACCACTCGATTAGGAGGCATAAATGGCAGGTGGTTCGACCTCGAAGCGTGGCTTCGCGTCGATGGATTCCGACCGGCAGCGTGAAATCGCCAGCAAGGGCGGCAAGAGTGTTCCAGCCGAGAAGCGTTCCTTCTCGCAGGACCGCGAACTCGCCTCGGAAGCCGGCCGCAAGGGCGGTCAGGCCTCGGGCAACACCCGCGGCAATCAGGAATAACGCTTTCATCAGCTGCAATAATCAAAGGGGCCGCTTAGCGGCCCCTTTACTTTGCATCATTGTGTTGGAAAAAATTTTTACTGGTGCCTGAAGTTGAATTCAGCACGGGTCAGAGCGGTTTCCACGAGAACCTCCTGGGCAGCTCCGACACCCACGATGGCGCGGAAGTGCAGGAAGTTCGGAACGTCGAACGCCACGGCACCGAGATCGATCTGCTTTACGAGATCCCCCGCCAAGGCTGACATGAAGTCGAGCGACACGATGTCCAGATAGCGGGCTGCCTCGCTGGCCACCCCCGAGCCGGGATCGCGGGAGGCTCCAATCATTGTCAGAAGACAATATTCGTCCAAGCTTCCATGTCGGGATCCGATCGGCCTGTGGACGAAGGGGCGCCCGCGCTGCCGGGTCAGAGCAAAGGCCAGAAGGAGCGCGTCCGAAATGATCCCTTTCGCGATCTCAGCCTGGGTATAGGCTGCCAGTGCCTGTTCAGGACCGTCGAGCATGGCCAGGTCGTACTGGTCTTCCAGACGGTTCAGGGAGCGGAACACGTCGATGACCGGAACCGTGCTCGGATGGAACAGGATCGACACGGAACCGGCGGCAGACGGAAAGGGCAATGCTTCGACCATAAATGAAAAACCTTGAACGCTGATCGTTCAGATGCCGGGACTCGCTCCCGCAGGCAGTACGTGCGGCCATGCCGGAACAACGAGATGCCGCCTCAGCATCAAGGGACAGGTCACCTCGTCCTGGTGACAGACTGAGATGATGCCGCTGAGCATCGAAGCCACGGACGGCTTGTCCCTGTAGGGAGAGCTCGACGTCAGCCTGGAAAACTCATCCGGCAGCTCCTCCTGACACAAGACAGCATCCAGCTCATTCGTCGCAGTCATGGCTTCCTCCGCATCATGCTTGAAACGGCAACGTATGCCCCGGACCCCGGTTCCTTGTGCGTCAACAAGTCCGGAAGGCCCCGGCCGCTGCCGGCCGAATGAGAGCGGCAGAATTTTTCGAATTCTGCTGGAACCGGAATGTCCAACTGCCGTTAAGCCTACAACTGGTCCGAATGCCCCCTTGGACCGGCACCTTTGAGGCGCAGCCAATGGCTGCGCCTTTTATTTTTGCCTCATGTGCGGGTAATCTCCTGGACATGAAAAAGCGGCGCCTGGGACTTCCCAGACGCCGCTTAGCCTCTCGGCCGAATGACAGATTACTGCTTCGGAGCCGTCGAAGTGCCCGACTGGCTGGCAGAACCGGTGGTCGAGTTGTTGGCGTTGCCGCCATCATCGTCGAAAGCAGGAGCGGCCTGGAGCTGATCCTTCGTCATACGCAGAACCACGCGCTCAGGCTGGTTCTGGTTGGCGGAGGTGTTGCTGGCCGTCATGTTGGAAGAGCCGGCCGTACCCGAGCCTGTCGTGGCGGTGTTGCCCGTTGCCGTCGAACCCGTTGCGGTCGAACCCGTGGTCGCGACGTTGTTGTTGGTGCCGCCGCTGTTGTTGTTCATGGCCTGAGCCTGCTGGGCATTCATGAACTCGAGCGCATTGAACGGAACGGCCACATCCTTTTCGCCAATGCCCAGGAACCCACCGACACCGACCACGGCCGCCATGATCTGACCGTTGCGGTCCATGATGACGTCATTGATGTCGCCGATCGACTCATTGTTGGCGCCGATGACGCGGGTGCCGATCAGTTCCGAAGCCATCATCTGATTGGCTTCCATCTTGGTCATGAACTGACCCTGCATGCCACCGCTCTGGGTCATGGTCGACGAGGATTGGCTCATCGTCGAGGAAGAGCCGGAAGCGCCAGGCTGCATGGCCGGCGAGCCGGTCGAGGTGGTGCCGGTACCGGAGGCGGCCGGGCGATCGGTGGGAGCCGAGGGGGTCGTCGAGGTCTGTGCGAGGGCGGGCGCAGCCGCGAAAGCCGTCACTACAAGGCAAGTTGCCATATGCTTCTTCAGCATTGCTTAGTTCTCCTGAGGATTCATTAAATCACGTTATGCGCCTAAAGTGCGCGAGGGTTAAACGCCCGGCGCGAGCAACCGTTCCGAACATTGACTTATTCAAGGCAATGTGAATGGCTGGCTTAACATTCCAGCCTAGGATCAATACTTGCCAATATTCCAAAGATTCAGATTTATCTGGCGCCTTTCGTGCGGAAAACAGAAATACTGAACTCAGAACGGGAGCCTTTCCGTCAACATTCGGCTCCCACGCCACCCGCGGCCCGTCGGAAGGATCTTCCCGCTCTCAGGCGGCACCGGATCTCACGAACAGGCACCGTGTTGGCCCCACGCGCGTAACCCGCGCTGGCAGGGCGGTCAGGAAAGAGACTGCTGGAGAAGCGCCAGGCAGAGGCTCGGCATCCTGTCGGCGCTCGCTTTGGCCAGAGGGCTGACATCGCCGAGGCACCCGACTGGCTTGCGTGTTTTCTGCTTCTGCTCGCGGGGAGCTTCGGTACCCTCCCGCTGACTGACCGGATGCTGGGCAGCAGGAGCCTGCGTATCCTCCTTGAGCGTCACGACAGGCAGCTCCGTATCGCGGGCATAGATCGTGGTGCCGGAACGGGGATCGGACTTATACAGCACCTTCCCGTCGCGATCGCGAAGGATCACCGTTGCCTGGGTGACGCCAACGAGTTCAACGATCGACACGGTCGCCGGGCTCGCGCTCGGAACCGGGGCCATCATGCGATCCCTCTTGTTTGCAGTGCCCATGTGCTGGGGCAGCGCAGCGTCGGACAGAACTTCGGATTGCGCCTGAGGAGACAGGTTGAAGGAGGCGGGAACGAAGCTGCCCGCGACAAAGAAAACCCCAGCCAGTCCCACCAGTGCCACAGGGGTACGGAACATCCCTCTCTCCTGCTCTTCAACCTCAGCGTTTCGAAATTCAACGCGACGATATCTTTGATGTTCCTGCATCCTTACGTAGGAGATAAGAATAAAAAGAGGGATAAAAAGCCTGGAACCTTTGTTTTCGATAGGGCGTTCTTAAAGCACCGGCCTCCTGGTCCTCCCCGCATTCCCCTTGTGCATTGGCCGGCACCTTAGACGGGCTTTTGAGCCCGTCTTTTTTTGCGCCCAATACATGCCAAAAAGTAAAAGCCCGGCTTTTCAGCCGGGCCATTACTATTCGGTTTGATATGCGTTCGGTCTCAAGCCGTGGCGGCACGAGCCTCGCGTCGGCGTGCGCTCTGCTGGAAGAACAGGGCTTGGCTGATGACCGCAGAGACGTTTGCCGGCTGGAACGGCTTGGCGATCAGGAAGGCCGGTTCGGGGCGCTCACCTGTCAGGAACCGTTCCGGATAGGCCGTAATGAAGATGACCGGAACCTCGAAGGATTTCAGGAGATCGTTCACCGCATCGAGGCCGGAGCTTCCGTCAGCCAGCTGAATGTCGGCCAGGATCAGGCCGGGCTGCTTGGCGGCAGCCAGCTTGACGGCCTCCGTGCGCGTGCGAGCGACGCCGGTGACGTTGTGCCCCAACCCTTCGACAAGTGCCTCCAGATCCATGGCGATCAGGGGCTCGTCCTCGATGATGAGGATGTCCGTGGCCATATCGGCTGCAAGCTCGCGCCCTGCTTCATCGACGAGATCACGCACGGTTCGCGTGTCGACATCGAGGATCTGGCCGACCTCTTCTTCTCCGAAGCCTTCAAGGCAGGAGAGAAGGAAGGCCTGACGGGGAAGCGGCGTGATCTGCCCGAGCCGAACTTCGGCCGGCAGATCACGCTGGATCTGCTCGCTGCGGCCATTCACCGACAGGGAGTTCCAAATTCGCGTGAACACCTGGAAGAGCTCGACCTTCACGTTGCCGGATGGGCCGATGGTCTCGGGCTCGCTTACAAGCGTCTCGAGGGTCGCGGCGACATAAGCGTCCCCAGCCATCTGACTGCCTGTGAGAGCGCGCGCGTAGCGCCGAAGATATGGTAAGTGCTGGACGACAAGCTGGGCTGTCGACATTCGCTTCCCCTTAACTGTGCTTTTGACTCGTTGTACCGATGGATCTTTCAACGCTGCAAAGCTGCAAAAGTTCCACAGAATGGAACCGTGGGCAGCAATGAGCGTTATTGCTCGAAAACGAATATATGGATACTGCCAAGGTTGGCCACCCCCAGCAAATAAGGGATGGCAAGGGGACTAATATGACGGTTGATAAGGGGAACAAGCTCGCTCGGGTCGGTCCCGACGGCGCCTTGGGTAACGAGCTCGCAACCGATCCTAAGCTCGACAGCGGCAGCCAGAAACGCATCGGCGACCAACTCCGCGCCATGTACGACGAGCTCATGCAGCAGCCTGTTCCGGACCGCTTCAGGGAACTGCTCGACCAGTTGGACAAGAACGGGCGAAAGGAAGGGTCTCAATGACCCCAGAGCCGGAGCCCGAATTACGGGAGGCTCTTCTCGCGGCGGTCCCCAGCCTCCGCGCCTTCGCTATCTCACTCTCTGGTCAGCTCGACAGGGCCGATGACCTTGTTCAGGATACCCTCCTGCGGGCCCTCTCCAATCTGCATCGGTTCGAACCCGGCACGAACCTGAATGCGTGGCTCTTCACCATTCTGCGCAACCTCTTCCATTCCGAGTACAGGAAGCGCCGGCGCGAGGTGGAGGATCCCGACGGCTCCTATGCCGGGCGCCTGAAGGTTCAGCCCGAGCAGGGCTCCCACCTCGACTTCGAGGATTTCCGCAGCGCTCTCGCCAAACTTCCTGGAGACCAGCGTGAAGCCCTTCTCCTGGTGGGGGCATCGGGCTTTTCCTATGAGGAAGCCGCAACCATCTGCGACTGCGCTGTCGGCACCATCAAGAGCCGCGTGAACCGGGCGCGCATTCGGCTCGCCTCTCTGCTGAACGTCGATGATATCGAAGACCTCGGCCCCGACAGCATGACCCGGGCTGCCCTGCAGAGCTGATGCAGCAGAGGGGCCGCTGCTTCCAAACGACAAACGCCGCCTTTGACGGGCGGCGTTCGACGCTAAAGGTGCCGAAGCGGCATCACATCGGGCTGCGCCCGCGCAGCAGGCCGATGACGGCCGAGATCGCGAACAACACGATCGCGACGAAGAAAATCAGCTTCGCGATCTCAACGGCGGTGCCGGCGATGCCCCCGAAGCCGAACAGAGCTGCGACGAGAGCGATGATGAGAAAAGTGACTGCCCAACCGAGCATGGTGTTACCTCGCTAACATTACAATCGACTGTAAGCCGACGATGTTCAAACAACGCCAAGCGCGACTGTAAGGTTCCGCCTTGTGCAGTTCATCGAGCCTGTTCATCAGTCGTTCAACAGTAATCCTCCAGGCTTTTATTCGCATGGAACTCGACTTCCCCCCACACGTTTCCAAGAACACTTGGGAGAGATGGCCAATGAATCGCTCGGTTGCCCTTCGTGCATTTTTTATCTTTGCTGTTGTCTCTGCGTTTGCCGCGATCACCGGGATGGCTTCCCAGGTTGAAATCGCGGAAGTCCTTTTCCTGATCGGCGGCTCCCTCTCGGCGGTCATGTTGCTGTTCGTGTTGACGACCCCTTCGCATAATCCGGTACCGGTGCGCGTACGCCGCAGACGCTGACATCTCCTGCAGCGCCACGAAGGATCGGGCGGCTCTTTCGAGCCGCCCTTCTTGTTTCAGGCCTCCTTGGGATCGCCGCCATTCGGGTGCTGCTCCGCCGCATTGTTCACGAGCACGTCCAATTTGCCGAAGCGTTGGATCACCTGATCCACGGCCGAGCGGCAGAAGCCCGGATCGCCCACATCGCCTGCGATGGTCAGGCACGAGCGCCCTTGCCTCTTCACGAGACGCTTCGTCTCCTGTGCGTCCTCGTTCTCGTTCAGGTACATGATCGCCAGGCCGGCACCTTCGCCGGCAAAGAGAACGGCCGTTGCACGCCGATGCCGCTGTCTCCGCCGGTGATGAGGGCGACCTTGCCCTGCAGCCGGTTGCTGCCCGCATAGCGCGGCTCGTAGTCGGGCCGCGGGTTCATCTCGGTATCATGGCCGAGCTGCTGGTCCTGCACCTGAGGCGGCAGGGTCTGGTTCTGGTCGGAACTCATGCTGACATCCCTTGTGCGAAGCGGATGCGGGCCTCCAGCCAGGACGAGACAGGCCAGGCAAAAGGCGAAGCCCGCGTTGGATCTCAACGCGGGCTCGAAATGCCTGTTCCTGGAGAAGCTGATGACTAGTGCACGGTCTCGGTGCGGTCTGCCGTGCCCGGTGCCATGCTCAGGAGGTGGTAGAGGATGATGGCGCCGAAGGTCGCCGTTCCGATGCCGTCCAGAGTGAAGCCCGCCACGTTCAGCTTGAAGTTGCCGGCACCCAGGATCAGAGCCACCGCCACCGTGATCAGGTTGCGCGGGTTTGAGAAGTCGACCCGGTTCTCCACCCAGATCCGCCCCGCAGTCGCGGCGATGAGGCCGAAGACCACGATGGAGAGGCCGCCGAGCACAGGCCCAGGGATCGTGCCGATGAAGGCGCCGAACTTAGGGGAAAGACCGAGGAGCAGCGCGAAGGCCGCGGCGATGAGGAAGACCAGCGTGGAATAGATGCGGGTGACGGCCATCACACCCATGTTCTCGGCGTAAGTGGTCATGCCCGTGCCGCCGGCGGCACCCGACAGCATGGTGGCAACGCCATCGCCCATGAAGGCGCGGCCGAGATAGGGATCGAGGTTGCGGCCCGTCATGGCGCCGATCGCCTTGATGTGCCCGAGGTTCTCGGCCACCAGGATCACTGCCACTGGAGCGATGAGGCTCATGGCGCGCATGTCGAAGACGGGGCTCTGGAAGGACGGCAGGCCGAACCAGGCCGCCGCCCCGATCTTCGAGAAGTCGATGGCTTGGCCGAGGCCCAGCACGTTCGCGCAGATGAAGTAGATCAGATAGCCGAGCACGCCGCCGATCAGCACCGGCAGGCGCCGCCAGATCCCCGGCGCGTAGACCGCCATGAGGCCCACCGCCACGACGGTGGCGAGGGCGATCCAGCGGGCGAAGTCGCTGCCGTTCTGGTTGTCGGGTGTGATGCCGGAGGCGCTGTTGATCGCAATGGGTGCAAGCACGAGGCCGATGGCGGCCACGATGGCACCCGTGACCACAGGCGGCATCAGCCGCTCGATCCAGCGGTGTCCCGCCAGTTGTACCACGAGGCCGATGAGGAAGTAGAGCGCGCCGGCCGCGATGATGCCGCCGAGCGCCAGGGGAATGTTGGGATTGGGACTGCCCACGCTCGCGCCGGTGGCGACGAGGACGGGGCCGATGAAGGCGAAGCTGGAACCCAGATAGCTCGGCACCCGGCCGCCGACCACGACGAAGAAGATCAGCGTCGCGATGCCGGAGAACAGGATCGAGACATTCGGGTCGAAGCCCATCAGAATCGGGGCCAGCACGGTTGCGCCGAACATGGCCACCACATGCTGCAGGCCGACGACCACCATCTGGCCGGTCGGCAGCCGCTCGTCCGGCATGACGACACCTTCGGTCTTCAAGCTCCATCGCGGCAGGAAACTCTCGGTCATAAGTACACCCCCAAGTATGACATCTTCACTCTGATACCTGGGGCTGCACCGTAGACTCGCAGCCTGTGGAATGGCTAGGTGGGGTAAGGACTTATTAACCGGCACGACGAGCCGAATTCTGGACAAGTGCCGTTTGAGCCGTCACATCTCGGGCAATTGGCCTCACGAGGGATCACGATGCGCAAGAATCATGACGTACCGGCAGGTACGGTGCACAGCTTCTGGATCGACAGCGAATGCCTCAAGGACAATCTGCTCGGCGATCCCTCCCGTCGTCGTGTGGACGTCTATGTGCCCGCAGGTCATGACGGAAGCGGCCTTCCTCTCCTCGTAGATCTCGTCGGCTACACGGCCGGTGGGCCGGCGCATACCAACTGGAAGAACTACGGAGAGAACGTGCCCGAGCGCCTGGACCGGCTGATCGGCACCGGCGCCATGCCGCCCGTTGCGGTGGCCTTCCCCGACTGCTTCACCAGGCTCGGCGGCAACCAATATGTCGACAGCGCCGCCATGGGCCTCTGGGAGACCTTCCTCATCCGCGAGATGCTGCCCTTCGTCGAGGAGCGCTTCGGCTGCGGCGGGGACGGGCGGCGGGGCGTGTTCGGCAAGAGTTCGGGTGGCTACGGCGCCATGGTGCACGCGCTTCGGCACGGCGGCTCCGTCTGGTCGGCCGCCGCCTCGCATTCGGGGGATGTGGGCTTCGAATACCTTTATAACCTGGGTGAGTTCGCCGGAGCGCTCCGCCACCTGATGGATCACGGCATGTCCATCGAGGCCTTCCTGCGCAAATTAGAGGCGGGGCCCAAGGCAAAGGACAAGGACTGGCACACCCTGATGCTGCTCGCCCAGGCAGCGAGCTTCGATCCCGACCCCAGCCAATTCTACGGCATCCGCCTGCCGGTGGATCTCGAGACCTGCGAGATCATCGAGGAGCGCTGGGCCAACTGGCTGCGCTGGGACCCGCTGCGCATGGTGGACGACCCGCGGCGCCAGGAGAACCTTCGCCGGCTGAAGGCCCTCTACATCGATTGCGGCGACATCGATCAGTACAACATGGTCTATGGCTCGCGGATCATGCGCCGGAAGCTCGACGCCGCCGCCATTCCCCACACCTATGAGGAATTCCACGACGACCATTCCTCGGTCGACTATCGCATGGACATCAGCCTGCCGCTGCTGGCAAAGGCGCTGTCCTAGGGTCGGCGCTCAAGCGCCGCCGGGCTCGTCTTCGGTGGGCAGCTCGCAATGGTTGTGGATGTGGGTCGCAGCCACGGCCGCGTGGCTCATGCCGACCACGATCTGGTCGATGCCCCTGACGATGTCGCCGGCCGCGTACAGACCTTTGACGCTGGTCTGGCAATGGCTGTCAACGATCAGGCTGCCCGACGGGTCGTGCTCGGCGCCGAGGGAGATGGCGAGATCCGAGCGATACTTGAGGCCGAGCGCCGAATAGAGCACATCGAAGCGATGCTCCGTGCCGGCGACGTTCACGGCAGAGATCCGGTCGTTCTCCATGGCAAGCGACTCGACAGGAGCCTCGACCACCTTGATCCCATGCTCGTCGAGCTTCGCCCGCTGCTCGGCATCGAGCTCAAGCTGCTGCCCCAAGGTCAGAAGCGTCACGTCCCTGGAATAGGTGCGGGCGATGAAGACCGCCTCCCCGATGCCATGGGCGCCATAGGCGATAACGGCGATCTTCTGGTCGCGGGACTCGTAGCCGTCGCAGATCGGGCAGTAGCGCACGAGCCCCTGCTGGATCGCGTTGGGCACGTCCGGCAGGTCGGGCTCGATATCGACGGCTCCCGTGGCGATCACGACCCGGCGCGCAGCAATCTGGCTCGTGGAACCGTCATGGCCCTCCACCACGGCGATGAAGCGGTCAGGCTGCTTGCGCAGGCCCGTGACCATGCCGGGCAAGATGCAATCCCCATACTGCTCAAGATTGGTCCGGGCCCGTGCCAGGAGATCCTTGCCCGAGATCCCTTCCGCGAACATGGGGATGTTGTGGCTGGTGGGGATCCAGGCCGCCCGAGGCGACCCGCTGTCGATCACCCGAAACCGCCGCTTGAAGCGGGCCAGATACAAAGCCGTCGTCAACCCCGCAGGCCCGCCGCCGACAATCAGGCAATCCAGAATGTCCCCGTTGACCGCCATTCCTCTCCGGTCCTCCTGATGAGCACAGGAGTCACAACACGCGAGGAGGGAAAAAGATCGGATCGCTGGAGATGCTCCGGCAACGGCAACCAAGCTCTGTAGCGGTCAGGAGCACAACGCACCCTGCTGTGAAGCGATTGGGTTCGTTCTGCCAAAACGTGAGGCGCGAAGTGCAGGCAAAGGCGATTCATCCTTCAGACGCCTGCATGGTGTCGCGACCGATGACACCGAGGCAGCGACCACCCTCGCACCTTGGACTGTCGCGTGACGCTGACCACGCTTGAGGAATGGAAGTCACTTGACGTAACGTAAATAACGCTATAACGTTTTTTGGCTTACTTGAAGGATCTTCCATGGTTGATGATCACGATCCAATTGCTTCCTCTTCGTATCCTTCAACCCACCTCCGCTATGCCGTTCGCTCAGCTCGCGCCGTTGTCCAGGCTCTGATTGCCCATGACCGGAATGCCGCCGAAGAAGCAGCCCTTCGCACCTGCCGCGATTGTGATCTCCTGATCCGTTTGATCAGGGACCTGGCGTCAGTGCTGCGGGATCCCTGCAATGAGCAACTCGGCCTCAGCCCATTGGAAACAATCATCCTCGCGCGCCGCGCCGAGCACGTGTTGGCCCTTGTGGAGGAGCAGGAAACGGACACCCGGCCGCCGGCTCAGCCCAATCAGTTGCAGGATGCGCCGGCCCAAGCCCAGCAACTGCACGGCCTGTCCATCACGGCGGGGATCCAGGACAGCGCATCGATGGTCTCGCCGCTGGTATCGCAGACCCTCACCGTTGCTTCAACGGGGCTGCGGGTCCGTCTCATGCCTGTCGACGACCATGACAGCAGCCCAACGGATGAGAACCGGGGACATGATCGCTCCGAGCAAGCGCCAAGCACACCAGGCTCTCGCCCTGATGAGCGCTGAGGAGCCTGTGGCATGCCCCTTGTTGAACGAACCGATCTCGGGATGACCCGGCGGGCTCGTCTCTCACCACGCGTGCGGCTCGCCATCTGGGAGCGGGCCAGAGGGATCTGCGTGCTCTGCGAGCGGCGCATTGATGGCGTCCGTGAGCGCTGGATCATCGAGCCTATTCGGGCACTGGAGTTGGGAGGTACAGACGAGCCCGACAATATGGGGCCCGCGCATGCCACGTGTGCACAGGCCAAGACACGCGACGATCATCAGCGTGCCGCCAAAGCCAAACGGCAGAAGATCCGGCATCTTGGCGCCAACCAGATCAAATGCCCAATGCCCTGCGGCAAGCGAAGTCGTTGGAAGAAGAAGATTGACGGCAGCATCGTGCCGCGAAAATAGCTCTCCGTCTTAGTTAACGAGTTCGCTCGCTGCCGATCCAACGAACGCAGCGACTGTCCTGACCGGTCTCGGAGCAGCGCAGGCCCAGTTTGCTCCTGACATCTACCGCTTGCGGAAGAAGACGATGGTCCAGTCAGAGCTGGGGCAGAAGTCATGAACTGCAAACTTGCGGAGTGGTGGGCGCAACGCCGGCAGCGGTCTGGGCGTGTGTGCTGACCGATCAAGGGTGCCGCGGCGTCACCGAACGGGGCACTTTCAGGGCCGTCCAGCCGGCAGCAATTATCCCTTAGCCCAGTTTTCGATTTTGAGGCCTCTCACCCGCTGAAACTCTTTCTCATTGTTGGTAACCAGGATCACCTCAAGACTCTTGGCATGGGCGGCGATCCAAAGATCGTTGTTGCCGATCAGTTCGCCGCGAGCAGCAAGATGAGATCGGATGGATCCATACGCTTCGGCCACATCGGCGGCCATCGGCAAGACTGGAATAAGGGTAATCAGTTCCTCCAAGACCATCATCGCTTTACGAGGATCCGGGCTTTTCCGACTCCCATAAGCCAGTTCCCCATAGGTTATAACCGAGATCGCCGTCGAACCGGGAGGCAGCACCTTGAACCGCTCCATGACCGCTTGCGGTCGCTCCCGTCGGATGTCGATGCAGATGTTGGTGTCGAGAAGATAACGGGGTTGGGCTGTCATAGCCCCTCGCGCTCCTGCGGCGGTCCATCCTCGCGCTCGACTTCCGGCAACTCACACAGCAGTTCGAACGCACGGGCCAGCGTCTTGGGTTTCTCGCGTAGGACGATTTCGTCGCCACGCCGATAGATCTCGACCTCATCGCTGGTGAAGCGAAACTGCTTAGGTAGTCGCACAGCTTGACTATTGCCCGATTTGAAAACCTTCGCGGTGGCCATCCTTATGCTCCGTATATACAATAAAGTATATACGTAATCTGCGAGTGAATTCAAGGACCATACTGCCGTTGTCAGGGACACCTGCCCTTGCCTCGCACACTTCCCACCGGTGGTGTCGGCGAATGGCCTCGGCCCGTAGCATTGTGAACTCCATCGAGTCTTCCCAAAACCGGCAGAATTGCAGGGAGAGGGGTTGGACCCTCAACCCTTCCGGTCAAGCTCTGACAGAGCGGCATCAATCCCTTAGGGTTAGAGATTATACTTCAACAGCATTAGCCTTAGTCGCAGCGGCGGACGCATTAACTCGAAATTGCGTCGACAATACAAAATTGCACCATTTCGAATTTGCGGAAATGCCTATTTAATCTTGAGCAATCTGGCAGTTACTGCAGAGGACACAGCCTTATGCTCATGACTTCACACGAGGCAGGACCGGCTCCGCCTTGACGACCGGAAGGATCGCCTGCCCACACGGCAGCGGCACTTCCTCGGATCGACGCTCACGCGGCTCTGAACCATGCCGCAGCGATAGCGGCAGAACACGACAACCGGCGATCATCGCATTGCAGGCTCCGGACGAAGGTCTGGTGACGGTGACGCTCGTGATTGAACCAACTCGAACGAACTTCGGGTCATAAGGAAATCGTAATGACGACAATTCTTCTCGAGAACCCTTCAACCAACGCAGCGGAGAACGTCGCTAGGATCAAGGCGGCCATCGTACAAGCTAATCAAGAGTACAACACGACGAAACAGCAGGTAACGGTTCAACTCAGCGCACAAGAGTGGCTCGTCACGGGAGACAAGACCGACCCCTCGACCGGTGCGATTGAACTGCTCTCTGGCGTCAAGCTAACGGGAACAGGAGATCCGAGCGGGCTCCCTAGAACAGTTATCAAACTTGAGGATCGTTTTGACGCCAAGATCAACGGCATTGTTCGGACTGATCTCGTAGGTGTTGATAACGTCGCGATCACCAATCTTGTCATCGACGGCAACCGCGCGAACAACATCGGGGAGCAGGCCGGATTCATCTGCGGCATCAAGGATGACGGCACCGGTCGCAAGCAGACCAACATCACCCTCGATAACTTGGAGGTGATGAACTGCACGGGATATGGGATCAATCCGCACGAGATCACCTATAATTTCACAGTTACGAACTCCGTTGCTCACAATAACGGAAAAGATGGCTTCGTGGCTGATGGTGTTGTGGGCGGCCTTTATGCGAACAACGAATCTTATAATAATGATCGCCATGGCTTCAACATTCAGAATGCCTCAAGCAATATTATCCTTCAGAACAACATCGCCAAGGACAATGGCTCCGGCACAAGCGGCGCAGGTATTGTAGTTCAGCGCGGTGACATCCAGCGCGGCGATGAATCTGAAATTGCCCGCGTCAACAACGTTCAGATTATTGGCGGTGAATACTCCGGCAATCTCCGCGAGGGTATTCTGGTCAGCTTGTCCGATAATGTAACCATTAGCGGAGCTAATGTTCACGACAACATGCGCCAAGGCGTGCGCATTGAGGGCTCGACCAACACGGTTGTCAAAGACAGCTTCATCTCGAGCAACTCACAGGAACTCCAGGGTGGCTTTGACGAAGTCCAGATTCGCCTGCGCCAAGACTACCCGGATGGCGATTCACCCAACAGCCCGCCAAAATTCCCGCTGAAGAACTACTACTCAACCGGAACTCAGATCCTCAACAATACCGTCAATCCCGAGGATGCGCGTTACGCCATCCACGAGGAGGCCACGAACAAGTCTGCTGGAGCGACAGGAACTGTAATCCAAGGCAACACGACCGGTGGCATCGCAACCGCGGGTGACGATACGCTCACTGGCTCTGCTGGCGTCGATACAATGGCTGGTGGTGCTGGCAATGACACCTACATTGTCAACAAAGACGGTGACGTCGTTACGGAAAATCCGGGTGAAGGCACTGATCATGTCCGCTCCTCAGCCAAACACACCCTTGGAGCTAATGTCGAAAACCTTACATTGACCGGATCTGCCGCGATCAACGGCTACGGGAACGAGCTTGATAATGTCTTGATCGGCAACGCTGCGGCCAACAATCTCGAAAGTTTCGGCGGAGCAGACACGATCAATGGAGGCGGAGGTGCTGACACGCTGCAGGGCGGCGATGGCAACGATGTCTATATTGTCGACAACACTAGCGTTCTCATCGTTGAAAAAGCCAATGGCGTTCTAGGGGGCTACGATCATGTCTACAGCAGCGTCGATTATACGCTCTCAGCTCAAGTCGAAGAGCTCACGCTGACAGGCACAGGCAACCTGACGGCAAACGGCAATACTGGTGCCAACACGTTGAACGGCAATGCCGGGCACAATGTCCTGAACGGCGGCGGCGGAGCCGACAGAATGCAGGGCGGATTGGGCAACGATACCTACTATGTTGATCACACTCAGGACATCGTCACGGAAGCGGCTGGAGAAGGGACCGATACCATCGTCAGCTCCATCTCCATCCCGGTTGCCAGCCCCTTGGCGGCCAACGTGGAGAATCTCTATCTGATTGACCCTGCCAACCCCGGTGATCCGCTGGCGAGATGGGCGACAGACGGCGCGGGCAATCAGCTTAGCAACCTCGTCGTTGGCAACAGCACAGCCAACAAGTTGTATGGCTATGGCGGTGACGACACGCTGATAGGCGGCGCGGGCAACGACACGCTGGATGGCGGCGAAGGAAACGATACGGCTCAGTTCTCCGGCAACCGGGCGAACTACACGATTACTGGGACCGGCGCGAGCCGGACCGTCGCCGGCACGAATGAAGGCACGGATAACCTACTCAACATCGAAGTTCTGCAGTTTGCAGACGGCAAGCTCGTTGGAGATGTTTGGGTTCCGAACCAGAATCCTCCTCCGGCCAACGCAGTCTTATCCTCCGCGACGGCAAACCTGACCGAGACCGACGCAGTTCTGTCGACCGGCGGCCAGCTCACTATCACGGACGCGGACAGTGGCGAGGCAACCTTCCGGGCACAGTCCGGCACGGCTGGCCAGTACGGCACGTTCGGGATCGGCGCTAACGGCCAGTGGACCTATGTGGCGTCCTCGGCTCACAACGAGTTCGTCCAGAACCAGGTCTACACCGACAGCTTCGAGGTGTTCAGCGCTGATGGCACCAGAACGACGGTGACGGTGAATATCACCGGCACAAACGACGGGGCAGTTCTGTCCTCGGCTATGGTAAATCTGACTGAGACGGACGCAGCTCTGTCAACTGGTGGCCAGCTCACCATAACGGATCCGGATAGCGGAGAGGCGACATACCGGGTGCAGACGAGCACAGCCGGCCAGTACGGCAGCTTCTCCATCGGCGCTAACGGCCAGTGGACCTACGTGACTTCCTCGGCTCACAACGAGTTCGGCAAGGACCAAGTCTACACTGACAGCTTCGAGGTGTTCAGTGCCGACGGCACTGGAACGACGGTAACGGTGAATATCGCCGGCACAAACGAGGTCGCGCTTCCTCCGCCTCCTCCAGCCAATCAGGTCGCCAGCCGCACGGGCACAGCCCGGTCCGAGACGCTGAACGGCCGGGACAACGTCGACGACACGATCAAGGCTCAGGGCGGCAACGACACGGTCAAGGGTCGTGGCGGCAATGACAAGCTCTATGGCGGCACCGGCAACGACAAGGTCTAC
>NZ_JBWBEW010000017.1:0-109955 GCF_056148915.1 Microvirga sp. jy35 | reverse complement strand
TGTCAGGCCCCTTTGGACGCGAGGTTAGCAGCGTCTGCACGACTGCGTCGTAATCCTCCTCGCTATGGTAGGTCCAACTCGGGTCTGGACCCGGATCATCCAATACACGGTGGACCTGCGCGATGTGGTCTGGCGTTAATGCCATTTGCCGGGACGCCCTCACGAACCACCTCCGAGTCTGTAACGCAGCATCAAGACGCTGCATCAGAATGTATATCTCTTACCCACCGCTGAGGGCGCGACCACCGGTTCACCGAACGCCTGCGTTAATGCCAGATTAGCTCGCCAACCGGTGCAATGGGCGGCGGCTATCGTCTTCAGGCCGAACGCTCTCATGCCCTCGACTGTCTCAGGGATGATCTTTTCGTTTCCACCCGAGAGGTGAAAGCCACCCACGACCGCGTGGAGCGGCTCACCGGGAAAGCAGTCCTGAGCATGTTTGAGGACATTGACCACCCCAGCATGCGAGCAGGCCGTGAACACGATCAGGCCCTTGTCTTTCACGTTAACTGCGACCCAGCGTTCATCCATAATTAGTGGATCGGGCTCCCAGCCACCATCCTCCTGGCGGTGCTGACCTGGAAGGCCATGCTCGAAGGCGGTCACGCGCGGGATTTCCCCACTCACATAGAACATTCCCTCTGAGAGGCTCTGGGGCTCCGTCGTGTTGACCACCTGTGCGCCGTGTGCTGTCAGGGCTTCAACACTGGGAACGTCTTCCATCAGCCGCATGCTGCCATCCGGCTGCTTCATGGCACGGGTCGCGTACATACCGGGATGGGCGTAGAACGGGACCTCCCGCCCGCGATTGCGCTCGCGAATGAGGTCGAGCGCCCGAAGCATTCCGCCTGCATGGTCCCAGTGTCCGTGAGAGAGGACGATGCCTTCAACAGTGCCAAGGTCGATTCCAAGACGCGAGACGTTACGTTCGAAGACATCCTCCTCTGGCCCTGTGTCGAAAAGGATCGTGTGTCGCCTCTCGCCACGATAGGCCGTAATCAGGCACGACAGGCCATGGGCAGCGCAGCAGATGCAGCGGCCCGACAGCCTTTTCATCCCGTTCCGCCACAGATAGCTCCACTCGTTCTCAACATGGCTTGGAACTGTGGAGAGGCTGTCGGTCACGTTGTCCACGAGGACATGCACCTCAACCTGATCAACTGGACGAGCATTTGTCACGGGACACTCCCACAAACTCACGGCATCATTGTTGCGACACCTAAATCAATCTATCCCCGGACAAGTGTTGGCAGGTGTGAGCCGAAGAGCTACTTGTTCGTGTTCCAGATATCGGTGGCGAGCTTCCAATCGTTTCCGACTTTCTTCCAGACCACTACATACTTGCCGGTGATCTCCTGCGGCTGTGATGCTTTTGTCCGGAACGAGAAGGTGCCTATCTCAAGGGCTCTGTCGCTCCCCAGCGGCTTCACTTCAACAGTCGTCAGCTTGCCATTGCCAAGCTGCTCCGCAGCACCCTTCCAGAACGCCTGAATGGCACTCCTGCCCTTCATCATCTCGGCCCCAGGCGGCAGGATGACAGCCTCCTCTGTGTAAAGGGCGGCAACTCCTGCCGCATCGCCCGCATTGAAGGCTTGGGCGAACTTGTCGTTCAGGCTCTGGATGGTGGCCTTGTCCTGTGCCATGGCAGGAACCGAGAGGCACACACAGGTAGCGGCAACAATGGCGTGGATACGCATGGCTTCCTCCCTCGTTCAAGCATGAACTCCACACACCAAGGCTTTTATCGTACAACTGTCGCTGGGACAGGACATTATCCTGCTGCGGCAAGCTGACATATACGAAAGAGTTATCCGTTCTGTCGGATTTCAGACAGACGCAGGGTGCATTGTTCAGTATTTCCCCGCGCGTCTTCAGCAAACATCCTGGCTGCACGGGCTGACACCTACCTCAAATTCCATTCAGAGGTAGGCGAGAGCCGCAACATGACTACTGTATGCTGAAGCAGGACTGTTTAGGGATGAACCGTTTCCTGAGAATGGGCATGGGCTGAGCTTAAGCACCTGAACACGGGTGCGGCTCAGCCCAATCCATCGGAGGTCACAATGCAGAACCATCAGCACCTCTCCTCTGCACTGAACCGCCTGATCATTGGTGCTGAGCAGCCGTTCGATCTTCGTGCCTTGTTGCAGAGCACGTCACGTACCCTGTCCAACCTCGACTTTGAGCACCAGCATGAGATGCAGCGGGTTGAGCGCGGCAGAACTGATCCTGTGCTGAGGAGGCAGATCATCGACAACCTGAAGCGGCGGCACCGCGAACGGCGTCAGCCTTATGTGGCACTGATTGCCGAACTCCAGAGCCACCTGTCGTCAGCCGTGGCGGACGACCTTCAGGCAACGGGCTGATCCACTCCTTTCGTGAACTCACCTGCTCCGTCGTCCCTACGGGATGGAACCTCAAGCGCCCTCTGCGGGCGCATTTTATTCGCGGTGGCTGCCCGCAGCATCGGCTGAAGTTTAGAAGGGACTTAGAAGCCACTTTCTGCGTTCTGCCAAAACGAGGCACGTTAGAAACGTTGGCCGATCCGACAGGAGCCCCCATGAAAAAGGCGCGCAAGTTCTATGAAAGCTTAAGTGCCGACCGCTGGTGTTTGATCCGTGATCCTTCAGGGGTTTTGTTCATCCATCACGAAGCCAATGTGGCCTCGGGTGGGCACGTGGAACATGAGGACCTCCCTTCCTTCCTGAGCCGAGGCAACGGCCCAGAACAGCAAGAATTGCTGCGCCTGATTGGAACGCTCGTCGAGGAGCACCCCGCCCATGCGTGATCGTTCCGCATGGTACCTTTTGGGAGGGTAGTTACACTTCAGGCTCCTGCAAGCCTATGCGGCTGTCTGGTGAGTCAGGCTGCTTCACCCATCGCGCGGCGCATCACAAGTGTGCTGTGGGTCTCGTGAGCGACCTCAAAGCCATGTCGCTGATAAAAGCGAAAAGCGGGATTATTCTTCAGCACAAACAGCGCCATCGACTTCACCGTCCCAGACCGCTCCTCCAGAAGCTGCATGACTTGGGAGCCAATCCCCTTCCGCTGATAAGCGGGAGAGATATACAATTGCTTCAGAAAGAGTTCCTCCCCTGTCTGTCGGAACTCCACCCAGCCGATCTCCTCGCCATCAAGGACTATGATCCGGGTATCGGTAGGACGCCACAGGCTGGCGAACTGCACTTCTTGCTCCTCATCCACCCACCCCATCCAGGCAGTGGCCAAGGGTTTGATCGTTTGTACATACAGATGGAGAGCGAAGGGGTAGTCGGCTGAACGAGCCGGTCGGAGGGTGACCATCATGGGCAGGCTTAGAACGGGGGATGGGCTGGTCTGGGCAGTACGTCTCGCCTGAACGGCTTTAGAGTTGTGCGCTGATTTCCTGCTTCTTACCACAAATGAGCAGCTATGGGCTCGTCAAATCTGATCATGATCAGCACTTGCGTCGGCCCCTTCTCGTCAGGTGTGCAACTTGTCACAGGCTCTGGCAGCAGGCCGGGAACTACTTAAGTGGTTCTGCATATTCCCACTCTACGCTGTTCCGGCCCGTCTCAGCATCAACCTTGATGCTGAGACGGGCCTGTTTCAGGACACGACGGTGAGTTCGATGACACGTCCCACAGCAAAGCAGCCCAAGGTCCTTCTTCTTGAGACAGCGCAAAGGAGCGCCTCGACGATCTCAATCCTGGTGAAGGCCGACTTTGAGGTGATCTCGGTTCAAGACCCGAACGAGGTATGGGCAACGTTGGAAGCGCGAGATGATGTAGACGTTCTCCTGGCTGACATCTCCAGCCCAGCAGGCGGCGTTGATCTGGGCCGGTACATCCATGACCGCTGGCCTGGGGTGGGGCTGGTCCTGACCTCAGAACAGGTGCGTCATCTTCGGCCCGACGAGGTTCCCGGCAACGGATGTTTTCTGCCTCATCCGATCCCCGCAGATACCTTGTTGGACGAGATTAGAATGGCTGCGCGCCGCTACTAAACCTGCTTCTTCCTCAATAAGGCTCCCAGCCTGCCCCTCGGGGCTTCTCACTACGACAACAGGCTCGTAGGCTCCTGCAAGGCAGCTTGCATCACCTGATCGGGGCCGATCTCGTGACGGCTCCTCATCTGCAACAACCCTGCAAGCTGGGTGCGAGCGCGGTGAACCCGACTCTTGATCGTGCCGACAGCAACTCCTTGGACCCGCGCTACCTCCTCATAGGTCATCCCCTCCGCACCCACCAGCAGAAGAGCCTCGCGGGATTCGTGAGGCAGGTGTGCCAGAGCCGCGCGAAGCTCGGCCATCGTCAGAGCCGCATCCTGATCTGGAAGCACCTTGAGGCGGGCTGCGTGAACGCCAATGGGGTCCTCCACCTCATGCCTGCGCTTGCGGTACTCGGTATAGAAAGCATGGCGCAGGATCGTGAACAGCCATGCGCCAAGATTACTGCCGCACTCGAAGCGGTCAATGTTAGCCCATGCGCGGAGGAAGGTATCCTGCACCAGATCATCGACCCTGACAGGATCGTTGGTCAGAGAGAAGGCGAACGCCCGTAGGTTCGGCAGCAGATGAAGCATCTGCTTCTCCAGGGCAGTGCCCAAGGGACGGGCGCGGGTTCGTTGCGTGGCTGGACGGGCGCGGCGGGTTCTGCGGACGAGCGCAATCTGGCGCTCGTGGGACAGCGGATGCAGATGCCGCAAGCGCCTCAGCCGGTGCCATGCAGGCTGGTTGCAGACCCTGCCTTGCAGCGGTGGGTGACGGTGACTGCGAGCGCTGTGGGCCATGGCTGTGCTCCACCTTGGCGACAGGTTCACCATACACCTACGGTTGCCAGTCAGCCAGCCCGTTCGTTCGCGGAACAGACGGAGCCTACTCGAAAGCGCCCATTGGCCCGACTGACATCAGGCTGATACTGCTGTGAGACATGGAGCGGCATCCTGGTGAGGGGCGGTTGCAGAAGGAACAGGCAGTTGACGGCACAAAGCACCTCAGCCCTTCAAGACACATTCCTGAAGCACGTCCGCGATCACAGATTGGAAGTCACCGTCTTTCTGGCGAATGGGATTAGGCTACAGGGTCAGATCAGATCGTTTGACAACTTCACTTTACAGCTTGTCCGAGGCAATGGGACGCAAGTCGTCTACAAGCATGCAGTTTCTGCGATCCACCCCGCAGAGCCTATCCAACTCATCGACCCAGCTTCAGTCGTGTGAGGAAGCCTCATTCGGGCAAGAACTCGGTATCCCCATCTCGAACCTGAGCCTGACTGCGTGATTAAAGCGGCTCAGCCAAAGCCTCAATAAATGATCACCCTCGGCCTCCCATTCGATACCCGAGTTACCCTGGACCAGAATGGTGCTATGCTCCCCTCAATTCTGAGAAGAGGGAGGGTGTTTAATGCCGCGTACCTCTACCGCGCGACCGGCTTCTGCTTCGTCGATGCAATGCTCCTCGTATCCAGACGACTTGCTGCCCCAGCTACAGAGCACCCTGGCGGCATTGGCGGATATCGAGCTTCGCTACCACAGTGATCAGGAGCAGCTTCAGGAATGGGCAGGCCCTGAGGCCATCAAGACGCGGTTCGCTGCCCAACTTGCGGAGCGCTATCAGAGAGAACGCACTCCCTATGTTCAGAGGCTGGCTGAGTTACAGCATCTGATGGATCGGATGGCGTTCCGTTATTAGCTCCATGACCTTCTGCCTCTCATTGGGAAGAAACAAGGAGGAACACATGCGCGATGTTCTATCCGCCTCTCTCGCAGGGACTGCCCTGCTTTCCCTCTCATCCTCGTTGGTTCTGGCTCAGACAACCCCAGCAACGCCTCCTGGCGATGCAGCCGCAGCGCCTGTGGGTGGCATCGCCACGTGGTGGTGGGTTCTGCTTGCCATCGTGATCGCTGCTGCGGTTTGGTATTTCACCCGCAAGCGGACGACTCTATCGGGGAGGCGAACCGACCATGAGCAAAACGCCGCTTAGTCCTATTCAGAGGGTTGTCAACTCGGTCTGGAAAGCCGTGCGGATGCTGGAGGACCGTCCCGCACCGACTTCGAAGGTCAAGCTCTACGGGCGGCGTGGCTATGGCGATGCCGATATCCCGGCACCGGACCGAACTCCAGACGGGGACTGATCCGAGGTCCATGCGCGAATACGGAGAGGCTGTGTATGGCTGAGAACACCGCCAACACTGTACCCTGCTGCGTCACCGACATAGGCACGGGCCGTATCCGGTGGGAGTGGCATCAGGGTCACTGGATGATTGCGGCAAAGCCCGCCTCTGCGGCAGAGCATAAGCGCAACGGTTAGCCGAATACGATTCCTGTCAGGCTTTTCAGAGCGTGATTGCATCGCTCAGACTGATCTGCTCGCCGCTGCATCTCCACTGTGTTCTGGCAGGGTTCATCGACCTCTTGCTTGCAGAATGGACACATCATCTGACCGACCTTCTTAATAGTGTGAGTATGTCGGGCCAACAAAGGGCCAGGACTGGAGTTCCCATATTTTCAAGGGCTGTGGTTTATGGTCAAAGGCTCATTCATGGGTTCTTTGCCATAGCGATCATGCTTCTGGTCCCCTGGTTCACGTTCTCGACCGTATCCATCGAGGTCAGTAGACTTGGCCATTCGCCTGAGGAAAGCTGCCGGTCTCCTCGGGCTCAAAGCGCCGTTGGAATCTGGGATCGGGAGCCCGCTCCCAGTTCTCCAAACAACTACGCCTCTCTTGCTGCCCTCGCGCAAACAACCCGCCTGATGTGTGACCATCCCGTTCCAGGTTCCGATCACCCATACGATCTTCACTTCTCGTGGCCTGTTCACGGGTGGGGCGGCGACCAAGGTCAATGCCAAGGTCCTCGTAGGGACTGGTGCCCTCCTGGCGAGGCAAGGGAATGCGATTGGCACTCCGGTCCTGGTTGTCGTAGCGGTTGTCTCGTTCCGGTATAGGCGCGGGTCGGCGCTCCGGAATCCTGTTTCTGATTTCGTTCTTCTCTCTAACCTCGCGCTCGTACTGTCGGCGCTGATAGATACCGAGGGCACAGCCCGCGAGCGCTCCTTTGATCCGATGCCCGCCTGCGAAATGACCGGCCACAGCACCACCCAGTCCATACTTAAGGCAACCACCTGGACGGCTCTGAGCTTCTGTCGAGCCTGCGGCGATGCCAAAGAAGAACATGACGGCGGCGGCGAGCGCTATCTTCCTCATCGATACGACCTCTCATGATCTCGGCCAACGTAGGCTTATTCAGAGAGGTTCCTGTCCGGGGCGGTTATGAAGCAGCTTCTTCGCCCGCAGCCACTACTCCGGTACTCCAGCTATAGCCCGAAAGATCGGCATTAGCCCTGCAAGCGGAAGTGTGACCATCCATCGGAACACGTTCAGATCAGTTCCCATCTGCCGTCCAAGCATTGGCAGAAGGAAGACGATCCCGAGGAGGATGAGGAACCCAAAACGCTCCAGCTTTGCGTATTGCCGCGCCAGAACCTTCGGCAGAAGGCTCATGACGACGCGACTGCCGTCCAGAGGCGGGATGGGGAACATGTTGAAGATCGCGAGGATCAGATTCAGCAGGATCGACTGGTAGAGGGTCTGAACCCACCAAGGGGCCATGGCCTCTGGCAGCAGCCCCGCAAGACGAATGAGAGCGGCTGACACAACGGCGAGCACGACATTCGTCAACGGGCCAGCAATGGCGACAAGCGCCATATCGCGGCGCGGCTTACGAAGCCGCTGGAATGCCACCGGCACAGGTTTGGCCCACCCGAAGAGAAAAGGAGCCTTGGTCAGGAAGAGCAGGGCGGGAAGCAGGATCGTTCCAAACGCGTCCACATGCTTCAGTGGATTGAAGGTGACGCGGCCAAGACGATGCGCCGTATCGTCCCCCAACCTCCAGGCGGCGAACGCATGGGCCGCTTCGTGGAACGTGATGGCGATGAGGATCGGCACAATCCATGTTGAGGCCGTGTAGATAGTGTCGGGCAAGTTCAAGCAGCAATCCTCATTGTTGTGTCGTGCATAACCAACAAATTCATCCCAGCCGTGAAGAATTTGGCTGTCGAACCCTCATGGGATGAGAATCTACCTTGGGAGGGCCGCAATATACATCCCAAAGGATTGGCGTCATTCACGTAGCCTGTTGCTGATATAAATGATCGTCGGTCGGTTTATCAGGGCGGGCTCGGAAAATGATCTTGCAAAACTCTGTCGAAGGGCATAGGCGCGGCGCAGATCACAGGCTTTTGTTGTGCTGCACGGACTGTTCCTGCTGATCCTGTTAGAACGTCATCTTGTTCTATTCTCCTCCCGAACCAGTTTCCGTGCAGTCTGAGGACACGAAACCATGAGTGAGAGCGCAACCGCTCCGAACTACATCGAACTCTCTGCTGACATCGTCTCAGCCTATGTCAGCAACAACTCGGTTCCCGCCGCTGACTTGCCGTCGCTGCTCGCTTCCGTCTATGCCGCCCTGACGAAGACCACACAGGGCCAGCAGACCGAGCCTCAGGCTGAGTTGATCCCGGCTGTTCCGGTGAAGAAGTCGGTCACTCCAGATGCGATCATCTGCCTGGAGGACGGAAAGTCGTTCAAGTCGCTCAAGCGTCATCTGCGCACGACCTACGACATGACACCCGAGCAGTACCGGGAGAAATGGGGATTGCCCCGCGACTACCCGATGGTTGCACCGAATTACGCCAAGGGGCGCTCCGAGCTTGCTAAGACCATGGGGCTGGGTCAGCAGCGTAGGAAGGGCAAGGCTCCGGTGGAGGCTGTTGCCAATGATGCCGCTCCCGCGAAGGGCCGTCGCTCGAAGAAGGCTGCTTGAACCCTCTGCTTACACAGCCAATCCGGAAACAATCCGGATTGGCTCAACATCGACAGCAGTGGCTCACACGGCCCGTTCAGCCATCCCGGCTCATGCCTCCTCAAACGATCCGCGTCAGGCGTAAGTCCGGTCTCGCCTTAGCTCTTGTTAACGAGATTGCGCGATCAATGCAGCAGCGCCAATCCAGCTATTAGGTCGGCGAGCGGGGGTAGAAATGGATCGGCATCATCCAGGACTGGCTATGGGACCCAGCGGCACCGCCTCCTCAGCCATTCAGCATTTTGTACAGACACGATCTGATCCGATTGCCCTAACCGAGAACAACGTTATTCCGTCTGAACACGTATTTGGCTCATCCCACTCGCATCGGGTCTGGCGCATGATGAACGCTTTAATCGACGCGAAGCCAGAATGGGCCGACCAGGGTACATTCGAAGCCGACCGGAAGAAGATACTCCAGTATGGCCTCTCAACGGGATTTTCTCTGGAAGAGCTACTGAGGATCACCGATCCCGATGTAATTTTAGGGTTGTGGACGGCAGCTGAAGCTAAGGGCGCGGAGGACTGAGGCGAGTACCTCCTTTGATTCACCTATCGTCGATCTGGCTTGCTTGCCAATGTCGAGCTTGTTCAACACAATTCTGAGGTCGCAGACCTAAGGGATTGTAACTATGAAGCAGCAAGCCGTAGGATTGGGAAGTTCGGGCCTGTTGGATGCCTCCAGCAAGATCAAGGCTCTGGCACAGGACACCTCGGTGTGTCGTGTTCACAAGGCTCGTTTGGCCAAGCAGCCGACCAATCCGATCTACCTTCTGGCTGCTATTACGCTTGGCATTCCCCTGCTTTCAATGATCCCACTGGTTGGGATGAACCCCGGAATACAGGATGGGACCTTCACGACCTTTATGACCCTCCTCGTTGCCTCAGCCTTCATCACGGCGGTTGTGTTCGAGATCAAAAGGCTTGCTGATCAATCCTCTGACGAGGAGCATCGCTGAAGGTCCAAGTCCTACAGTTTCCGCCCTGGATCGGACACTGGCCCATGAGGGTTCGGCGCGAAATCGTCCCAGACACTCTCGCTGGTGTCGCAGTCGGTCAGAGGCCGACCTCTTACGGATCGAATTAGTGAATCTGGTCCAGCCGCATCTGCGATCTCGCGGACGATCTTGGTCCTGGTCTCGCTCAGGAATTGCCTGCGCTCGCGCACCAGGATCAAGAACGCGTTCGCCCCTCCGATCACGCAGTCGTGGTAATAAGCGTCCAAGGTCGCATTCTCTCCCCGATCAGGCTCTTTGAGCATGATCGGCAGGCCATTGATCGTGACACCCCGCGCAACCGCCTCGTCGCGAGCATCCGTGACCAAACGTCCTTGATTGTTCGAGCCATCACCGGAGATGTCGATCACCCGCCGTGCAGCCAGGAGGCGACTGGATGAGAAGAGAGCCATGCTGAAGTCAATGGCTTTTGAGATGGAGGTCCCCGATACGCGGCGCGTGGGAGCACGGGCCAGACGGTCAGCAAAGGCGATGCTCTCCTTCGGAGTTTCCAAGACGGTCCAGGGTACGATGACACTCTGATAGCCTGGAGTATGAGCCCCGGCCCATTCCACGTAAGTGACCGCAATGCGTCCGAGCATGCCGGTGCGGATGGCCTGATGGACCAGGGGCGAGCGGAAGGTTTCCACATAGCCCTGCCTTTGCAGGTTCTGTTCGTCTGGGTCCATGGAGGTGGAGACATCCACCGCCAGGACGAGGGCCAGATCAACCTCGGTAGGAGCGGAGCGCCATGCGGGAGCAAGGGTCAGAAGTCCGGTGACAACAACCGGGATGAGCCAGGGAGCCTTGAGATACCGCATCGCGACCCCTCCCAGAGAAGGGTTCTGTTCGCCTCAAGCCCCTGGTCGCTTCATCAGCTTTCTTTTCTACGGTACGTCTCATGGCAACCGCCGCAGTTTTGGCCGACCCGCTGGACTGCCGCCTGTAGGCTGGCCTGATCCGTGATCCCGGTCTGAGCCGCCTTGGCATCCTGTTCGAGCTTGGCTGCGCGAGCGTCGAAGTCGGCCTTGCGCTCCCAGATCACCGGCAGAGCATCGGTCTTGCCCTGCTGCGAGCCTGCCGGGAACAAGGCAGGTACTTGTCGGGCGTTCTGCTCGATCCGCTGGAGGGCGGCTTGGGCTGTCGCGGCGTTAAAGGGTGTTTGTCCTCGGGCCATCCCGGTCAACGCCCGCAACTGCTCCTGATTGTTCTTCATCAGGGCTTGGCGCTGAGCGATGGGGTCACCCTGCTGGGCCAGCACTCCCAGCCCACTGACGATCAACACACCGGCTGCGGCAATGACTGCTTTTCGCATGATGGTTGTCCCTTCAGTTTGACTGAGAGCATGACTCTCAACAGTCGAGAGGAACAGAGGGAATTCAGTGGTAACATCAGTTCTTCTGCTGATCCTGTACATGTTCGGCTCGAACCTTCGTCGGGCGGACTTGCAGCAGTAGATGCCCAGCATCTTGAACACTCAAGCTTTGACAGCCACATTCCGGCCAGGAGAACCTGGGGTCGTTCATGCGGCAGAGAACGCGTGGCTGGATCATGCCGGAAGCTGACATTCTTTCGCTGTTGAGGCTGATCGACGAGAGGGTAAGCTCACCCAAGATCGAGGTCCGACACCACGACACCCTGATCCGGCTTCGTGACATCCTGGAGGATGACCTGAGGATGTATAGGTCTGAAGGGTTGCCGAAAGAGCCCCAGCCTCGATCTGGGGAAGCAGCTTGAACGAGCTTAGTAAGAAAATCTTTGTTCCCAAACACGCCATCCTTGTGGGAATTTGGTGAAGGGTATTGTGGCAACAGGATCAATCAGTAACCTGCTATGGATTGTAGCGCTGATCGCAGGATGGCTGGCAGTCACATGTCTTGTAGGTAGCCGATACGCCATCACGAAGTTCCGCGCCTTCTTGAAGGCTCCCCTGTCTGAGGAGGTGGAGCACCTGACGCATGTCTGGGAAAGGCGTGTTAATCGCTGGACAGCACTGGGCTTTCTAATGTCGGGGCTCTCAATTCTTTGCGGCATCGCGTGGCTGGTCTCTGAGAAGTTCGTCCAGTGAGGGGAGAATGTGATAGTTCCGGAAAGTGCTCACTCAAACCGTTTGACGAATTCCTGACCTGTCCGACCCTCTCAGAAGGCTTGGAGATTCGAATGGCGACGGTCTATTGGCGAGATGACCCGCTGCTGTATGGATGAGCACAACCACCAACAAGCATCTGCACCGTGTCGTTCACGGCCTGCTCAAGATAGCCGATGATCTGCGACGCGCTGGGTGAGATCACCCTGTTTGACGCTACGCAGTCTCCCTGCCCTGTCGGATCGTATCTTGAACGGCTGGGACAGCTTCACCGGCAGCGACTTCCAGCCGGTCTGAACCTCGCACGGTTCTGCACGGTGTCAAAGAACTACGGTGTCTGTCAGGACTTCTTTCGGTAGGCTCACCGTGATCTGTCCGAAGTATTTGACCTTGCGACCGGCGTTCCGACCCTTCCCGCTCCGTACCTCGAAAAGATGGCTCCGGATGAACCCTTCAGGGATTGCGACGACACCATCGATCCGCACGTCAATGAATCCTCGAACCGGATCGAACCCAATGGCTGTGATGAAAGTCTTCACTGCTTGGGAGAGCCGCGTCCGCAACACCAGCAGATCGTCACCTTCAGCGGTGGCCATCTCGGCTCTCAGAGCCCGAACGTTGCCTTCCGCATCCGTTCTCTGGTCAATCCGGCTGGCCAGGATCAGACGACGCTGCTCCAGAGCCTTGATGGCTTCCTGAGACTGGCGGATATCGACCATGTACGTCCGGACGGCTGATACCCATTCCTGCCCAAGAGCATCATCCGGATCGAGGGTGGCGATGCGCTTGTTGAGGTTGGATTTCAGCCGCTCCAATTCGGCGATCTTGATCTCATGGGTGGCGATCTCCGCTTCTAAACTCTTCAATTCCTCGGCCACTTTCGGATCGGCGAAAAGCTGATGCAGCCGGAGTTCGTGGATGTTGTCGAGAATGGAGTTCTCGACAAGGTCAAGCGGAAAGTACATCTTGCTATCGCAGCCTTTACCAACCATAGCGTCGCTGCAAACCAGATAAGAATGATCACGACCTGAGGTGCGTTTTTTGGACAGAACACTCGTCTTGACCCTCATCGGACCCTTGCAGGACTGGCAGTGCGCGATCCCCTGAAACAGGTTGGACAGTTTGGCACTCCGTCTACCAAGAGGCTTGGTTTTCCGGATCGCCTGGACTTTCGTCCACAACGCTTCTGAAACCACGGGCGGATACCATCCGATTAAAGGTTCGCCGACCGGCTCCCGAGCGTCATTGGCTGTGCTGTAATACTGAAACTCACCCAGGACGCGGCGACCCGTGATGATGTTGTCAATGGTCGTAGTGTTCCATCGCTTGCCACGATTGCCGTGCTTGTGCTGGAACGGTGGCGTCGAGGGATCGGAGTTCAGAATGCGGGCGATGCTGGGCGATCCCAGGCCGGTCTCGGCCAGTTCGAAGATTCTGCGGACGGTCGGCACTCGCTCTTCGCGCAACACGTACTCACCCGCCTTGTTCAGCATGATCCATCCTGGACAGACAGCCGACTTCAACCGCAACTTGCGCCGCTCATCCCATTTCTCGAACAGGCGTTCGGATTTTTTGTCGGACTCAGCATGGGCGAGGATTTGCTTGATGATGAGAGTGAGAGCAACATCAAGCTGGTTGATATTCTGTTTTGAATAAACGCGACCATCCGCGCTGGTGCCGACAATGATGCGTTTCTCCGAGACCAAATCCAAGAAGGACGGGAACGCGTAGGCCAGTTGCCGACGATCAAGTCGATCAAAATCTTCAATAATCAACCAGCTACCAGGGCCGATTCGGCCCGACTCAACGTCCTGAAAGTAGCGAAACAATTCCCCTTTCTTCGCATTTTTTCCTTTGAAGCTTGAGATGCCACGGTCAACATACTCGCCGACAATTGTAAGATTGTGTCGCTTCGCGAAGGCATTGGCGAGATCGGTCTGGCGACGGATCGAGTCCCCCAACTCTTGGACCTTGTCGGAATATCTCTTGTAAGCCCAAGCGTTTGGCATTCGTGAACCTCTCTGGGGCTGGACCTTACCATGGTTGTCCTATATGCACCAAAAAGGTTCTTGAGATGGAAGACGACGGTCGTCTGGGCCACCTCGAGCTCCTCGGCGATCTGATCCAAACGCTTTCCGTCGATCAGCATCAGCGCGACCCGGGTCTCCGAGGGTGTCAGGTTGTAGAGCCGGACCAGGGTGTCGCCGGAAACCTTGGCGCGCTGCTCCGTGTCGATGACGAGCAGCACCACGGCCTCGGGTCGCTCCTCCGGTGAGAAGCGCTGGCCAGGGATCAGGACGAGGTAGGGCCGTCCGCCCGAGAGGCGCGGGAAGGAGATGATCTCATCGAGGGTTTCCTCCTCGAAGGCCTTCTCGATTGCAGTATAGAGCTTGCTGTTCTGCTTGGCGACCGAGCCTTTCAGTACGCCCTGGGATGCGCCCAAGCCATCCTCTTCGGAGAGGATGCGTTGCGCCTCCTTGTTCATCACCCGAACGGCCCCGGTCTCGTCGACGATCACGACTCCCACGAGAAAGCGATCGAATGCGAAGGTAGCCTTGTAGAGGGCATCTACGGTTCGCCCCTGCGAGGCTTTCAAAACTTCCTGCCAGGACTCCTCGGCCCGATGTACGGCACTCGTCTGTACCCGAGCCACTTGCTCGAGACGGGCGGCCACGGTCGCGAGCAGGATCTCATAATCGATCGGCTTGACCAGGTAATCGTCCGCTCCGGCCTGCTTTCCGGTCAGGACGTCGTTGCGATCGGCCAGAGCCGTGAGGAAGATGAAGGGCACGTCTGCCATGCCTCCCTGCTCCCGCAGGGCCTTGAGAACATCATAGCCGCCCAGGCCCGGCATGGTGATGTCGCACAGGACGAGATCAGGACGGTTATTCTCGAGAAGCGCCAGCGCTTCGCTGCCGTTGGCTCCTTGGAGCACACGATAATTGGCAGCTTCCAACTCCTCGGCGATGTCGCTCCGGAGGTCATCTTCGTCCTCAACGCAGAGAATTGTTTTTTGTGTTGTCATGATCGTGGTCACTCATGCAGCCTGTTGCGCTTGATCCGCATTGGCGATGGGTAGGTCGAAGGTGAAAAGGGACCCTGCCGCTTCGTAGCTCTCGACCTGGATCTCGCCTCCATGGAGATGCATAATCCGCTGGGCGAAGTTCAACCCGATGCCCGTTCCGGCGATGCCTGACGCCGTACTGGCTCGGTAGAACCGATCGAAGATCTTCGGCAGCTCGTTCGCGGGGATTCCGATACCCCAGTCGCGAAGGGAACAATAGGCACGCGAGCCGTCCATCCAGATCTTGATCTCGACGACGGGCGAGGTCCCGGAATATTTTATGGCATTGGACAGGAGGTTCACCACGACCTGCTCGATGAGCATGCCGTCGCAATAGACGCGCACGGGAACATCCGGCACGTCGAAACGGATGTCGGCTTGTGAGCTGACTTCCCGCTGCCGCTCGCAGATGTCCATGACCAGATGGGTGAGATCGTATGAGGCGGGATTCACTTCGATCGTTCCCGCATCGAGCTTGGCCGCATTCAGGACGCTGTCCACCAGGCGGGTCAATCTGGTTCCCGCGTTGCGGATCTTCTGGACTCTGGTGACGAGCTCGTCCTGGGTGAGAGCCGAACCGCGCCGCAGGATGCGTTGCGCGCTCGAATCCAGGATCGCCACCGGTGTCCGGAACTGGTGGGACACCATCGACACGAAGCTGCGATAGGCATTCGTCGTCTCGCGCTCGCGTTCGAGCGCCGACTCAAGCGCCTTTGAAGCCTGCTTGTAGCCGCTGATATCGGTCAAGCGAACGAAGATCGTGGCTCCGTCAGCCTTGGTCAGTGAGAGGCAATGCCAGGTGTCCTTCCTGACCAGCAGATCGTATTCGAGCTCCTCGAAGGGAGACTGAGCATACAGGAGGCGCAGGTCGGCTCCCTCGCACATGGCAAAGCACCGCAGAAACACGGGCAAGCTCATGTCTTCGTTGCACCACAGTGAAACGGGCGCGGCCGCCCAGATCTGCTCATTGGCAAACAGGAGCTTTCCGGTCCAATCGAAGGCCGCGAAACCTTCAGAGGCCGAATTGATGGCGGCGTTCAGCCTGACGCAGGGCAGCGGTCCGCTGAAGAACCTTGATTTCTAGGTCGAAATTCTGCCGCTCTGTCTGCTTGCGTGCCAGCCATTGCTCCGTCACATCCCTGATGAAGGCGATCCCAAGTCTCCGTTCGGCCATATAAACGGGGAAGCTGTTGATCTCCAGGCAGCGTTCATGGCCATCGGAAGATGCAGCTTCATGCTCCAGAATCGAGCTGGCTCCCTCGGTCGCCAGAGTCAGGGCATTGATGATCTCAGGCTTGCCGAACAGCCTGTCCAGATTCTCCATTCGCTGACCGACGGCTTGATCTGTCTTGACGTTCAGCAGATCCTCCATGCCTGGATTCCACAGCAGGCATCGGAGCTGGCTGTCGAACATGATGATGCCCTGGTTGCTGATGTTGCTGATCACCACATCGGACAACTCCTGCTCCTGCTTGAGCAGCTGCTTGGCCTGGCTTGCCTCCTGAACACCCTTGAACAGACGCACCAGAAGGAAGGCGGCACTCAAAACAATGCCCATCAAAAAGGCGAAGCCTTCGAATACAACCTGCAAATAGCTGGAACGCTTCAAAGCAGCGTGGTCATGGCTGAGCAATACGACTTGATTGGCAGCATCCCTGAGTTTGTATGCGAGTTGCTTCATCTGCTCTCGAAGCAGCACCGCAGCCTGAGGATCGAACCGCTCCTTCCTGCAGGAGCGGTTCCGCCATCGTAAGCTGAAGGTAGGCCTGCTTGAGATCGCCTGCCACGCCAAGACTGTCCATCAGCTTGCCCTGGCGCCCCTCAAGCAGGACCGACAGTCGGCTGATTAGGATGTTCGCCCGAAAACCCGGCTGCTGCTCCGGCGAGACGAAGCTCTCGTTCGCTGCTGCGCTTGCCATAGTTTCCGCAAGGACGGCTGCCTCAAACTGAGCTTGGGTCACATACCAGACAGTAGTGAAGGTCCCGCCGTTGCGAAATTCCTGCTCCATCTCGAACAACCGCGCGACTGTGAAGCCGAGGCACACGACGAGGCTTGCCGTGGCAAGAAGCGTGATCACTGCAGTCTTATAATTATGCAAGTTGAATCGCATGACTACTCGACGTGAAGCTTGTTGAGCTGCCAGACCCAGCGCGCATCATACCGGGCATCCTGCAGTACTCTGTATAAATCTCTGGGATATGCAATCCACAAGGGCCCCTTGTCGCGGATCGTCAGCACGCGGCCATCCACTTTCGTCGCGAGTATCGGCTCGAATTTGAGATCTTCCGTGGGAATGACGGCGACGTAGTCGTTCAGGGCAGATGCTCTCAAGCTGAGGCCCTTGGCACCTACCCGCTCCAGCACCGCACGAACGGGGACACCCTCGAAAAGCTGAGGCACCTCGGACAGTTCCCAACGTGTGGCAAAGGATTCCTTGCCAAGCGCTTCCAGCATCTCTCTGTCGAAGACAGCCACACCCGCTCCATTGGTCTGTTCGATCTTGCCCGAAACTGTCAGCACCACAGGGCCTTTGGGAACAGGCAACGGTTCTGCTGCCTGAGCGCCAGCAGCACCCAAGGGACTGATCAAACACATCATTCCAATAAGAAGGCGCAACAATTCCCGTTTCGCGACAGATTATAATAGAACGCACGCATATTGTCCGATTTCTCGCAGAAAATCCAGAAGGATATAGCAGAGAGGGGTTGTGGGCTGACGTTACTGTCGAGGACCTAATAAGCCTCATCGGGCATGTACCGCCAAGCAACAAGCCAGCTCGCGCAAAAATTTTATGAATAATACAAAAGAAATTTCCGATCTATAAAGTATTTATACTATATAGACTTCATCTAAATGACCCTTTTCAGACAACGGTTGTTCAGAAGGCGAAATTTCAGAACAGTAGAATCCGATTCCGATCCACTGGAGCGCAGTACCAATCAATATTGGCAAGCTAGGCAGTCGTGGGTATAGTGCGATGGAATGCATGCAGGCTTGCTATGAGCAAGTCCGCGACCATGGAGTTCGATATGCGCAAATTCGTCACAACTCTGGTGAGCGCGACCGTCTTGATGTCGGCCGTTCCCGCGAGCGCCAGCCCCTTCCAGAGCCGTCCTGCCCCTCAGATCGACACGGCCTATCCGAACGAGAGCTATGTGCAGTACTACCGGCGCGGCTATCGTCCATATTACCGTGACCGGTACTACTATCGCCGCGACAATGGCGCGGCTGTTGCTGCCGGCGTTGCCGGCCTCGCGGCGGGCGCCCTGATCGCCGGTGCGATTGCAAGCCAGGCCCAGGCCCAGCCGGTCGCTCCTCAGCCTCCCGGCATTGTCGATCCGCAGGTCGCGGCCTACTGTGCCCGCAAGTACCGCTCCTACGATCCCGCGACCGGAACTTTCCTCGCGACAAATGGCATGCGGTACGTCTGCACCTACCCATAGTTCCGGACGTCTCAGCTATCTCAAGCCCTGCGGCAGCACATCTGCCGCAGGGCTTCCTGCGTCGGCAGGTCGTTTCTAGACCCGGCGCAGCCTTTACGTCAAAAGGGCACGCCTTAGAACAACAGGCAGGACCTGCCAGGCGGGCCTACACGTCTCCATCGACAGAACAGAAGGCTTAGAAAAGCTCCATGGCTCAAGATTCCGACAGCGACGGAACCGTCATCCCTCCCACCGAGGCTGCCATCCTGACCTCCGGCAACATGACGGATCTCGAGTTGATCCTCCCGGACATGGGTGACAGCGACCTGCCGGAAATTGCTGTCTTCCTCGTTGCCTGCGCCATGCGCTTCCACAGCGACCCCAACTTCGTCCAAGAGCAGCTGGAATGGCTCGTCCAGGCTCACGATGCCGAGGTGGACGAAGGATTGAGACCAGACCAGCTGAATTCCGCCAACGACGACTGATCGGCCATCATCTCAAGACACCAGTCTAGTCGATGAACTCCACCGGAGTGCCCTTCTCCACCATCTTGGCCAATTCCTGCACGTCCCAGTTCGTCAGCCGCACGCATCCCTGAGAATAGGCTTTTCCGACCTTTTCCGGCTCGGGAGTGCCGTGAATGCCGAAGGATTCGACGGACAGGTCGATCCAAGTGCTCCCGACAGGGTTGTTGGGTCCCGGCTTGATCTCGAACTTTTCCTTCGCCTTCACGCCCTTGAAGGCATAATCGGGATTATAGGTATAGTTCGGGTTCGGTGCGATGGCCCGGACCGTATGGGATCCCTTGGAGGCAGGTTTTTCCTCGCTTCCGATGGAGGCCGGGTAAACCGCCATCACGGCACCATCCTTGGCCAAGGCGCGCAGGATGCGCTCGCTTTTGACGATCTCGATCCTGGCCGCCTTCTCCTGCGGCTTCCCTGGATCGGCCTTCGCGTCCACGTTGGCCACGACGACCGCCGTGCCGGCCCTGTCAAAGGCTTTGTCGGGATTCAACGCCTTGAGCAGGTCGACATCCATGTGGAACTTCTCGGCCAGAAGCTCCCCTGGACTGGAATAGCCGAGCCGGTCGAGTTTGGCCTGATCCTCCAGCTTGTCGGGAATGTCGACGAAGGGGCCTTTCACGTCCTCTTCCGTAATCGTGTACTGGGTCAGCACCGGCTCGGCCGATGTCTCGGAGAGCTTTCTCCAGACCTCGTCGTCGAGAGATCCGTCCGGCTTGAGCTCATTGGCCTTCTCGAAGATCTTGATGGCATTCTGAAGATTCTCGCCGTTGTGCCCGTCGATGACGCCGGGAGAGAAACGGGCCCGGTCGAGCAGGACCTGAGCTTTGACCAGAGCCGGATCGATCTCCTTACCCTGGGTATTCGTGGGATTCCATTGGGCGCCGTTCACCGCCTGCAGATCGAGCCCCTGAGGCGCGGCCAGAGCAGGTGCAAGGAAGCTCAAGATCCCGAGAGCAGCATAAGCGGTCAACTTCACGGGAGACTCCACCGACGATATCATCAACGACAAAGCCCGGATGGCCGCCATGTTCCGCAACCTACTGGCAGATCCGGTAGTCTCCCTTGCGCTCACGCAGATCGAGGTGAAGGTGATCACCGTGGGCTGCATCCGAGCCCGGACCGAGCACCGTGCTGAAGATGGGACAAGCGCCCTTCTGGATCGTGGACTGAAAATTCGCCTCCGGCGAGTTCTCCGACTGCGAGGCGATCGCCAGCGGAGAGCGCTTGGAGAATTCGAAGCCCATGACATCGACGCCGTTGCCGAGCGCATGTTCGCTGAGCTTCGCTCCGTTGCGCTGATCACGACATTGATAGGCGGTTCCGATCAGCAGCTTGGTCGGAGCGCCCTGAAACTGGCGCTCGGCCTCGGGTGAAACCACCTCGCTCACCCAGCGCGCCAAACTCTCGGCGACCGGACAGGCCATGAGCGACGCGGGTACAACCTCGATGCCGTTGGGCAGGGATGACACGAGAACGGGGTTCTCGACACTGCACCGTCCCCCCTGCACATCAGGCCGCTTCTCGAAGCGCAGGCCCAGCCTGGAGAGTTTATCAAGACAGGCGGCGTGGTCGCTGTTGTCCTTGGCGGCTAGCTTCCCGGCAGGAGGCTCGCTCGAAGACGACGTCTCGGCTCCAGGCTCAGGCTGCGTCGGGCGATCAGGACGCGGCGGCGGCAGCGGCGCTGTCGGCGCCTGCGCCCAGGCAGCAGGTGCCGCCATCAGCAGCAGAATCATGAAGCCGCCCATCCCCCCTGCCCTGCGGCCCCGTAGTTTCATGAAAACTCCAATTCTCCAGCCTTACAGTCCTATAACCCTCATGCGCCGAGCTTGGGTTCCCGCTCAGCCTTCTGCGCGTCTTGTTCTCATGGCGGAACGCACCAAGATTCACATATAGATGGAGGGCCCACCATGAGGGCATTTCCGGTGATGGGTACCGGTTCCGACAAGAGCCTGGCGCTGGTTTCGACGCTCAACCAGGCGCATGACAACTCCTGCACGAAGCGTGTGACGGAACTTGAGGCTCGGATTGCCCGGCTGCAGGCGGAGCTTCAGAAGGCCGAAGCCGACCTCGAGCGCGAAAAGGCACGCCTGCCGGCACCCGGCGATTTCGTCCGTTGCCCTCTGACGAATTTCTTTGGTCGCGTCACGAAGATCACCCCACGTCCCCATGGACGCCCCTGGATCGAAATCGTCCCCTATCTCGGCCCGGACCTGCCGGGCCACTCGACCATGGATCTTTTCGACAGCTGGGAACTGATCGACCCTCCTTCCGAGGAGACTGCAGCGCAGGGCGACATGGACGGATCTCCCAGGCTGCCGACAATTGCACCTTTCATGCCCACCGGCAGGCTGTCGCACAGCCCGGCACCTGCTGAGGACGAAATCGAGCTCTCGCTTCAAAGGCTTTGGACACCGACCAAGGACGCTTCACCGTAGCCCTGGAGCCCTCCGATAAACCTGCAACAATTCCACTCATATGGCGTTTGCCATGCGGTTTCGCTGCCTGAAATGCCAGCTGGACCCCGACGCATGGCACTCGGAAGGCCTGAGTTCCCGGCCTCTTCCCTGCATCTGCCATCGCATGAGCGACCACTCGAACGATGGGAAGACAGCCATGGCAGATGATGGGCAGAATGTACGGCTCCAAGTCGCGAACACCCGGCCGGACGATTCCGGGCGAGGGATCGCCCGCATGAGCCGACAGGCCCTGGCCGATATCGGCGTGCAGGAAGGCCAGGCCATCGAGATCATTGGCAAGCGCCACACCACTGCCATTGCAGTGACCCCCTATGCAGAGGACGAAGGCCTGAACATCGTGCGCCTCGACGGCCTGCAACGCGTGAACGCGGGTGTCGGCAGCGGCGACCACGTGGAGGTCCGGCGGGCCGTCGTCCGCCCCGCGACCCGCGTCGTTTTCGCACCAGCCCAGAAGGGACTGCGCCTGCAGGGCTCGGGCGATGCCCTGAAGCGCACCTTCCATCAGCGCCCGCTCACGGCCGGAGACGTGATCTCGACCTCCGTGTACTCGCAGCGTTCGACGGATCAGCGCCTGCCCGAGGAACTGCGCGGATTGCTCAACATCCCCGCCTATGGCCTGCAGGAGATCCGCCTTGTCGTGGTGACGACCCTACCGCGCGGCATCGTGCATGTGACGGCGGAAACAGAGATTGAACTCCGCCCGCAATTCGAGGAGCCGCGGGAGGCCCGGCGCGCCGATGTCACCTATGACGATATTGGCGGGCTCGGCAACACGGTCGATCAGCTCCGCGAGATGGTGGAGCTGCCGCTCCGCCACCCTGAACTGTTCCAGCGCCTCGGCATCGACCCGCCCAAAGGCGTGCTGCTCTATGGACCGCCCGGCACGGGCAAGACGCGCCTGGCGCGCGCGGTCGCCAATGAGACGGAAGCGCAGTTCTACCACATCGCCGGCCCTGAGATCATGGGCAAGCATTACGGCGAGTCGGAGCAGCGGCTGCGCCAAGTGTTCCAGGAGGCGCAGCAGAATGCGCCGGCCATCATCTTCATCGACGAGATCGACAGCATCGCGCCCAAGCGCGAGGAAGTGACGGGCGAGGTCGAGCGACGCATCGTGGCGCAGCTTCTCACCCTGATGGATGGGTTGGAGCCGCGCCAGAACATCGTGGTGATCGGCGCCACCAATCGACGCGAGGCCATCGACGAGGCCCTGCGCCGCCCCGGCCGGTTCGACCGTGAGATCGTCATTGGGGTGCCGGACGAGCCGGGTCGCCGGGAGATCCTCGGTATTCACACCCGCGGCATGCCCCTCGCGGAAGACGTGAACCTCGATGAGGTCGCCCGCACCACCTACGGCTTCGTCGGCGCCGATCTCGCAGCTCTCTCCCGGGAGGCTGCGATGGATTCCCTGAGGCGCATTCTGCCCGGCATCAATCTACGGGACGGCATTCCGGCCAATGTGCTCGAGAGCCTCCAGGTGAACCGGCAGGATTTCGTCAACGCGATGAAGCGCGTCCAGCCATCCGCCCTGCGCGAGATCATGATCCAGGTGCCTAACGTCACCTGGGACGACATCGGCGGCGTCGAGGAGGCGCGGACACGCCTGCGCGAAGGCGTGGAGCTTCCCCTCAAGAGCCCGGAAGCGTTCCTTCGGCTTGGGATACGGCCGGCCAAGGGCTTCCTGCTGTTCGGCCCTCCTGGCACCGGCAAGACCCTGCTGGCGAAAGCGGTCGCCCGGGAGGCCCAAGCCAATTTCGTGGCGACCAAGTCTTCGGACCTCCTGTCCAAGTGGTATGGCGAGTCCGAGCAGCAGGTCTCGCGGCTCTTCGCCCGTGCCCGTCAGGTTGCCCCGGCAGTGATCTTCATCGACGAGATTGACTCCCTTGCACCCGCCCGTGGAGGCGGCTTCGGAGAGCCCGCCGTTACTGAGCGGGTGGTGAATACGATCCTGGCCGAGATGGACGGTCTCGAGGAACTGCAAGGCGTCGTGGTGATGGCGGCGACGAACAGGCCCAACCTCATCGACCCTGCTCTGCTGCGGCCGGGCCGCATCGATGAATTGATCTATGTGCCGGTCCCCGATGTCGGTGGCCGCCGGCATATTCTCGGCATCCACACCAAAACCATGCCTCTGGGGCCCGATGTCGATCTGAATGCCATCGCAGAACGGACGGACCGGTATACGGGAGCCGACCTCGAGGACCTGACGCGCCGGGCCGGCCTCCTCGCCCTTCGGGAGTCGCTTCAGGCACAGAGCGTGACCATGGCCCATTTCGAACATGCCCTGCGTGAGACGCGCCCCTCCGTCACACCGGAGATGGAGCGGGAATATGAAGGGCTGGTCGGCACCCTCAAGCAGACAGGGCCGCAGCGCCAGGCTATCGGCTTCCTGCCTCTCAGACAGGCGGCTGAATAGACTGATCGCCTGGGCAGGAAAGCTCATGGCAACATCAAGAAAAAGGGCGCGGACCCCTGGGATCCACGCCCTCCCTTAGTAAGCCCGGAGGTTACTGCGCGCAGGCGACCGGGATCCGAGTCTTCGAGCTGTAGTCATAAACGGTACGGCAAGGCACGCCATTCACCGTTCTGATCTCGTGTGGCGCTGCATAAGGGAACGGCGAATTCGGGGTGCCGGACACGGGCGCACCCATCATGGGGCCAACAGGAGCCGGGGCGATGCTGCCGGTTGAAACCACGTCGCCCTCCATGGCCATCGGGGCAGCCGAAGCACCCGCCACCGGACCGGCGCAAGCAACGGGAATCCGGGTCTTCGAACCATAGTCATAAATGGTCCGGCACGGCACACCGTTGATCCAGCGGATCTCGTGCGGAGCGGCGTGCGGGAACAGGGAATCCGGCGTCCCGGAAACCGGCTGGGCAACGGCCGTGCCAACACCCGAAAGGGCCATCAGACCAGCGCCAGCGATGAGTGCGATCCTCTTCATAGAAGTCTCCTGTGCTTGGTTTAGGCATGGCTTCTCGCCATAAGAACACAGGCTTAACGCATAAGAGCCGATTGGTTTCCAAGCGTATTTTCCACGCACAGAGATGTGATTGGTGGATCTATGAAGGCTAAGCTTTCATATCGCCAAGCCTAATGCAACGCCAATGAAAGATGAACGGTATTCGTAGCTACGCTATGTCAGGCACGGACACCAAGGTATTCTAAAACAATTCCAAACAAGCTTGAATTCAGCTTGTGATATACACGAGTAAGCGAACCATCGACCTCAAAACATGACATCTTTGAGCACCAGGGATTTCACGCGGGGAAGTCGCTGCGCATGCGGAGTTTGATAGATTTCGTGGATGACACTGAATCTCGCCGACGCCTCGTGTGCGATGAGCATCTGATCTTAGGTTCCCCGGGCCTCATCTGCGCCGCTTCTCGTGGCAAGCCAAAGTCCGCTCACGACGCCGGCGAGTCCGAGAACGACACCAGGCGTGAAAGGCTCGTCGAGGATGAGCGCACCGAGCAGAGATGCCGTGATGGGGCTGAGCGAGAGGAAAACGGTCACTCGGGTCGGGGTTGTATTCTTGAGCGCCCATAGCCACAGAACATAGCCGATGCCGCTTGAGAGACCGATCAGCAGGACGACGATCCAGCCACGTTGGTCGAGACGCGCTCCTTCCGTGAAGAGCCCCTCCAGGCCTGCCGGACCAGCCAGGAATGCGACCGAGGCCAGCATCGCCGAAGCTCCGACTGGCAGCGTGGGATAACGTGAGAGATACGGCCGGTAGAACACGGAACTCACGGCACCGCAGAGTGCAGCCGCCAGGACAAGAAGCGCTCCAAGACCATCGCTCGCGCCGCTGTCGGTGATCAGCCTCTCGCCTAAGGCGATTGCGACACCCACCACGGTCAATGTCACACCAGCCGACTTTGTCCCCGTCAGGCGCTCGCGTCCAAGATAGGCTGCGGCGATCATGGTCATCAGCGGAAGAGTGGAAAACAGGAGCGCCGCGCGGGTGGACGAGATGAACTGGAGACCAAGGTTCAGAAGCGCGATGAGTATGCCGAACTGAACGATCCCGAGTCCCATCACGGCGAGGAGATCGCGCGGTGCGAACCGCACCCGCCCGCCCGCAATCACGAATGGTGCAAGAAACAGAACCGCGATGGCATAGCGCAGGAAAGCCAGGGATGCCGGGCCGATATCGTAGATGACGAAGCGGCTCGCCACGAGGGCAGCCCCGACCTGCACACCCGTGACCGCTGCGGCCGCGAAGGCAAGGGCTTGATGCCGCCTCACAGGTCGAGATTCCAAGTCTGACCGACGAGATCCTGACCGAAGGAATGATGAGCCTCTTCCTTCACCAACCTGAAGCCTGCGGCTTGATAAATCCCGCAAGCTGCCGCCAGCACGTCGGTGGTCCAAAGGGTCAGCGTGCGGTATCCCTTGGCTTTGGCGAACGCGATGCATTCATCGACCAGCCGGCGTCCGAGGCCATGTCCCCTCATTGAGGGCTCCACATAGAGCAGCCGGAGTTTTGCAGCCTCGTCCGAATGACGCACCAGAAAGACGCTGCCGACGATCTCGCCGTCCCGTTCCGCAATCCAGCAGCGCTCCCGCTCCCGATCGAAGTTCTTGACGAACGCGGCGGCAATCTCCGCGACCAGAGCCTCGAAGGTCTCGTCCCATCCATATTCCTGAGCGTAGAGGAGCCCCTGCCGGTGCGCGATCCAGCCCATGTCGCCGACCCGATGCGGGCGCAGGATGTAAGGAGCCTCCGACGCCGAGCCGCTGATGAGGCGCTCCACGACGGTCATCGCCTGCACCAGCCTCTCCTGCTCGGCACTTGAGAGCTTCGACAGCATGGCGCCGATCTGATCGGCGGAAGCCCTGTCGAGGGGCTCGAAGGCTTCACGTCCGGCATCGGTTAAAGACAGGAAGACCTGGCGCCGGTCATCCTCCGAGCGGGTCCGTTGAAGAAGATCGCGGCCGTCGAACTTCTTGAGGATCCGGCTGAGATAGCCCGGATCGAGACCCAAATCCTGGCCGAGCGCCGCTGCGGTCAGCGGCTTGCGATGGGCGAGTTCGTAGAGAACGCGGACCTCGGTCAGGGAATACTCGCTGTCGAGAAGCCCCTCGTTCAGAAGGCCGATATGGCGCGTATAGAAACGGTTGAACCGCCTAACCTGGTCGACCCGCTCATGCGCAGGCAGTTTGGACAGTCGAGACATAGCCGCCTCCCCTGTCCTTCAGACTCCGCCAAACAGTTGATGGAGTCAACTATTCTCAGAGCGTTCATTCATGCGGCGGCATCCACGGCCAAGCGCCCTTCATGAATGGCGTGGCAGGCGACGCCGCCGAGGAGCGGCGGAATTTCGGCCCGGCACCGTTCGTTGGCGAAGGGACAGCGCGGGTTGAAGGTGCAGCCGGAGGGGGGACTGATCGGGTTCGGGATCTCGCCGCTCACGGCGACCCGCTGGCGACCGGTCATGCCCACATCCGGAACGGCATCGAGGAGCATCCGGGTATAGGGATGCTTCGGCTGCGCGAAGAGTTCGCGTCCGTTGGAGATCTCCACGATGCGTCCGAGATACATGACACCGATCCGGCTCGCCATGTGGCGCACGACGGCGAGGTTGTGGCTGATGAGCAGGTAGGTCAGGCCGAGTCGATCCTGCAGGTCGCGCATGAGATTCAGGATCTGCGCCTGCACGGACACGTCCAGGGCGGATGTAGGCTCGTCGCAGACGATGAACTCCGCGTTCGACGCGAGCGCGCGCGCGATCGCGACGCGCTGGCGCTGGCCACCCGAGAACTCGTGCGGGTACTTCTTTCCATCCGCCGGATGAAGACCGACCAGGGTGAGCAGTTCGCCGACGCGGTCCGTGATGTCCTTCTCCCTCTCGATCAGCCGAAAGGCCCGGATCGGCTCCGCGACGATGCGGTCGACCTGCCAGCGGGGGTTTAGGCTGGCATAGGGGTCCTGGAAGATCATCTGGATGCGTCGGCGCAGCCGCTGGCGCTCGGCGAGGGCCGCCCTGCTGGACATGGAGACGCCGTCAATCACCACCTCGCCGTTCGTGGGCGGGAGGAGGCCCACGACCATGCGGGCCACCGTCGACTTGCCCGAGCCGGACTCGCCGACGAGCGCAAAGGTCTCGCCTTTGGCGATGGAGAAGGAAACGCCGTCGACCGCTTTCAGGTATTGCTTCTCGCCACCTTCCAGCACCCGGTTGAGCCAGGGCTTCGAGACGTCGAACTCGCGGCGCAGGTCTTTGACTTCGACATATGAACGCTCGGTCACGCGACGGCCTCCGACCGGACGGCAGATTGATCGTAGAGATGGCAGGCGACCCGGTGCTCGCTGTGCTGGATCGGCTCCGGCCTCTCGACACGGCAACGGTCGAACACGTAGGGACAACGCGGGTTGAACGGGCAGCCGGGTGGGATCGCCGACAAGCGCGGCATGGAACCGGGGATCTGCACGAGGCGGTCCGCATCGCTCTCGAGGGAGGGAATCGCCCCCATGAGCCCCTTGGCATAGGGATGCAGCGGGTTCTGCACCACGTCCCGCACAGGCCCGATCTCGGCGATTCGACCCGCATACATCACGGCGACCCGGTCGGCCGTTTCGGCGATGACGCCCATGTCGTGCGTGACCAGCATGATGGCCGTTCCGTGCTCGCGCCCGAGGCGCTTCAGGAGCGAGATGATCTGCGCCTGAACGGAAACGTCGAGAGCCGTCGTCGGCTCGTCGGCGATGATGAGTTCAGGTTCGGCGCACAGGGCGAGAGCGATCACCACGCGCTGTCGCATGCCGCCGGAGAACTCGTGCGGATAGCTGTCGATCCGCCTCTCGGGTGCCGGAATGCCGACCTCAGCCAGGAGGTCGATGGCGCGCTTGCGAGCGGCAGAAGCGGAGAGGTGCGTGTGGGTGCGGATGGTCTCGATCAGTTGCTCGCTCACCCGGTAGAGCGGATTGAGGCTGGTCAGCGGATCCTGGAAGATCATGCCGATGCGCTTGCCGCGCACCCGGCGCATCTCCTCGGGGGGAAGATTGTCGATGCGCATGCCCGACAGCAGGATCTCGCCTCCGGCGATCCGGCCCGGCGGGTCGATGAGGCCGATGACGGCCGAGCCCGTCACCGACTTGCCGGCGCCGGATTCACCGACGACCCCGAGCACCTCGCCCTTGGCGATGTCGAAGGAAATGTCGTCAATGGCCTTGAGGATGCCGCGCCGCGTGACGAACTCGACGCGCAGGTCACGGACGGAGAGGACTGGTTGTGTCATGGATGCCGCCTCTCATCGCAGCTTCGGATTGAGCGCATCGCGCAGCCAATCGCCCAGGAGATTGATGGCAAGCACGAGAAGCGCGAGCGCAATGCCGGGGAAGGCCACGATCCACCACTCGCCCGAGAACAGATAGTTGTTGCCGATGCGGATCAAGGTACCGATCGACGGCATCGTCTCCGGCATGCCGGTGCCGAGGAACGAGAGCGTCGCCTCGGTAATGATGGCCAGCGCCAGATTGATGGTGGCGATCACCAGGACCGGGCCCAGGACGTTGGGCAGGACGTGGCGCACCATGATGACCGGTGCTGGAAGGCCGATCAGACGGGCCGCGGCGATGTAATCCTTGTTCTTTTCCACCATCACCGAACCGCGCACGGTGCGGGCGTACTGCACCCAGAAGCTGAGGCCGATGGAGAAGACCAGAACCGACAGGGTCGTCATCTCGTCGAGCTGGCCGCCGAGAACGGCCTTCACCACACCATCAATGAGAAGAGCGATCAGAATGGCCGGAAAGGTCAACTGCACATCGGCGATGCGCATGATGATGGCATCCACTGTGCCGCCGATATATCCGGCAATGAGACCGAGGGTAATCCCAAGGGTGGCGGAAAAGGCGACACCCATGATCCCGACTGTGAGGGATATCCGCAGGCCGTATAGGATAGCCGAAAGGATGTCGCGGCCCTGCTCGTCGGTACCCAGCATGTAAGGCATCTGCCCTTCCGCATCCCAAATGGGGGGAAGCCGGCTGTTCATGAGCTCCAGCTGCGCCGGATCGAAGGGATCCTGCGGCGACAGGACCCCGGCCAGGATGGCGGAGGCCATGAAGAGGCCAGTCAGGAAGGCGGCCGCCATGGTGAGCTTCGATCGCTTGAAGCTTGCCCAGACGTCGCTGTCGAGAAAGCGGCCAGCCCAGGTTGTCGGTGCTGATTGGGGCGCGGGCGCCGCTTGGATTGCGTCTGCCATGGTTCCCTCCTCAGGCCGGCTGCCGGATGGACGTTCTCAGACGGGGGTCGACAACCGTGTAGAGGATATCGACCGCGAGATTGATCACCACGAAGATCAGCGCCACCAGCATCAGGTAGGCAGCCATGATCGGGATGTCGACGTTCTGCACAGCCTGCACGAACAGCAGGCCCATGCCGGGCCACTGGAACACGGTCTCGGTGATGATGGCGAAGGCGATGACTGAGCCGAACTGCAGCCCCACGATGGTGATGACCGGAACCAGCGTGTTCTTGAGCGCATGGCCGAAATGAACGGCCCGTGTGGTAAGACCCCTCGCCCGCGCGAACTTGATGTAGTCGGTGCGCAGCACTTCGAGCATCTCGGCCCGGACGATTCGCATGATCAGGGTCATCTGGAAAAGGCCCAGGGTGATCGAAGGCATGATCAGAGCCTTCAGACCTGAGGTGGTGAGAAGCCCCGTCGACCACCAGCCCAGGCGAACCGTGTCGCCGCGTCCGAAGGACGGAAGCCAGCCGAGGATCACCGAGAAGAGATAGATCAGCAGAATGCCGATAAGGAAGGTGGGCAGCGAGATGCCGATCAGTGAGATCGTCTGGAATACCTTGGCCAGAAAGCTGTCTCGCTTCAGTCCCGAATAGACGCCCATCAGCACGCCGAAGCCGATGGCAAAGACCGTGGCGCAGAAGGCGAGCTCCAGGGTCGCCGGCATGCGTTCGGCCAGGAGGTCGGAAACCGGCTGCCGGAACTGATAGGAGACGCCGAACTCGCCCTGCACGGCTCTGGACAGATAGCGCGCGAACTGCACGGGAACCGGATCATCCAATCCGAGAGAGCGGCGGACCTGCTCCCGCTCCGCCGCGGGCGTGTCGAGGGAAACGATCTGGTTCACCGGGTCACCGGCAAAGCGGAACATCGCGAACGAAATGAACCCGACGGCCAGAAGAACGCCGATGGCCTGGAGGGCTCGCCGGATGATGAAAGCAAACATGTACAATCTCTTGATCGCTACGCCCCGGACGAGCTTGCCCGTCCGGGGCCTTCGAATGAATTGTCCCGGGCAGTCCGCTGCCCGGGACATGCGATCAGGCGCGGACTATTCCTTCTTCTGGGCCCAGTAGAGCAGCACCTGGTTGTCGGCGCGCTGGGTGAGCGACACCTTGTTCGAGACGCCCCAGGCGAGAGCCTGCTGGTGCAGCGGGATGTAGGAATAATCGTCGGTCGAGATCTTGAAGGCGTCCTTGATCATCTGGTCGCGCTTTTCCTTGTTGCTCTCGACCAGGATCTTGTCGGTCAGCTCGTCATGCTGCTTGTTGCAGTAGTTGCCGAGGTTCGACTCGCCGCGGGAGGATTGCGCGTTGTCGCGGCAACCCTGGATGTCGAACAGCACGTTGTGGCTGTCGAAGGTGCCTGGCGTCCAGCCCAGCAGGTAGAACGAGGTGTTGTAGTTGCCGGATTTCAGCACCTTGGCGAAGTACTGCGCCTTGGGCTGAGCCATGAGGTTCACCTTGACGCCGGCGCGGGCCAGCATGCCCACGACAGCCTGGCAGATCGCCTCGTCGTTCACGTAGCGGTCGTTCGGGCAGTCCATGCCGACCTCGAAGCCGTTTGGATATCCGGCATCGGCCAGGAGCTTCTTGGCAGCCTCGACATCGTGCTTGGGTCGCTCGAAGTCCTTCGAATGCACGAAGAGCTGCGGCGCGATCATGAGAGCAGAAGGCGTCGCCATGCCGCGCATGACGCGGGACTTGATGGTCTCGATGTCGATGGCCTTGTAGAAGGCCTCGCGCACGCGCTTGTCCTTGAAGGGGTTCTTGCCCTTCACGTTGGAGAACAGAAGCTCGTCGCGGGTCTGGTCGAAGCCCAGGAAGATGGTGCGCAGCTCGGGACCGGCCTGCACCTTCGCGTTGGCGCTGCTGTTGACGCGCTGGACGTCCTGGATCGGAACCGGCTCCACCACGTCCACCTCGCCGGAGAGTAGCGCGGCAACGCGGGTCGCATCGGAGGCAATCGGGGTGAAGACGATCTCGTCCAGGTTGTGCTCGGCCTTGTCCCACCATTCCTTGTTCGGCTTGAAGACGGTCTTCACGCCGGGCTGGTGGCTTTCGATCTTGAACGGGCCGGTGCCATTGGCATTCAGCGAAGCGAAGCTCGGCGTTGTTGCGGCAGCTGGAGTCGGAGCAACGCTGTTGTTCGCCTCCGCCCACTCCTTGTCCATGATGTACCAGGTATCCCACTGGGCGTTCATGATGGGATTGGGGGTCTTGAGCTTCACGTCGACCGTGTGGTCGTCCACCTTCACCCATTCGGAGCCGCTCGGCACGCGGGTCTGGAAGTTGGATCCTTGCGCACGCACGCGGGTCGCCGAGAAGATCACATCGTCGGCGTTGAACGGGTTGCCGTTGTGGAACTTCACGTTCTTGCGCAGGAAGAGCCGCCAGGTCAGGCCGTCCTCGCTGATCTCCCACCGCTCGGCGAGCCCGGGCACGATGGCAAGATCCTTGCCGCGCTTGGTCAGACCCTCATAGACGTGACCGTGATGCGCGATCGTGGTGGTCTCGTTGAGGGTATAGGGATCGAGCGACTTCAGGTCGCCCTGGTTGGCATAGCGGAGGGTTACCGCCATCGCCGGCAGGGCTGCGCCGACCATGAGCGTCGCAACCGTGGCAGCGAGAAATTTCGAACGCTTCGTCATGTTATGTCTTTCTCCTCTGGAAGCTCCACGTCTTTGCGCGGAGTTCTTCTTGTCGGAAGCCCGGCTTGGGCCGTGTTCCTTCCGTCGGGCATGAAGTTAGGCAGGAAAGTGGCCGGTGGTCTAGTCCCGTCTTCCATCTCCCTGCTTACCATTTAGGCAGAGAGCTCGCCGATGATGCGCCGCAGCAAACGCTCACCCGCCTCCATTTCGCTGACCTCGATGTATTCGTCGGGCTGGTGGGCCTGGGCGATGTCCCCTGGGCCGCACACGACGGTCGACCAACCGGCCCGCTGGAACAGGCCGGCTTCTGTTCCGTAAGAGACCACATGGGTGCCGTTGTCCCCCGTAAGGCGTCGCATAAGGCTCTCGGCCGCACCGTCGGTCTCCGGCCTGAGCCCCGGAATCTCGGCGATCAGCTCGACAGCGACGCCGGTCTCGGGAGCGATCGCCTTCATCCTGGGCTCGATCACCTCGCGGATATAGGCCTGGTAGCGATCGACGAAATCACGCGGGCTCTCGGTCGGAATGGCACGGATATCGCTGAAGAACCATGCGGAGGAGGACACCACATTGGCCGCGATGCCGCCGGCCAGCATGCCGCAATGCAGCGTGGTATAGGAGGGTTCGAAAGGGTTGGCCGGATCAGCCCTGCGCCTGTTTTCCTCCATGACATCCTCGTGCCACGTGACGAGCCGGGCGGCATTCATGACCGCGCTCACACCCTGGTCGATCCGGCTGGAATGAACGGCATAGCCCGTCACCTGAGTGCGAAGCTGAACGGATGCCTTATGGCCCGTCACCACAGAATGCCGGGTCGGCTCCCCGACGATCACGGCGGCCGGGGTCGGGATCGACCGCGCCATGGCCTCCACCATGGAAGGCGCGCCCCGGCAGGCGATCTCCTCGTCATAGGAGAGCGCGATATGGACAGGCCGCTTGAGGGGCGCTTTCACCATCTCAGGCACCAGCGCCAGCACGAGAGCGTCGAAGCCCTTCATGTCGGTTGCGCCGCGCCCATAGAGGCGACCGTTCTTCTCGGTCAGCGTCCAGGGATCGGTGGTCCAGTTCTGCCCTTCCACCGGCACCACGTCCGTATGGCCGGAGAACACGATTCCGCCCTCAACCTTCGGGCCGATGCTGGCATAGAGATTGGCCTTGTCGCCCTCCGGGCTCATCACGAGGGTGCTTTCCACCCCATGGCTGTTCAGCCAGTCCCGGCAGAACCCGATGATGTCGAGATTGCTGCTCGTCGAAATGCTCGGAAAGGCAACCAGACGCGCGAGCATCTCGCGGGGCGATAAGGACATGTCATGTTTCTCCCTAGGACAGTCGCGAGCATCCGACCCTATGGCGCGGCCGGTCAAGCCGGAATTATCGCCCGTCAGCGGATGCCGTGCCTGTTGACGCGGCAGGCCCCACGCCACCATGATCCGCCCCCTCCTCCCATTCCGCTCCGACGGAGACACTATGACCACGTTCGACGTCACGCTCGCCGATATTGAAGCCGCCCGCAGCCGCGTCGCCGGACGCGTCCGGCGTACGCCCGCCTTCGACAGCCCCGAGGTCTCGGCGCGGCTCAGCCGGCGCACGGCCCTGAAGATGGAGGCGCTGCAGCTTGCCGGTTCGTTCAAGGTGCGCGGAGTCTTCAACAAGGTGCTGACCCTGAGCGACGAGGAGCGCCGTCGCGGGCTCGTCACGGTGTCGGGCGGCAACCATGCCATCGCGGTCGCGCAGGTGGCCGGCACCCTCGGCCTCGACGCCCTCGTGCTGATGCCGAAGGTCACGCCGCGCTTCAACGTCGATCTCGCGACGAAGTACGGCGCGCGCATCGAACTCTGCGACGACGCGGCCGAGGCCTTCGCCAAGGCGGAGGAGTACCAGCGCCAGGGACGGCTTTTCGTCCATCCCTACGACGACCCGGCGATCATTGCGGGCCATGGCACTCTCGGGCTCGAATTCCTGGAGGACATCCCCGATCTCACCCACGTCTTCGTCTCCATCGGCGGCGGCGGCTTCATGTCCGGCGTCGCGGCAGCCCTGAAGGCGAAGCGGCCCTCGGTCACGGTCTATGGCGTCGAGACCGTCGGCGCGCCGACCATGACGGAGGCGCTCAAGGCCGGCGAACCGGTCGCGATCCGCCCGACATCGATTGCCAGAACCCTCGGCGCTCCGTTTGCGACCCACAGGACAGTCGCGGGCGCCAAGCTCTTCCTGAAGGAAATCCTCCTCGTGGAGGACGAGCCTGTGATCGCGGACGTGAGCTGGCTTCTGCAGAAGGAGAAGCTCCTCTGCGAGCCGGCGGCCGCCTGCGTGCTGACCGCGGCAGACACGATCGCGCCATCCCTGCCCGACGACAGCGTGATCGGCCTCGTGCTCTGCGGCTCCAACCTGTCCCTCGACGACCTCGATGGATGGCGCCGGGCATCGAAGGGAACCTGAGCCCATCTGAAAGGCAGACGAGCATCCAGGGGCGCAGGAGGGTCCCGGATCTAACAGGGTGCTGCCGAGTTGTCTGCAGGAAAGCTCAACTGGAAAGTACCCGTGCATGGTTGACCCGGCACTCCCCGCCCCTCAGCCTGCTCCACCGCCTGCAGGTTCCTCGCTCTTGACCGCAGGCGGCGTCGTTCTGGCGATAGGCGGGCTTTACTTTGGCCGGGATATCTTCATTCCCTTCGCGGTCGGCATTCTCCTAAGCTTCGCGTTGACCCCTCTCGTTAACCGGCTCCGGCGACTGAAGCTGCCGAGGATTGCTGCTGCGCTGGTTGCAGTGACGCTGGCCTTCATCCTGATCGGGGGCCTCACCTACGTCGTTGGCAGCCAGCTCGTGCAGCTCGCCAACAATCTCCCGAGCTATCAGACGACGATCACGGAGAAGATCCGCACCTTGCAGACCTCCGCTCCGGGAGGCGGGGTTGTGGACAAAGTCACCACGACCATCCAAGACCTGAGCAAGGAAATCTCGGGAGCGGAGAAGGCCACCGACAAGGCAGCCGAGCAGGCCGGCACGGCTCTGGGCACCTCTCCTGCTCCACAGGAACCGATCACAGTCAGGCTCGAGCGTGCTGAGTCCCAGCCGCTCGAGATCATTCAGACCATTGTCGGTCCCCTCCTCGCGCCATTGGCCACCGCTGGCCTGGTGATCATCTTCGTGATTTTCATTCTGCTCGAACAGGAAGATCTGCGCGACCGATTCATCAAGCTCGCCGGCGCTGGCGATCTTCAGAAGAGCACCCAAGCGCTCAACGACGCGGCGGCACGAGTCAGCCGCTACCTGCTGATGCAGCTCATGGTCAACATGACCTATGGAATCCCCATCGGGATCGCGCTCTACTTCATCGGCGTTCCCAATGCCGTGCTGTGGGGACTACTGGCAGCGTTGCTGCGCTTCGTCCCATATCTGGGCCCTTTCCTGGCAGCCAGCTTTCCTATCGCGCTCGCCTTTGCAGTCGACCCAGGCTGGTCGATGCTGCTTTGGGTTGTGGGGCTGTTTCTCTTTGCCGAACTCGTCAGCAACAACGTCATCGAGCCATGGCTGTATGGCTCCAGCACGGGTCTGTCTTCCCTTGCCATCATCATGGCGGCGATCTTCTGGACCACCCTGTGGGGACCTGTCGGGCTGTTTCTCGCCACACCCCTGACCGTTTGCCTCGTGGTGATCGGGCGCTACGTGCCGCAGCTCGAATTTCTGGGCGTTCTTCTCGGCAGCGATCCCGTGCTCGCCCCGGAGGAGCGCCTGTACCAGCGCCTGCTGGCCGGAAACCTCGAAGAAGCGGTCGAGATCGCCGAGGATTACGTGGACGAGCACTCCTCCCGCGCGTTCTACGATCACGTGGCCATTCCGGCCCTGCGTCTGGCCGAAAACGACCGCCAGCGCAGCACGACCGACACGAATTACCGGCGCCTCGTCGCGAACACCGCCATCTGCGTGGTGCGGGAGGTCGAAGAGCACATTCAGGAAAAGGCCACCTCCTCCGAAGAGGCGAACGTCGCCGACACGAACCCGCCCGCGGCCGCGCCGGTGCTTTGCATCGCAGGCCGTACCGAGCTTGATCGGGCCGCGGCCGAAATGCTGGCCCAGGTGCTGCAGGAAAACGGAACGGGAGCGCGGGTCCTGCCGCCGATCTCAGTGACCGAAGGCGCTCTGGCGCAGCTCGATCTCACCGGGGTGGAGGTCGTCTGCCTGTCCTATCTCCACCCGCAGCCGCAGGTCTTCGCCCGCTACATCTGCCGCCGCCTTCGCCGGCGAGCGCCGCACCTGAAGCTCATGGTCTGCTGCTGGAACGCCCCGCCCCAGGGCACTCACACGGAGGATCTGGCTCGGCAGATGTCCGCCGATGCGGCCATTCTTTCACTTGAGGTCGGCATCAACCAGGTCACCGCATGGGCTGCAAACAAGCAGGCTACTTCCTTTACTGAAGGCGGCCAGAAGCCGGCAATTATCGACGACGAGCACGAGCGTCTAGCCGCCTTGCATCAGTTAGGGCTCGCCGGAGGCCGGCCCCATTCGTTCGACGAAGTCACGAAACGGGTTGCTGAAGCGTTCGGGGCTCCGATCGCGCTCGTATCGCTGATCACCGACGAGCACCCGATCATGCCCGGTGTGACGGGCCAGCCGCCGGATCCAAACGCGGCCCATCACCTTCCGCGAGAGGCGTCGGTGTGCGGTCACGTCATGGCAGCAGATGAGGTGGTCGTTTCGGAGGATGTGACCAAGGATCCCCGGTTCACGGACAATCCGCTCGTTCTCGAGAAGGGCATTCGCTTCTATGCCGGAGCCCCCCTGCGCTCTTCCTCAGGTCTGGTTCTGGGTTCCTTGTGCGTCATCGACATGGAGCCACGGGCATTCTCCGATGCGGACCGCATTCAGCTTCAGCAGTTGGCGGATGGCTTGATGGCTGAACTCGAACTGCGCTCCGTAGAGGCTGCGGACAAGAGAGATCCCGGGCAGGTGTCAGGTCACAGACAAGAACAGGCGGCATCTCCCTGAAAGCAGGGTCCGCCTCGCCACGCGTTCATATCGAGCGGCGCCGCAGCGACACCATCAGGCTGAAGAGCAGCGCCCCCGCCGTCATTGCGATGAGAACGGCCCAGGCGGTCCACAGGGACGACACCGACGCCCCCGGCGTGAGAGCCGAGGAATAGGCCTGGATCGACCAGGCGTTCGGGGTCCACCATCCCGCTTCCTGCAGCCATGGAGGCAGGAAGAAGCGCGGGACCATGCTGCCGCCGGCGGCCGAAAGGATAAGCACCACGAAGGTCGACAGAACCTGTGCCTGCTGGCGCGAGGAGCAGACGACGCACAGGCTCAGGGCAAGGCCGGAAGTTGCCGCGGCCACAGCGAGGGTCGTGGTGAGCCAAGGGCCGAAGGTTGAGATGAAATCCACCCCATAGAGAAGATACGCCGCGGCAAAGACCAGCGCCGCCTGCACGCTTCCCTGAACGACGAGGAACAGAAACTTTCCCAGGATGATCGCCGCAACGGCTCCGGGTCCTGCCAGCAGACGGTCATAGACCCCCAGGCGCCGTTCCTCGATGAGCCCGACCGCCCCCTGCACGGCCGCCAGAAGCAGGAACATCACCGCAACGGCGCCGGCGTAATACGAGACGGCCCAACCGGCGGTCTGTGGCAGGGCCGATTCACTGGCGACCAGCCCCGCATCACGCATGCGCGGGTCGCTGCGGGTCTCGTCCGCCTTCTCCTTGAACGTCTCGTCGATCCAGATTCTCTGCTCGGACGTGATGCCCCCGATGGCCTCCAGGTCTGCCAGCACCTGGGCGAAGGCCACATCCGGCATATGGATCGCGAGCAGCCGCTGCAGGTGGCCGGCCATGATCGCACCGGCAATTGCCCGCGCCTCATGGGTCACGAGGAGAACGGGTGCTCCGGCACCCCGCTGGTTCAGGTCGCTCCGGAGGATGAGTCCCAGATCGACGGCGCCATCTTTCACCAGTCTGCGCACATCCTCTGCCGATGCATCGTGGCTGTAGGTGACCCGCAGGGTCGGCTCCTGACGGATTACCTGGACGAGCTGTGACGTGGTGGGGGTTCGCGCCAAATCGGCGACACCCACATGAAGCCGGAGCTGGTCACCGCCGGCGGAGGAGAAGATTGCGGCGAAGATCACGAAGATGAGCGGCGGCAGCACGAACGCCATGGCCAGCGCGCCGCGATCCCTGAGGAGGGTCAGGAACATGACCCGCGCCGCCGCGAAGATCATGATCGCCATCCCTCGACATGAGCCAGAACATGCTCGAGCCCGGGCTCGCGCAGGCTGATCTCGTGCAGATCGACGCCATGCCGCCGGAGCGCAGTCTGCAAGGGTGCAAAACCCTCCAGGCCTGTCGACCACGAGGTCCATTCGAGCGGGTTGGCCGTGGGCGCGAGCCCTGACCGTTCGAGAACGCCTTTCACGCTGTCCTCCGGCTCCCGGCTCAATGTCACCACAACTTCGCGCCGGTCCCCGAACATGCGATGGAGGATGTCGCCGACAGGTCCCTCTTCGGCCATCCTACCCCATGCCAAAATCCCTATTCGATCCGCCAAGGCCCGTGCCTCGTCGAGGTCGTGAGTCGTGAGCAGAATCGAGGTGCCGTCATCCCGCAGCCGCCTCAAGGTTCGGTGCAGCGACAGCCGGGCGTCCACATCGACGCCCACGGTGGGCTCGTCCAGAAGCAGAAGACGGGGCCGCGTCAGCAGGGCTGCGGCGATGTTGGCCCGTCGCTTGTACCCGCCGGAAAGGTGGTCGATCAGATCGTGCTGCCGGCCTTCCACCTGCACCAGGCCCATGGCCTCGCCAACCCGCAGGGGGATCTCGCGCTTCGACAGGCCAGCCATTCCGGCCATGATCTCCAGGTTTTCCCGGACTGTCAGGCGCGGGTAGAGGGCGATGTCCTGCGGTACCAGGCTCATCATCCGCCGCGGCGCTGCCTCCCGGCCGGGATCGCCTCCGAAGACCCTCACCTCGCCGGATGTCGGCCTGAGCTGGCCGGTCAGGAGGCGCATCAGGGTCGTCTTGCCGGTCCCATTGCGCCCGAGCAGGGCGAAGATCTCACCCTGCCGTAGCAGCAGGTTCAATCCCTGCAGAACCTCCCGTACGCCCAACCGGACCTGCACCTCGGCCAGAATCGCGATCGATGATCCCTGATGCGCCGCCGCAGGCTCCGGCATCCTCGACAGGTGATGACGCGCTGCGATGGCTGCCTCCATGGGACAGGGGGATTGCGGGCAGGCTGCCTCTCGTCAGGAACCTAGCTCCGATTTCGGTTTCGGGAAGAGCACGCCGTCACGTGATCGCCGGACGTGCCGGAGGCTCTCGCAATCTTGAAGACGAGCGCCAAGTTCGTCGTGGTCGGATGTACAAAGCCCTTATGTTTCAGGAGAGGCGCTATCGATGCTGCGATCGATCACCGGAATGATCACCGTTCTCATGCTCACGAGCGGTGTGGAGGCGGCCCCGCTGACCGTGCAAGTCGAAGGCGCCAGTCCCGGCCGGGGTCCCGTCCTGATCGGCATCTGCTCAGGTTCCCTGGATTTCGGATCGTGCCGGTACAATCAGACCGTGCAACCCCCGGCGGCGGAGTTCCAAGTGGTGTTCCCGGATGTTCCGGAGGGAGCCTACGCCGTCGCGGTCTTCCAGGACACGAACGGCAACAACAGCCTCGACCGGGACTCGAGGGGCCTGCCGCAGGAACCTTATGGCTTCAGCAATGGTGCGGGCCGCACCGCACCGCCCTCATTCGAGGCAGCGCGCATCATGGTGAGCGGCAATGCAACGACCCGTGTGCGGCTCGCCCGGACGCCGCTGGTGCGGTAGCCCGGCTCGGTCGAACCGTGCTGGCGAGGCTCTGCTGTTAGAGAGGGTAAGAAGGCGAAGGGCGCCGGTCCCGTGCCCTTGGATAAATGGTCGGAGCGAGAGGATTTGAACCTCCGACCCCTAGTCCCCCAGACTAGTGCGCTAACCGGGCTGCGCTACGCTCCGACTGCCGAAAGGCTTGGATGCTCTAACTTTTTAGGAGCGGTCACGCAACCCCGAAATTCCAGTGGAGCACAAAAACACTCCGTATCGTGCTCACGCCTCTGGCGAGCACAGCGGAGCTTTATTGGCCCCGCTGTGCTCCCAAAAGTCAAAACTCTTCTACCCAGAAGTCCGAAGCCGACATTTTCAATCCTTTTCCCACTTTCACGAAGGGGACAGCTCCCTTGGAGCCTGTCCCGTCAGGATCGTAGTAGATCAGCCCGTTCTTGGAGTTGTAGATGATGCGATCGTCTCTGTCGTGAGCCTTGCTGCCCTGCCAGAATGCGCTTGCCTTCATCCACTTGTCTGCGGCGCCAATGCCCTTGAAGATGTCGTTCGACAGAAGGATCGCATCGTAGTTCTTGTCGTAGTCCGTAATCACATCGACCGCGTTCCTCGAAGGCCGGCTCCCGAAGTAGAAGTCGTCGTAACCAGCGCCGCCCGTAAGGGTATCTCGGCCCGCTTCTCCATCGAGGTGATCGTTGCCCCCTCCACCATAGAGGCGGTCATTGCCTGCATCGGCGTAGATCATATTGACCCGATCATCGCCGTAAATCCTATCATTGCCCCTAGTACCGAAGCCGTATCCGCTGCTCTGAACACGAATGCTTGCCATTCTCATCCTCCGTTCAGCGAGCTATGTCAGCACCGCCGAAGACTGAGCCCCCATACCCCTGGCTTCAGCTTCTTGGTTTTTATGAACAACATAATATTACGCATCAGCATTTCTGATGTGCGGTTTCACACAATCCTGTGAACTCCAGTGGCCAAAGCCCAGCTGAAACCATCGGACTCAAGCGGCGTTCGCATCCCAACGGCGGCCCAGAGTCGAGCGCTTCCTCAGCGTGTCGCGGCCGAGCCGGGATGTTCAGCAGGAGATACCTATGGATCGTCGCGCCCTTCTCGGCGGCTTGGCCGCCTCACTAGTCGTTGCCCCTGCCCTCGCCCAGACGAGCGGCTCCCCTTCAACCATGCCCTCGGGCTCCTCGGGCGCCATGCCGATGAACCGGGCTGCCGGCCAGATAAGCCAGGCCGACATGCAGCACATGCAGCAGACCATGCAGCTTGGCATGGTCGCTCTGGAATCCAGCCGCATGGCCATGAACAAGGTCCGCAACGACGACCTCAAGCGCTTCGCCAACTTCGAGGTTCAGGAGCAGACTACCCTGTCGGAAGTCCTGCGCTCCATGATGGATCCTGGAGCAACCGCCGCGACAGGATCGGCGAGCGGTCAGTCGGGTCAGTCGACCATGCCGCCTATGCAGATGGATGCCAGCGCCCGCGACATGATGCAGAAGATGCAGAACCAGCAGGCGGGCGCCGAATTCGACAAGATGTACCTGGAAGCACAGCTGCAGGGCCACCGCGACCTGCTGCAGGTCCAGGAGCGCTATCTCCAGTCCAACCCGCAGAACCGTGAGCACATGAACGTCGCCAAGATGGCCCGCGGTCATATTCGAGAGCATATCGCCATGCTCGAAGAGATGCAGAAGACCATGCGCTGAGGCGCCGGACGACGGAAAAAGCCCGCTCCAGTTGAAGCTGGAGCGGGTTCAAGTCTCAGGAGTAATCCTTGGAGGGATCTTGTCCAACCCTCGGGAAAACAGATTGTTTCATGCATCGGGTGCGGCGTTCCATCCCATGGATGGGGTGAGCCTTTCCTGGCTGAACTCTTGCGCTGACCAACCGTTTGACTCCAGCCGAAACGAGGCTTGGAGAGACATTCCGTGACAAAGACCATGGGGCCTGCCGAATCCAAAGCACGGCGTGAGAGCCCGAGCACCCCTCCCGTTGAGCCGAACATGTTCGCCTCCGTGCTGGAGCGGAACATCGACGCTTTGCGTCTCAAGCGTGAGGAGGAAGAGAGAAGAGCCAGTCTTCAGGACCGGATCGCCCAAGCCATCACCCGTTTCACCGGCAGCATGGTTTTCGTCTACGTTCACATTGCCCTGGTCGGCGGTTGGGTTGCAGTCAATCTTGGGATCATCCCCGGCGTTCCGGTCTTCGATCCGACTTTCGTCATCCTCGCGACCTTTGCGTCAGTGGAAGCGATCTTTCTCTCCACCTTCGTCCTCATCAGCCAGAACCGCGCGGCTGCCGAAGCGGACCGCCGCTCTCAGCTCGATCTTCAGACCAACCTTCTGTCCGAGCATGAGATCACGCGGCTTCTGACTCTGACCCGAGCCATCGCCGTGCATCTGGGCATCAAGGAAGCGGACGATCCGACCCTGGAAGAGCTGGAACAGCATGTGGCACCGGAGAAGGTGCTCGACAGGCTGACGGAGGATGAAAACGGCTCGCCCTGACGAGGCACCGCAGGAATAGCAGGGTATCATAGGACAATGGTGGGCGGTGAGGGGATCGAACCCCCGACCTGCGGTGTGTAAAACCGATGCTCTACCAGCTGAGCTAACCGCCCGACAGGCCTGACATAAAAACAGAAGGCCAACAACGCAAGCGCCGTTGGCCCTCATCGCAACCGAACACCGCGAAAAAAGCGATTACTTCGCGTTCACGGCGTCCTTCAGGCCAGCGCCGGCGCGGAACTTCGGTGTCTTGGAAGCCGGGACCTTGACCTTCTCACCGGTGCGCGGGTTGCGCGCCTCGCCGGCGGCGCGGTTGGTCACCACGAATGTTCCGAAACCGACGATCTTCACCTCGTCGCCCTGCTTCAGAGCGCCGGTGATCGCCTCGATGGCGGCGTCGATCGCGTCACCAGCCTGGCCGCGCGAAAGGCCCACCTTGTCGGCGACAGCCGCAACGAGCTCGCCTTTATTCATGTCTTATCCTCCAGTGATCACGGCAGGCGCAAAAGGAAATGGTCCCCGTTTCAGGGACCTCCGTTTGGCGCAAAGCTTGTCCGTAAGCAACCCCGAAGTGGCTGAAATCAGCCGTTTATTGGCACATTTTCCCAAAAAGAAGCCCCCGAACTCGCGTCCGGGGGCTCCTATCGTTACGTCATGCCAGGGTTTTAGTGAGCCACGACCCCGGTCGAGTCGTCCTCGACAGCAGGCTTCGGGGCTTTAAGAACCGAGGCTTCGTCCCACTCGATCGGCTCGGGCGTGCGCACGAGGGCGTGGTGGAGAACCTGATCCATCATGGAGACCGGGACGATCTCAAGCCCGTTCTTCACGCTTGCCGGGATGTCGACCAAGTCCTTGGCGTTCTCCTCGGGGATCAACACCTTCTTCATGCCGCCGCGCAGAGCCGCAAGGAGCTTTTCCTTCAGGCCGCCGATGGGCAGAACCCTGCCCCGCAGCGTCACCTCGCCCGTCATGGCGATATCGCGACGGACCGGGATACCCGTGATGACGGACACGATGGCTGTGGCCATGGCAATGCCGGCCGACGGACCGTCCTTGGGCGTCGCACCCTCCGGCACGTGCACGTGGATGTCGCGACGATCGAACATGGGCGGCTCGACGCCGAAATCGACGGCCCGGGAGCGGACGTACGATGCCGCAGCCGAGATCGATTCCTTCATGACGTCACGAAGGTTGCCCGTGACGGTCATCTTGCCCTTGCCCGGCATCATGATGCCTTCGATGGTCAGCAGCTCGCCGCCCACCTCTGTCCAGGCCAGACCAGTGACCGCGCCGACCATGTCCTCCGTCTCGGCCTCGCCGTAGCGGTAGCGCGGGGGTCCGAGGAAGTCTGGCAGGTTGGCGGTCGTGACCTCCACCGACTTGACCTTGGAGATCAGGATCTCCTTCACGGCCTTGCGGATGAGGTTGGCCAGCTCGCGCTCGAGGTTACGCACGCCCGCTTCGCGGGTGTAGCGGCGAATCAGCATGAGGAGAGCCTCATCGCCGATCTTCCACTCCTTCTGCGCCAGGCCATGCTTCTGCATGGACGACGGAATCAGGTGGGTGCGGGCGATCTCGGCCTTCTCCTCCTCCGTGTAACCCGCGATGCGGATCACTTCCATACGGTCGAGAAGCGGGCCGGGAATGTTGAGCGTGTTAGCCGTGGTCACGAACATCACGTTGGACAGGTCGTAATCGACCTCCAGGTAATGGTCGTTGAAGGTCGAGTTCTGCTCAGGGTCGAGAACCTCGAGCAGGGCCGCCGACGGGTCGCCGCGGAAGTCCATGCCCATCTTGTCGATCTCGTCGAGCAGGATGAGGGGGTTGGACGTCTTGGCCTTGCGCATCGACTGGATGATCTTGCCGGGCATCGAGCCGATATAGGTCCGGCGGTGACCGCGGATCTCCGACTCGTCACGGACGCCGCCGAGCGACATGCGCACGAACTCGCGGCCCGTGGCCTTGGCGATCGACTTGCCGAGCGAGGTCTTGCCGACGCCGGGAGGACCGACGAGGCAGAGGATCGGGCCCGTGAGCTTGTTGGCGCGCTGCTGCACGGCCAGGTACTCGACGATGCGCTCCTTGACCTTCTCGAGGCCGTAGTGATCCGAATCGAGCAGATCCTGAGCGGCCTTTAGGTCCTTCTTCATCTTCGAGCGGCGGTTCCACGGAATCCCGAGCAGCCAGTCGAGATAGTTGCGCACGACGGTCGCTTCCGCAGACATGGGCGACATCTGGCGGAGCTTCTTCAGCTCGCCCATCGCCTTCTCGCGGGCTTCCTTCGTGAACTTGGTCTTCTCGATCTTCTCCTCGAGCTCGGCCAGCTCGTCGCGACCTTCGTCGTCGCCGAGCTCCTTCTGGATCGCCTTCATCTGCTCGTTGAGGTAGTACTCGCGCTGCGTCTTCTCCATCTGACGCTTCACGCGGGTGCGGATGCGCTTCTCGACCTGGAGAACCGAGATCTCGCTCTCCATCATGCCGAGCACCTTCTCCAGGCGCTGAGCGACGGTCGGGGTCTCAAGAATCGACTGCTTGTCGGCGATCTTGATGGCCAGGTGCGAAGCGATTGTATCGGCGAGCTTGGCCGGCTCGTCGATCTGGGTCACCGCGGTCACGACCTCTGGCGACACCTTCTTGTTGAGCTTCACGTAGTTCTCGAACTCGGACACCACAGAGCGGGCGAGCGCCTCGGCCTCCACCTGGTCACCGAGCGCGTCCGGCAGGGCCTCGGCCTCAGCCTCGTAATATTCGTCCGTGCGGGTGTAGGTCTTCACCTTGGCCCGGCTCGCGCCCTCGACCAGCACCTTCACGGTGCCGTCGGGCAGCTTCAGGAGCTGAAGCACGTTGGCCAGGGTCCCGACCTTGTAGATCGCATCCGTTGCCGGATCGTCGTCCGTCGCATCGATCTGGGTTGCCAGAAGGATATGACGGTCTCCTTTGACCACCTCCTCAAGCGCGCGGATCGACTTTTCGCGGCCGACGAAGAGCGGCACGATCATGTGCGGAAAGACAACAATGTCGCGCAGAGGCAGAACCGCATAGGTTCCGGTCGAGCCTGGAACAACAGGCTGACGTGGCTTCGATTGTGTCATGAGACGGCTTCCTTTTGACTGCGTCCGGGGATCCCCTCACATGAGCTGGACCTCAGACGGATAACCGGATTGCTCAGGCTCTTGTTATGGGCTGCATCCGGTACGCCGGGCCCTCCCTCGGGAGATGAGCGGACAGCTCCGGCGCAAGAGATAATGTGGCGTTGCGGGCCCTTCCTTTCAAGAAGATCGCCCGCAACGGATGGGTTCATCTGGAGCCCCTGGCCGCCGTCAGGCGCTGGCGCTGGCGGCCTGATCGTTGCGCTCGCCGTGGATGAAGAGCGGCTTGGCCTTGCCCTCCACCACCTCGGGCCCGATCACCACCTGCTCAACCGAGTCGAGCCCCGGCAGGTCGTACATGGTCTCCAGCAGGATGCCTTCCATGATGGAACGCAGGCCGCGGGCGCCCGTCTTCCGCTCGATGGCCTTCTTGGCGATGAGGGTCAGCGCCTCGTCCTGGAAGGTCAGCTGCACGTTTTCCATCTCGAAGAGGCGCTGGTACTGCTTGACCAGGGCATTCTTCGGCTCCTGCAGAATGGTCTTCAGGGCATCCACGTCGAGGTCTTCCAGCGTCGCCAGGACCGGCAGACGGCCCACGAACTCGGGAATGAGGCCGAACTTCAGCAGATCTTCTGGCTCCACCTCACGGAAGATCTCGCCCGTCCGGCGGTCGTCAGGGGAGCTCACGGAGGCTGCGAAGCCGATGGACGTGCCCTTGCCGCGGCTGGCGATGATCCGCTCGAGGCCCGCGAAGGCGCCGCCGCAGATGAACAGGATGTTCGTGGTGTCGACCTGCAGGAACTCCTGCTGGGGATGCTTGCGGCCGCCCTGCGGGGGCACGGAGGCCACGGTGCCCTCCATGATCTTCAGGAGCGCCTGCTGCACGCCCTCGCCCGAGACGTCGCGGGTGATCGAGGGGTTGTCCGACTTGCGGGAGATCTTGTCGATCTCGTCGATATAGACGATGCCGCGCTGCGCCCGCTCGACATTGTAGTCGGAGGCCTGGAGCAGCTTCAGGATGATGTTCTCCACATCCTCGCCCACATAGCCCGCCTCGGTCAGGGTCGTGGCGTCCGCCATGGTGAAGGGCACGTCCAGGATCCGGGCCAGGGTCTGGGCCAGCAGGGTCTTGCCCGAGCCGGTGGGACCGATCAGCAGGATGTTCGACTTGGCCAGCTCGACGTCGTTGTGCTTCGTCGCGTGGGCCAAACGCTTGTAATGGTTGTGGACCGCTACCGAGAGCACCTTCTTGGCGTGCTCCTGGCCGATCACATAATCGTCCAGAACGCGGCTGATTTCCTTCGGGGTCGGAACCCCGTCGCGGGACTTCACGAGAGACGATTTCGACTCCTCGCGGATGATGTCCATGCAGAGCTCGACGCATTCATCGCAGATGAAAACCGTCGGGCCAGCGATCAGCTTGCGAACCTCATGCTGGCTTTTGCCGCAAAAGGAGCAGTACAGCGTGCTCTTGGAGTCGTTGCCGCCAGCCTTGGTCATTATCACATCTCCAATCCGCACCGGGACGGCCCTTCCGGCCCAGTACTTCTTCTAAGTTTATGAGCGACGGGCCTAACGAAAGGTTCCGTCGCTAAGAATTGAACGATCAAATCGCCACATGTTCCGAATCCACATGCAATCACGCGCAGAGCACGGGATCAATAGAAACGGAATTGCCCGCCAAAAAGACGCACCCTGGAGGAATTTGTCCCCAGGATTTAAGGGTTAGACCGGAGTGGCTGCCGGCTCGGGACGCTTGGCGATCACCTGGTCGATCAGGCCGAACTCCTGGGCAGCCTCGGCGGTCATGAAGTTGTCGCGCTCCAGGGCCCGTTCGATGGCCTCGTAGGGCTGGCTGGTATGCTGGACGTAGATCTCGTTCAGCCGGCGCTTGAGGGCCTCGCTCTCGCGGGCATGGATCATGATGTCGGTGACCTGGCCCTGGTAGCCGCCGGAGGGCTGGTGGACCATGATGCGGGCATTCGGGAGGGCGAAGCGCATGCCCTTCTCCCCTGCGGTGAGCAGGAGGGAGCCCATGGAAGCAGCCTGGCCGACGCAGAGGGTCGAGACCGGGCAGCGGATGAACTGCATGGTGTCGTAGATCGACAGACCCGAGGTCACCACGCCGCCTGGCGAATTGATGTAGAAGGAGATTTCCTTCTTCGGGTTCTCGGCCTCGAGGAACAGAAGCTGCGCCACGATCAGCGAGGCCGAGTAATCTTCGACGGGGCCCGTGAGGAAGATAATCCGTTCGCGCAGGAGGCGCGAATAGATGTCGAATGCCCGCTCGCCGCGGTTCGACTGCTCAACCACCATCGGGACGAGCGTATTGTTAAAGAGCGCTACCGGATCTCTCATTGTCTCACTGCTCCAGTTCGGCCGCGCGAATCCGCGGCCGTGCATGTCATGCAAGCAACGAGACGCTTAAGGGAGCGTTACTCGCCCTTGCCGGATTTCTCTCCGTCTTCGTCCTCGTCGCTGAAGAGCACGTCCTTGGAGACGGTCTGCTCGTCCACCTTCACCTGGGACAGGATCTGGTCGACGACCTTCTCTTCGAACAGAGGAGCCCGGATTTCAGCTAGGGCCTGCGGGTTCTTTTGGTAGAACTCCCAAACCTGGCGCTCCTGGCCGGGGTACTGGCGGACCCGCTCGATGAGGGCCTGAGTCACCTCGTCGTCGGAAATCTTGATATCGGACTTCTCACCGATCTGTGCAAGGACCAACCCGAGACGTACACGACGCTCGGCGATCTTGCGGTACTCGGCCTTGGCCTCGTCCTCGGTGGTTTCCTCATCCTCGAAGGTCCGGTTGTTCGACTTCATGTCGCCCACAACCTGCGACCACACGGCCGTGAACTCCTGCTCGACCAGGGTCGGCGGCAGCTCGAAGCTGTACTTGGCGTCTAGGGAGTCGAGGAGGTCCTTCTTGACCTTGCGGCGCGATTGGGCGTCGAAGTCGCGCTTGATGGCGTCGCGGATCGCATCCTTGAGCTTGTCCAGGGACTCCATGCCGAAGCCCTTGGCCATCTCGTCGTCGATCTTCAGCTCGCCGGGAGCCTCGACTTCCTTCACGGTCACGTCGAACTCGGCATCCTTGCCGGCCAGGTGAGCGGCCATGTAGTTCACCGGGAAGGTGACCTTCACGAGCTTGGTGTCGCCCGCCTTGAGGCCTAGGAGCTGGTCCTCGAAGCCCGGAATGAAGGTGTTGGAGCCGAGCTCGACCCGGATGTCCTGACCGTTGCCGCCCTCGAACTCGGTCCCGTCGATGCGGCCCACGAAGTCCACGACCACCCGGTCGCCGGAAACCGCTTCGCCGTCCTTCGTCTCGAAGGAGCGGTTCTGCTTGGCCATGCGCTCGAGCGATTCGTTGATCTCGGTGTCGGTGACCTCGGCCACAGGCTTCGTGACGGCGACGTCCGACAGGTCGGCCAGCTCGAAGTCGGGCAGAACCTCGAGGGCGACGGTGAAGGCCAGATCGCCCTTGGCGTCCATGGCCTTCTCGACCTCTTCCTGGCTCTCGGGGAACTGGACCTGGGGCTCGTTGGCGAGCTTCAGGCTGTTGTCCTCGACGATCTTGCGGTTGGCCTCGTTGACGGCGTTCTGCAGCACGTCGGCCATGACGGAGCGGCCATAGACCTTGCGCAGGTGCCCAACCGGCACTTTGCCCGGACGGAACCCGTTGAGCCGAACCCGGTCCTTCAGGGTCGACAATTCGCTGTTCAGGCGCTCTTCCAACTCGGTGGCCGGGAGCACGACCTTGAACTCTCGCTTCAAGCCTTGGGACAGTGTTTCCGTCACCTGCATGGTACTGTTCGCCTTCATCCACTCGAAAAGAAACTTAAATCCAGGCTCCGGCCGATGCGGCGTCATGCCATCATCTGAGCCGCTCGGAGCCTCCGGATCCAACCCTGACGGGATTGGTGCGGGCGGAGGGACTCGAACCCCCACAACTTGCGTCGCTGGAACCTAAATCCAGTGCGTCTACCAATTCCGCCACGCCCGCGCGGGAGCAGCGCGAGAACGCGCCCCTCTTCCGGGACGCGGCTCTATAGCATGGTTGAGGAAGTGTGCATCAAAAAAGTTCGTGTGCGGCCAATTGGCAACCAAACTTGGCCGTTCACGTTCAAAGCTGTACCTGTACCGACACCCTCGAGCCATTCGCGAGCCCCCTGCATGATCACCCGCCGCGCCCTCACCGCCGGCCTTGCCACCTCCCTCGTCGGGCTCCCCCGGGTAGCCTGGGCTCAGGAGGCAGGCTCCTCCGTCCAGGAGCTCACCGCAAAGTCGGACAAGCTGCGGCTCCGCCCGGATGCGAGCGGCGAGGTCGAAGCCTGGACCTTCAGCGGCCAGCTCGCCCCCGCGGTACGGATCAAACATGGCGCCGAGTTGCGGTTGAAGCTGCGGAACGAGACCGCCCTGCCCCTGTCCCTGCACTTCCATGGGGTTCGCGGCCCCAACGGCATGGACGGAGTCGGCGGACTGACTCAGGAGCCGGCGGCGCCCGGCGGGTCCTACGAGTACCGCCTTGCCCCGCCCGATTCCGGTACCTTCCTGATCCGCCCCTGCGTGCTCGGCGGCAGCGCCGAGCCTCAGGAGCGTGGCCTATCGGGCCTGCTGATCGTGGAGGAGGCCAACCCTCCGCAGGTCGACCAAGACCTCGCCCTGGTGATCGACGACTGGAGTCTGACCGACGATGGCTCGCTCGTTCCCTTCAACAAGTCGGCGGAAAATGCCCCCGCCGGCCGGCTCGGGAGCTGGCTCAGCCTGAACGGCAAGCCGACGCCGCAACGGATCGAGGCCCCGCCCGGCGGGCGCCTGCGGCTGCGGCTCGCCAATGCCTGCAATGCCCGCGCCATGCGCCTGCGCTTCGACGGGCTCAAGGCATATGTGATCGCCATCGACGGGCAGCCGACCAGCACCTTCGAGCCGCTGAGAGCCTCCCTGCCCTTCGCGCCCGGCACCCGCTACGACGTGCTCATGGACCTTGCCCCCGAGCCTGGCGCCACCGGCGCCGTGATGGCTTTGATTGGCGACGGCCTGCCTCTCCTCGAAATTGCAACCGCCGGCGAGAAGCGCCCGGCCCTGCCTGCCGTCGCTCCGCTGCCGGCGAACACGAAGCTGCCTGAGACGATCAAGTTGCAGAACGCCACCCGCAAGGACGTGGTGATCAGGGGGGACCCGAAGGCAGCAAACCTCCCATGGACCATCAATGGAGCCGCGGGAAAGCCGAACGGCGCCCCACTCGTCAAAGTCAAGCGGGGCAGCCCCGTCGTGCTGACCCTGACGAACCAGACCGCCCTCATGCAGCCGCTCCATCTGCACGGCCATAGCGTCCGGCTCCTCCATGCTCTCGACGATGGCTGGGAGCCCTACTGGCTGGATACGGTCCAGGTGCCGGAGAACAAGACCGTCCGCATTGCCTTCGTGGCGGACAATCCCGGCAAGTGGCTTCTGGCGTCGACCGTACTGGAGCGGTTCGATGCGGGCCTGTGGACCTGGATCGAGGTTACCTGAGCAGGTCCCGCAGCACTCCCGGCACCAGCTCCGCCAGATCCTCGGCGATCAGCCCGGGCCCGAAGCTCGCCCCCGCCTCCGCATGGATCCAGACACCGGCGCAGGCCGCTTCGAAGGCAGGCACCCCCTGGGCCATCAGGCCGGCAATGAGGCCGCAGAGGGTGTCTCCCGAACCCGCGGTGGCCAGGTAGGGCGTGCCGTTCTCGTTGATTGCAGCGCGGCCGTCCCGCGCGGCGACGACCGTGTCCGCCCCTTTGAGCAGCACCACAGCTCCCGTATAAGCGGCGGCCCTGCGGACGCGCTCAAGTTTCGATGCAGGATCAAGGAGATCCGGGTGTCCCTTGAACAGGCGGTTGAACTCGCCGTCGTGGGGCGTGAGCACCGTCGGGGCATACCGTAAGGCCCCGTGCAGCTCGGAGGCGAGCCCCTCGAACGACGTCAGCGCGTCGGCATCGAGCACGAGACTGCGCCGGGCATGGACTGCGACCGCCACCATGGCCCGGGTGCCCGCGTGGATGCCGAGCGCCGGGCCCAGCACCAGGGCATTGAAGCGCGGGTCCTGCAGAATGGTGTTCAGCCCTTCCGGCCCGTCGCAGCCCCGCAGCATGATGGCCGTGAGATGGGCCGCATTGACCCCAAGCGCCTCCGGAGGCGAGGCTACCGTCACGAGGCCGGCCCCTATCCGAAGCGCAGCCCGCGCCGCCAGCCGAGCGGCACCAGTCCGCGTGGCGCCGCCGGATGCGACGAGGGTGTGGCCGCGCTCATACTTATGCGATGAGAGACCGGGCCTCGGCAGCACATGATTCCACAAGCCCGGACCATTGGCGAACAGAGTGCCGCCCTTGGCTTCCAGCGTCTTGCGGCTGATTCCGATATCGGCCACCTCGACCGGCCCGCTATAGGCCCGCCCGGGCATCAGCAGATGGCACGGCTTGCGGGCTGCGAAGGTCACGGTCCGGGTTGCCTTGACGGCCACCCCTCGCACCTCACCGGTATCGCCGTCGATGCCGGAGGGCATGTCCACCGCGAGGATCGGGCGCCCGGATGCATTCATCCGCTCCACGGCAAGGCGCGCAGAGCCCTCAAGGTCGCGGGCGAGACCGGTACCGAAGAGCGCATCGATGATGAGGTCTGCCCGATGGAAGGAAAGATCCTCGACCCGCCCGACCTCACCCGTCCAACCCTTAGCGGCTTCGGCCGCATCCCCCGTCAGCCGGTCGGGCGCGCCCAAGAGGCCGAGGCTCACCTGATAGCCCCTCTCGGCCAGAAGGACTGCCGCAATGTAGCCGTCGCCGCCATTCTGCCGCGGCCCTGCCGCCACGATGACCCTCCCCCCTTGAGCGGCTAATTTTTCGGCATGATCGGCCACAGCGTGACCGGCGCGCCTCATGAGTTCAATTCCCGGAATGCCGCTTTCGATCGTCTCCCGATCGGCTTGCTTCATCTCAGAGGGCGTCAGAACGAGTTCAGGGGCTGTCATGGGACCAAAATGGAGCGGTTTGAGTGGATTTGGCCACGTTTTTCGCAACTGCACAAACTTTAATCAGAAGATGCTCAGCAAGGCGGCAAAATGGCCGATATTGAGCCGGCGAGGCCATGGAAGGCTCCTCCCTGCCGGTGCTAAAAGCAGCAAAACCTCGAAAGAGAACGGTTGAACGGGATGAAGAAGATCGAAGCCATCATCAAGCCCTTCAAGCTCGATGAAGTCAAAGAAGCTCTGCAGGAAGTCGGCCTGCAAGGCATTACCGTCATCGAGGCCAAGGGTTTCGGCCGCCAGAAGGGCCATACGGAGCTCTATCGCGGCGCCGAGTATGTGGTCGACTTCCTGCCGAAGGTTAAGCTCGAAATCGTTCTCAACGACGACATGGCGGACGCCGCCATCGAGGCTATCCGCAAGGCCGCGCAGACCGGCCGCATCGGCGACGGCAAGATTTTCGTTTCGACGGTCGAAGAGGCCGTTCGTATCCGCACGGGCGAGACCGGATCCGACGCGATCTAAGCTCGCTTTTCCAAGCCTGGGCCTGAAGGCCAAGGACTACTCTCAAGGGCAGAAGAGGACCACACGACCATGCAGACCGCCAAGGATGTGCTCAAGGCGATCAAGGATAACGACGTTCAATACGTCGACTTCCGTTTCACGGACCCGCGCGGCAAGTGGCAGCACGTGACCTTCGACGTGTCGATGGTCGATGAGGACCTGTTCGCCGATGGCGTCATGTTCGACGGCTCGTCCATCGCCGGCTGGAAGGCGATCAACGAGTCCGACATGACTCTCATGCCTGATCCGACAACCGCCCAGATGGATCCGTTCTTCGCGGCCTCCACCATGTCGATCAACTGCGACATTCTCGAGCCTGCCACCGGGGAGCCCTACAACCGCGATCCGCGCGGCATCGCCAAAAAGGCTGAGGCTTATCTCAAGTCCACGGGCATCGCCGACACAGTCTATGTCGGCCCCGAGGCCGAGTTCTTCATCTTCGACGACGTGAAGTTCATGGCCGACCCCTACAACACCGGCTTCAAGCTCGACTCCGCCGAGCTGCCGACCAACGGCGACACTCCCTACGAAGGCGGCAATCTCGGCCACCGCATCCCCACCAAGGGCGGCTACTTCCCGGTTCCTCCGCTGGATTCCGCGCAGGACATGCGCAGCGAGATGCTGGCGGCCATGAAATCCATGGGCGTCACGGTCGAGAAGCATCACCACGAGGTGGCCTCCGCCCAGCACGAGCTCGGCACGAAGTTCAACACCCTCGTGCGCACCGCCGACGAGATGCAGATCTACAAGTACTGCATCCACAACGTCGCCCAGTCCTACGGCAAGACGGCCACCTTCATGCCGAAGCCGGTCTATGGTGACAACGGCTCGGGCATGCACGTCCACCAGTCCCTCTGGAAGGGCGGCAAGCCTCTCTTCGCCGGCAACAAGTATGCCGACCTGTCCCAGGAATGCCTGTGGTACATCGGCGGCATCATCAAGCACGCCAAGGCGCTCAACGCCTTCACCAATCCGTCGACGAACTCCTACAAGCGGCTCGTCCCGGGCTACGAGGCTCCGGTGCTGCTGGCCTATTCGGCCCGCAACCGCTCGGCGTCCTGCCGCATTCCGTGGACGACCTCGCCGAAGGCCAAGCGCGTCGAGATCCGCTTCCCCGATCCGACCGCCAACCCGTATCTCGCCTTTGCGGCGATCATGATGGCCGGCCTCGACGGCATCCTGAACAAGATCGATCCCGGCCCGGCCATGGACAAGGATCTCTACGATCTGCCTCCGCGCGAGCTGAAGAAGATCCCGACCGTCTGCGGCTCGCTTCGCGAAGCCCTGGCCAGCCTCGACAAGGACCGCGGCTTCCTGAAGGCCGGAGGCGTCTTCAGCGACGATTTCATCGACAGCTTCATCGAGCTGAAGATGGCCGAGGTCGCACGCTTCGAGATGACCCCGCACCCGGTCGAGTTCCAGATGTACTACTCCGTCTAACGGACGCTTATCCTCCCGGCTGCGGATCCGCAGCCTGCCTTCGCCGGAGCCTTCGGGCTCCGGCTTTTTTTGTTTCGTGCCGGCAGGGACTTCCTCTGGAGGAAGGACCAGGGATGCCCACGCAGGAGAACGTTTCGTATCAGTCCATATTTTTAGATTTCGAAGTGAGCGGAAGATCGGTTCACGTGGTGGGCTCCCGTGCCAGAGGTTTCGAACCGCAGTTGGTCCTGGAGAGGTCCCGGACAATTCCATCCGTAAGAGGCTGTTGCCATCTCACCAGTATGGCGAAACGGTTCTCTTGGACCCGCAGATCCTCGAGGGCATGACCATCGTCGAGGAGCAGTTCCACGACTAGAATCCAAATGGCTCGGCAGTTTGCCGCCTGACTGGGCATTGAAAACGAAACAGGCCCGGCTTAGCCGGGCCTGAGATCCTGTGAGCATGTATTGATTTCAGTAGCTGCCGAACTTGTAGCTCACGCCTACGCGAACTGTATGGAATTCCAGCTCAGCATCAGTCGTGACGCGCCCAGTGTATAGAGCACTTAGGTCGGTGCTGAGGTCGTTGAACTGCGTGTAACGATACTCGGCACGGGCTGTCAGATTGTTGGTGAAGGCGTATTCAACGCCAGCTCCAAGAGTCCAGCCCCATTCTGTGTTGTCGTAGCTGCCAGACGTCGTAGCACCCGTGGTGCCGTCGAGCGCCCTGAAGTCGGAGTCGAAATTGGCGAAAGCCAGACCACCTGTCGCATAGATAAGAGCGCGGTCGAAAGCGAAGCCAAGGCGAGCCCGCAACGAACCCTGGACGCCGATGCTGGTATCAGCAAGAGTGGACGATCCAGTGGTGGGGCTGATGCGGCCGTACACACCGTCGATGCCGGCAGCTTCGATGTCAGCCTCAAGGCCAACGACGAATGAGCTCAGCTGAAGATTGTAGCCGACATGCGCGCCTCCGGCAAAGCCGTCAAAGTCGCCGTCCGCATTGAGGGGGAATGTTGCCAGAGGGGTCGTTATCGTACCGGAGGTGTCGCCCCAGACATAACCGGCCTGCACACCGACGTAGAAGCCGGTCCAGGTGAAGATCGGGGCAGCGGCGATCAAGGGAGCCGGTGCGGCGCGGGATGGCAGGTCAGCGGCAAGAGCGCCGGTGGTGAGGCCGAGCAGGGCCACGGAGGAGAGCAGAGCCTTCTTCATGATTTGATCCGTTAAACTGAGCCGCAGAGGCGATTTGTACACTGGATCAACGCCGTATGCTGTGACACTGAGAACACAGTTACGAAACGTAATCCAAACCTACCGGAAGCTACACGGCACTAGGTGCGGGCTGCTCAGCTGATAACTTCTACCCCATAGATCAAATCCGACACGAAAAAGGCCCGGGTGGAGACCCGGGCCTTGATCTGTCCTTGAACCGTCTCTGTGGGAGACGGGTCTTAGAAGGTGTTGAAGCGGAAGTTCAGACCGGCGCGGATGACGCCGAAGTCGGTCTCGCCGTCGAAGCCCGGGATCTCGTCGTCGTTCTCGAGGTTGACGTACAGACCTTCGATCTTGGCCGACAGGTTGTTGGTGAAGGCGTACTCCACACCACCACCCACGGTCCAGCCGGTGGCGTCGTCCGCAAACGCGAAGCCGCCGGTGGCGTAGATCAGGGCCTGGCCGAAGGCCACACCGGCGCGAGCCCGCGCCGTGCCGAACCAGTCGCTGTTGTCGACGTCATAGGTGACGCCGCCAACCACGAAAGCGCCTTCACGGCCGAAGTCGGCGTACTGGATGTCGCCTTCGAGACCGACCACGAACGAGCCGATCTGGTAGTTGTAGCCAACCTGGGCGCCGCCGATGAAGCCACCGTCGTTGTCGTCGTCAGCCAGGGCAACCGAGTCGAAGTCGTCATCCGACCAGCCGTAGCCGGCGTTCACACCGACGTAGAAGCCGGTCCAGGTGAAGATCGGAGCAGCAGCAAGAATCGGAGCCGGAGCAGCACGGCGGGAAGGCAGATCGGCAGCCATTGCGCCGGTGGCGAGGCCGAGGAGAGCGACCGAAGAGAGGAGGATCTTTTTCATTGGTTTGGTCCGTCTGTTAGAAGGATGTGGCACAGCTTGTAGCCCAGACCTGACGTTCCGTCTGTCACTTTCCTGCCACAGTCCATCATCCAGCAATGACTTTGCCCTCTCATTGGCTCCACGGCCTGGCGGATCACACGCCATCAGGGCTGCGCGACGCACCTGACATCTTGCCCTGAATTGGGAAAAAGTTATTCAATATCAGATATTTAGATTGATTTGAAACTTACCCCTTAGATGCACAATCCAGCAGTAACCAATCATTGACCATGATCGCGAAGTGCTCCGCAAGGGTGGGTGGGAATCGTGGTTAATCCTTGTCCAGCCACAATCTGAGGGCCTGCGTGACGCGCTCGGGCTGCTCGAGGGTCGACAGGTGCCCTGAATCGGGCACGACGATCAGAGAGGCCCACTCGATCATCTCGGCCATTTCCCTTGCGATCTCCGGCGGCGTGATGGCGTCCCCCTCCCCGACGAGCACCAAGGTCGGGACCTCGATGCCCGGAAGATTCGGCCGTGAGTCGGCGCGGGCCATGATGGCCCGCTGCTGGCGGATATAGGCCTCAGCCCCCATCTCGCGCATCATGCCGAGAACGACTTCCTGCAGGTTCTGATCTGCCTGACGGTCGGGATGCACGAGGCGTGGCCAGAGCTTGGAATGAATGTCCTCGAAGCGGCCGGCCTCAGCGAGCGCGATGAGCCGCTCGCGGTCCTGGGTCGCCTCCACCGAGTCCGGGCGGGCGCTCGTGTCGAGGAGGGCTAGCCGCGCCACCCGTTCCGGCGCCTGCCGCATGACTTCCAAGGCGATGTATCCCCCCATGGAGAGTCCTGCGACAGCGAAGCGCTCGGGGGCTTCCCGCAAGAGGCGTGCCGCGATGGCTGCAACCGAATCATCGCGGGTGTGATCCGCGATTATGATCGTGCGCTCGGCCCCAAAAGCGGCGATCTGCGGCTCGAACAGCCGGGAGGTGCAGGCCAGACCGGGAATCAGAACGAGTGTTTCGGCCATCAAATGTTCCTTCGCTGTCCTCTGGCAACTTTCCTTGGATTGACAAGCGCATAGCTTATCTTATGGTCCGGCCACTCCTTAACTTGAGCAAGAGCCTCAGGTGAAACCAGTCTCGCGCCTGTTTGTTGCCGTAGAGCGCGGCCGGCACTGAAGAGCGCACCCAGCCCCAACGGTAATGAGAATTCATGTCCTTCGCCGAACTCGGACTTAGCGAGAAAGTTCAACAGGCCGTATCCAGCGCAGGCTATACGGAGCCTACGCCGATCCAGGCCCAGGCCATCCCCCATGTGCTCGCCCGCCGGGACGTACTCGGCATCGCGCAGACCGGCACCGGCAAGACGGCGGCCTTCACCCTGCCGATGCTGACCCTGCTGGAGACAGGCCGCGCCCGGGCCCGCATGCCGCGGACGCTCATCCTCGAGCCGACCCGCGAGCTCGCCGCCCAGGTCGAGGACAACTTCGACAAGTACGGCATCAACCACAAGCTTTCCGTGGCGCTCCTGATCGGAGGCGTCTCCTTCGGCGACCAGGACGCGAAGATCACCCGCGGCGTCGATGTGCTGATCGCGACCCCTGGCCGCCTGCTCGACCATTTCGAGCGCGGCAAGCTCCTGCTCACGGGCGTCGAACTCCTCGTCATCGACGAGGCCGACCGCATGCTCGACATGGGCTTCATCCCCGACATCGAGCGCATCGTGAAGCTCGTGCCCTTCACCCGGCAGACCCTGTTCTTCTCCGCGACCATGCCGCCGGAAATTCAGCGCCTGGCCGACGCCTTCCTTCACAATCCGGTGAAGGTGGAGGTGGCCCGCGCCGCCTCCACGGCCTCGACGATCACCCAGCGCCTCGTGGCGACGGGACGGGAGGATTTCGAGAAGCGGGAAACCCTTCGCGAGCTGATCCGCAGCGCGACGGACCTGCAGAACGCTATCGTCTTCTGCAACCGCAAGCGTGATGTCGCCGTCCTTCACCGATCCCTGCAGAAGCATGGCTTCGGGGCGACGGCGCTCCATGGCGACATGGACCAGCACGCCCGCATGGCGTCTCTGGACAGCTTCCGGACCGGAGAAATGCCTATCCTGGTCGCCAGTGACGTGGCCGCCCGCGGCCTGGATATCCCTGCCGTGAGCCACGTGTTCAACTACGACATCCCGCATCATGCCGAGGATTACGTGCACCGCATCGGCCGCACGGGCCGCGCCGGGCGCTCCGGCCAGTCCTTCACGCTGGTTGGACCGGGCGAAGAAAAATCCCTTGCGGCGATCGAGAAGCTGATCGGCCAGCCCGTCGAATGGCAGGGTCCGACGCTGGCAGAGCGCCCTCAATCCGAGAACTCCTCCCGCCGCCGCGGTGGACGTGGTGAGCGCGGTGAACGCGGCGAAGAGCGCTCACGCGGCCGCAAGGTCAAGGTCGGGTCTTCGGGACGATCGCAGGAGCCTGCTGAAGCGGCACGAGAAGAAGCCCCGGCCCCTCGCCCGGCTCCGGCTCCCCGCGAGGAGCAGCCGAATCGCGCGCCTCGGCGCGAACGGGAACGGCCTGAGCGCGACAGGACCTCGGACCGCGGATATCAGGGACGCTCCCGGCGCGAGGACGACGACGAGCAGGTCATCGGCCTCGGAGATCACGTTCCGGCCTTCCTCATGAGGCCGGTGCCGGTCAAGAAGGCTAAGTAGCGGTCTCGGCAGCAGGCTTTCGGGCCTTCTTCGAGGCTTTACTGGTCGATCCCGCCTTGGTGCCCTTGCGGGCTTTGGCGCGCCGGGCCGCTTCAAGGGCCATGGCCGCAAACTCCCGCGCCTCGTCAGGGTCGTCCAGGGCCGATTCCGGCATGAGCCAGTAGCTCGTGAGGGTCGCGCGGCCGTCCCGGGTTTCGAAGGTGAAGGGCCGGGAGCCTAGCCCCTGGAGGACTTTGATGCTTTCCTCATCCGCCTTGAGATACAGCTCGCCATCTGCCTCGAGGGCGAACATCAACTCGCCCCGGTAGATCCCCTTCCCGCCGAACATGTGCCGGATCTGAACGGGACCGAAGCCGCGGAAGACCTCGCGAATGGCCTCGGCATCCATGGATCACTCCGCCGATTGAAGGGTGGTCGGTGTCGCAGGCGTGATGGCGACGGATTCGCCGCAGCCGCAGGCGGAGGTCTGGTTCGGATTATTGAACACGAACTGGGACGACATCTTGGTCGTCTGGAAGTCCATTTCGGTGCCGAGCAGGAACAGCACCGCCTTGGGATCGATGAGCACGGTCACGCCCTTGTCCTCGATCAGCTCGTCGAGCGGGTTGACGCTTTCCGCATATTCCATGGTGTAGGACATGCCGGCGCAGCCGCCGTTCTTCACGCCGACCCGCACGCCGACGATGGGGCGATCCGCCTTGCTGATGATGTCCTTGACGCGGTTTGCCGCCGCGTCGGTCAAGGTGACGACCTTGAAGCCGGGTAGAGCCATAAGCCTTCTCTCCTGACAGCCGGGTTCAAGGCCCGGGCAGAACGAGTTCACATGATGAATAGATAAGCGGTCGGAGCCCAAACGTCGAGACCAATGAGGGTTGCCCCACCGGCCGAGGTCGATCATATCGGGAAAACCAGCCCGAAAAGCCGTGCCTTTCGCAGGAGAGCCGATGCCGCATCACATGCCGCTGATATCCACCATCGTCATCGGCCTGGTGATGGCATTTGCCCTCGGCGCACTTGCGCATCGCTTACGGATCTCCCCTCTCGTCGGTTATCTGCTCGCCGGCGTGCTCGCCGGACCCTTTACGCCCGGCTTTGTGGCGGACCAGGGGCTTGCCAACCAGCTGGCGGAAATCGGCGTGATCCTGCTGATGTTCGGTGTCGGCCTTCACTTCTCCCTGAAGGATCTCCTCTCGGTCCGTGCCATCGCCATTCCCGGCGCCATAGTTCAGATCGCGAGCGCCACGCTTCTGGGCATGGGGCTCGCCTGGATTATGGGATGGGGCATCGGCGGCGGCCTTGTCTTCGGCCTGGCGCTCTCGGTGGCCAGTACGGTCGTGCTGCTGAGGGCCCTGCAGGAGCGCCGCCTGGTCGAGACCGAGCGCGGGCACATCGCCGTCGGCTGGCTGATCGTCGAAGATCTGGCCATGGTGCTCACCCTGGTGCTGCTGCCGGCCTTCGCGAATGCCACCTCTGGCGCATCGGCCGATCTCGAATCCATCGTGATCTCGCTGGCCGTGACGCTCGGCAAGGTTCTGGCTTTCCTGGCCATCATGCTGATCATCGGGCGCCGGGTCATTCCCTGGATTCTGCACTATGTCGCCCACACCGGGTCGCGGGAACTGTTCCGGCTGTCGGTTCTCGCCATCGCCCTGGGCACAGCCTTCGGAGCGGCCGAACTCTTCGGCGTGTCCTTCGCTCTCGGGGCCTTCTTCGCCGGCATGATCTTGAGCGAATCGGAGCTTAGCCACCAGGCTGCGTCCGAGACCCTGCCCCTGCGCGACGCTTTCGCGGTTCTGTTCTTCGTGTCGGTCGGCATGTTGTTCGACCCGATGATCCTGATCGAGGATTTCGGTCCCGTTCTCGCGACCTTCCTGATCATCGTCATCGGAAAGTCGGCCGCGGCTTACGCCATCGTCCGGCTTTTCCGCCATCCGGACGCGACCGCCCTGACCATCGCCGCAAGCCTCGCTCAGATCGGCGAGTTCTCCTTTATTCTCGCTGGGCTGGGCGTCGAGCTTCGGATCCTGCCGGCCGAAGGACGCGACCTGATCCTCGCGGGCGCGATCCTGTCGATCATGATGAACCCGTTCCTGTTCACGCTGCTGGACCGCTGGTTCACCACGCGGGAGATCGTGCGGGCTCAAGCCAAGGCCGAAACGGATGCTGCCGAGCAGGAGACGATCGCAGCGGCGGCACAGGCGGCAGCCGCCTCACGCGAGCCGCTTCCTGTGACACCCCTCACCGAGCATGTCGTCCTCGTCGGTCATGGGCGGGTCGGGAAGTATATCAGCCGAAAGATGGCCTCGATGGGCGTTCCCTTTCTCGTCATCGAGACCAACAAGGAGCAGGTCGCCGAACTGCAGCAGGGCAGCCTGGATGTCATCGTCGGGAATGCGGCCGATCCGGAAATTGCGGCAGCGGCCAATATCCGGCAGGCCCGCTGCCTCCTGGTGGCCATTCCCGATGCCTTCGAGAGCGGCCAGGTCGTCGATCAGGCCCGCAAGCTCAACCCGGACCTGCCGATCATCGTACGCGCGCACTCGTTCGCCCAGGAGGAGCACATCATGAAGCTCGGCGCGACCCGGATCGTGATGGGCGAGCAGGAGATCGCCCGCGCCATGTTCGCCGCCGTGCCCGAGGCTCCCAGGGAGCCGGTGCTCTCCTCCGTCGAGGAGGCGGACGATCTCGTGGAGGAGAACCTGGAGGAGGCCGAGCCTCTAACGCACGTGCTCGGGCCGGAAGCCGATGCCGACGATGCGGGCGGGGATGCGCCTGAAGAAGGGCCATTGCGTCAAGCGGCGGACGAGCCAGGGCGGTGACACGGGTTCCTTGCTGTTCAGGACCGGGGTAATCAGCCGGTTCTGAAGCAGCACCTGGAGCCTCTGGGTCATCCGGGTCGGCCATTCGCGCCGCTTCTGCACGAGGGCCAGCTGTTCGGACGTGACTGGCCCCCGCTTGAGATGCGGGCCGAGAATATTTGCGGTCGCAACCGCATCCTGAATTGCGAGATTGATGCCCACTCCGCCCGCGGGAGACATGGCATGAGCCGCATCACCAATGCACAGCAGCCCCGGCATGTGCCATTGCAGAAGCCGGTCGACCGCGACCGTCAGAAGCTTGATGTTATCCCAGGATTGCAGCTCTTCGAGGCGATCCCCCAGAAACGGAGCCACCCGGGCGAGATTCGCCCGGAAGGCCGGCAGTCCATCCTGCCTGAGACGTTCCAGTGAGCCCTTCGGGATGAGATAGGCGCATTGCCAGTAATCGCCCCGGTCGATCATCACGAGCATCTGTCCCGCTTCGATGCGCCCGAGCAGCTGGCTCGGGTCGCCAGGGCGCTTCGACACCCGCATCCAGAGCACATCCATCGGCGCGCCGATGTCCAGCACTTCAAAACCTGCCTTCCCGCGCACGATGGAGCGGCGGCCATCGGCCGCGACGACGAGATCCGCCCGCACCTCGAGAGGCCCCTCGGGTGTCGAAATCCGCACGCCGGCCACCCTGCCCCGGTCCTCGATCAGATCCGTCGCCTCCGCCTGCATCCGCAGCTGGAAGTGAGGATATTCGCGGGCGTGATCGGCCAGGAAGTCGAGGAACTCCCATTGCGGCATGAAGGCGATGAACTTGCAGCGCGTGGGCAGATGGGAAAAGTCGCCCAGGGTCAGCGGTACGCCGCCGACCACAAGGCTGACCGTCTGCGTCCGCTGGTGCGGCCGTGCCAGGAACTCGTCGAGCAGGCCGAGTTCACCCATGACCTCGAGGGTCGAGGGATGGATGGTGTCGCCCCGAAAGTCTCGCAGGAAATCCGCGTGCTTTTCGAGGACCAGCACCTCGACGCCCTGCCGGGCCAGCAGGAGCCCCAGCATCATCCCCGCAGGCCCGCCGCCGACAATGCAGCAGCGGACATCGAGGGGCGTAGGTGGTTGAGGCGTGTTCATTGGTTCCCTCGGGAAGACCCGCAACTGCTCGGATGCAGGCCGAGCCTAGCGCCTTTTCCTCATGAGCCAAAGTCAGTCCGGCGGATGGCGCGAAACCATGCTCCATCACAGGAATCGGGCGCAGGAAGCGGGTCGGAAGCCAGGAAGAAATTTGAGATTCCATTCGCGAGCCACAGGCTCAGTGAGGAAAGGTCTCAGCCATGACAACGCTTAAGAATAAAACTGCCATCGTGACCGGTGCGAGTTCAGGCATCGGCTACGCGACGGCCCGGCTTTTTGCACGCGAAGGCGCAAACGTCATCGTCACCGCACGACGTCTTGATGCTCTCAATGCTCTGGTTTCGGAAATCGAGGCGGAGGGCGGCCGGGCCGTTGCACTGGCGGGCGACATCAGGGACGAGCCTCTGGCCGAGGCGCTGGTCGAGGCGGCGATCCGCCGGTTCGGCGGCCTCGACATCGCCTTCAACAATGCGGGCATGAACGGCGAGATGGCGCCGACACCTGGCGTATCGCTTGCGAGGTGGAATGAGACTCTCGCGGTCAATCTCACAGCGGCTTTTCTGGGTGCCAAGTACCAGATCCCGGCCATGCTCGCCCGCGGAGGCGGCTCCGTGATCTTCACCTCGACCTTCGTCGGATACACGGCAGGCATGCCCGGGGTGGCCTCTTACGCTGCCAGCAAGTCGGGCCTGATCGGGCTAACCCAGTCTCTTGCCACCGAATTCGGCCCGAGAGGCATCCGGGTCAACGCATTGCTGCCGGGCGGCACAGATACACCTTTGGCCGAAGCCTGGGTTAGCACGCCCGAAGCAAAGGCGTTCGTCGAAGGCCTTCACGCCCTGAAGCGGCTTGCCAGGCCCGAGGAGATCGCCCGGTCGGCGCTCTATCTTGCCTCCGATGCATCGAGCTTCACGACAGGAACGGCCCTGCTCGTCGATGGTGGCGTGTCCATCAACCGGACATGACCTGTCTCTATCGTGTGAACCGGGCACTCCCGGGCATCCAAGTCTTCAGGTCTTGAAACGTAAATGGCCGGGACAAGCCCGGCCATGACGCAAGAAAACGATAGGAGCCGTCGAAGCCCCTACCACATGTCGAGCGCGACCCGCGCCTCGTCGGACATGCGGCTCTGATCCCACGGCGGGTCGAAGACCATGTTGACCTTGACGCTCTGGACGCCCTGGACCGTGGCGACGGCGTTTTCCACCCAGCCCGGCATCTCGCCGGCCACGGGGCAGCCAGGCGCCGTCAGGGTCATGTCGATGGCGACGTTGCGGTCGTCGTCGATGTCGACGCGGTAGATCAGGCCGAGCTCATAGATGTCGGACGGGATCTCGGGGTCGTAGACGGTCTTCAGGGCCGCCACGATGTCGTCCGTCATGCGGTCGAGTTCTTCCGGCGGGATCGCGGAGCCAGGGGACACCTGCGGCGCGTTGGATGGGGCTTGGTCGTTCACAGGTTCATCCTCAAGCAAACAGGGTTTCCGCCTTCTGCAGGGCTTCCACCAACTTATCGACTTCTTGCATGGTGTTGTAGAGGCCAAATGAGGCCCGGCAGCTCGAGGTCGCTCCGAACCGGTTCAGCAGCGGCATGGCGCAATGGGTGCCAGCCCGGACCGCCACGCCCTGACGGTCGATCACGGTGGCGACGTCATGGGCATGGGCGCCCTTCATCTCGAAGGCGATGATCGCGCCCTTGCCCTTGGCCCGGCCGATGATGCGGACCGAATTCATGGCTCCGAGGCGCTCATGCGCGTATTGCGACAGGGCCTCCTCGTGAGCCCGGATGTTTTCGCGTCCGAGGCTCATCATGAACCGCAGCGCCGCGTCGAGGCCGATCGCCTCGATGATGGCAGGCGTCCCGGCCTCGAACCGGTGCGGCGGATCGTTATAGGTGATGCCCTCGCAGAGCACCTCGCGGATCATCTCGCCGCCCCCCTGATAGGGCGGCATCTTCTCGAGCCATTCGCGCTTGCCGTAGAGGACCCCGATGCCGGTCGGCCCATAGACCTTGTGGCCGGTGAAGACGTAGAAATCCGCGTCGAGATCCCGCACGTCCACCTGCAGATGGACGGCGCCCTGGGCTCCGTCCACCAGCACCGGAACATCATGGTCATGAGCGATGCGGATGATCTCCTTGATCGGCGTCACGGTGCCCAGCACGTTGGACATGTGGGTGATGGCGACCATCTTGGTTCTGGCTGAGAAGAGCTTCTCGAACTCCTCGACGAGGAAGTTGCCCTCGTCGTCCACAGGCGCCCATTTGATCACCGCGCCCTTGCGTTCGCGCAGGAAGTGCCAGGGCACGATGTTGGAGTGGTGCTCCATGATGGAGAGGATGATCTCGTCCCCCTCCCCGATATTCATACGTCCGAAGGAATCCGCCACGAGGTTGTAGGCTTCCGTGGCCGACTTGGTGAAAACGATCTCGTCGACGGATTCAGCGTTGAGGAACTCGCGCACGGTTTCACGGGCGCGCTCGAAGCCTTCCGTCGCGACGTTCGCCATGTGGTGCAGGCCGCGATGAACGTTGGCGTATCCCGTCTCCATGGTGTTCACCATGGCGTCGATCACCGCGCGCGGCTTCTGGGCCGAGGCGGCGCTGTCGAGATAGACGAGCGGCTTGCCATAGACCTGCTGGCTCAGGATCGGAAACTCCGCCCGGACCGCTTCGATGTCGTATGGCTTCACAGGAGCGTTCATTGCCTTACCTGTCTTCCTCTTTCTCGTCATCACCGGCATTGTGCCGGTGATCCCGATTGCAAAAAAAGCGCCGTGCCTTTCCAGTCGAGATGGCCGGGATAAGCCCGGCCATGACGTGTTGAGTATTATGAGCGAGCCTTCAGCCAGCTCTCGACCGTGCCGATCAGCGCCTCGCGGGCGGCCTCGTTCTCGACGAACTCCAGCGCCTCGCCCAGGAAAGCCTGGACCAGGAGGCTTTCGGCCTCCTTCTTCGGCAGGCCGCGGGCCATGAGGTAGAACAGGAGATCCTCGTCGAGCTGGCCGCAGGTGGCCCCGTGGGCGCACTGGACGTCATCGGCGAAGATCTCGAGCTCCGGCTTGTTGTTCATGGAGCCACCCTCCTCCAGGAGGAGCGCCGCCGACATCATGCGCCCATCGGTCTTCTGGGCGTGATGGGGAACGATGATCTTGCCCTGGAAGACGCCGGTCGCCTCGTTGTCGATGACCGTCTTGAACAGTTCGCGGCTCTCGCAATGGGGAGCTGCGTGCTCGACCACCAGAGTGGAATCGGCATGCTGCGTGCCTTTCAGCATCGTCGCGCCGTTGACGCGCAGGTTCGTGTTCTCACCGTTCAGAACCGTGAAGACCTGGTGCCGTGAGGCAGCTGAACCCGCCACCACGTTGATGCTGTTGAACACCGCCTCTCCGCCAATCCTAGCGGCGAGCGTCGACAGGGCCAGCGCCTTGTCGCCCTCGGCATTCACGCGCACGTGCTGCACGTTGGTACGGTCGCCGGCGATCATCTCCACCACGTCGTTCGGCTGATGGTTGGCCCCGTCGGTGCTCTCGTGGGTCTCCAGCAGGGTCACCGAGGCGCCCTCCTCCACGACCACGAGGATGCGGGTCGCGGTGGCTACGGCGGAGCCGGCTGCCGTGACGAAGCGCAGGTGAACCGGTGTCTCGACAGGTCCGGCGATCCGGATCATCACTCCATCGGCCATGAAGGAAGTGTTGAGCTGATAGACCGGATTGTCGCTCGCCCATTTCACGGGGCTCAAGCGAGCGAGCCAGTCATGATTCTCGGCGAGAGCCTCGGCCAGCGGCACGATTTCCACGTTCTCGGGGAGATTGTGGAAGTCCACCGCCTCGCGCACGAAATGGCCGTTCACGAACGGCACCTGCAGCGCCTCGATGCCGGCGAGCGCTTTAGCGCCGGCCAGGGCCGCCCTCGCCTCGTCCGCAGCGGGAACGCCTACGAAAGGCGCGATCTCGCGCATCATGGCACGCAGGTCGGTGTACTTGAATTCCTCCACCCGGCGGTGCGGCAGGCCGCGCTGGGTGAAGAGTTCGAAGGCTTGGGCGCGCGACTCGGCCTGACCCGGCAGGCTGGTCTTCGCGCTGTCGAAAGCCTGCGCCAGCGCGGTTTCCGCCGGCGTCTTCATGAGGGTGACGTCAGCCATGTCAGGCAGCCTCACTGTCCCGGTAATCGGCATAGCCGTTGGCCTCGAGTTCGAGCGCCAGTTCCTTGCCGCCCGACTTCACGATGCGGCCGGACGACATCACGTGCACGGTGTCGGGCACGATGTGGTTGAGCAGGCGCTGGTAATGGGTGATGACCAGGAACGCGCGGTCGGCCGAGCGCAGGGCATTCACGCCTTCGGACACGATGCGCAGGGCATCGATGTCGAGGCCGGAATCGGTCTCGTCCAGGATGCAGAAGTTGGGCTGGAGCAGCGCCATCTGCAGGATCTCCATGCGCTTCTTCTCGCCGCCCGAGAAGCCGACATTAAGGGCGCGCTTGAGCATGTCCTTCGGGATCTCGAGCTGGGTGGCTGCGGCGTTCACGCGCTTGATGAAGTCCGGCGTGGTCAACTCGGCCTCGCCGCGCGCCTTGCGCTGGGCGTTGAGAGTGGCCTTCAGGAAGGTCATCGAGGCGACGCCGGGGATCTCCAGCGGATACTGAAAGGCCAGGAACACGCCGGCGGCGGCGCGCTGGTCGGGCTCCATCTCCAGCACGTTCTCGCCGTTGAGCAGGATCTCGCCGTCGAGGACCTCGTAGTCCTCCTTGCCGGCGATCACGTAGGACAGGGTCGACTTGCCGGAGCCGTTCGGGCCCATGATGGCGGCGACCTCGCCCTTGTTCACGGTGAGGTTGAGGCCGTTGAGAATGCGCTTGTCCTCGATCTGGACAACCAGGTTCTTGATTTCGAGCATTGTAATGTTCCTAAAACCCTCATCCTGAGGAGCGCGCCCTGCGCACTTCTCGAAGGATGACTTCAGCGAGACGCCCCTCGTCCTTCGAGACGCCGCCTTTTGGCGACTCCTCAGGATGAGGGGCTGTGTTGCGATTAACCGACAGAGCCTTCGAGCGAGATCGAGATCAGCTTCTGGGCTTCCACGGCGAACTCCATGGGGAGCTGCTGCAGCACGTCCTTTACGAAGCCGTTCACGATGAGCGCCGTCGCCTCCTCTTCCGAGAGGCCGCGCTGCTGGCAGTAGAACATCTGATCCTCGGAGATCTTCGATGTGGTCGCCTCGTGCTCGAACACGGCGGTGGCGTTCTTCGATTCGATGTAGGGCACCGTATGCGCGCCGCATTGGTTGCCGATCAACAGTGAGTCGCAGTTCGTGAAGTTGCGCGCACCCGTCGCCTTGCGGTGCGCCGAGACGAGACCGCGATAGGTGTTCTCGGAGCGGCCTGCCGCGATGCCCTTAGAGATGATCCGGCTCGTGGTGTTCTTGCCCAGATGGATCATCTTGGTGCCGGAATCGACCTGCTGCATGCCGTTCGATACGGCGATCGAGTAGAACTCGCCGCGGGAGTTGTCGCCGCGCAGGATGCAGGACGGGTACTTCCAGGTGATGGCCGAGCCCGTCTCCACCTGCGTCCAGGTGATGACCGAGTTCTTGCCCCGGCAATCGCCGCGCTTGGTCACGAAGTTGTAGATTCCGCCCCGGCCCTCGGCATCGCCCGGATACCAATTCTGGACCGTGGAATACTTGATCTCGGCATCGTCGAGGGCGACGAGCTCGACCACGGCGGCGTGAAGCTGGTTCTCGTCGCGCTTCGGGGCCGTGCAGCCCTCGAGATACGACACGTAGGAGCCCTTGTCGGCGATGATCAGGGTGCGCTCGAACTGGCCCGTGTTCTTCTCGTTGATGCGGAAGTACGTCGACAGCTCCATCGGGCAGCGCACGCCCGGGGGGATGTAGACGAACGAGCCGTCCGTGAACACGGCCGAGTTCAGGGTCGCGAAGAAGTTGTCCGTCACCGGCACGACCGAGCCCAGATACTGGCGCACGAGGTCCGGGTACTCCCGGATGGCCTCGGAAATCGGCATGAAGATCACGCCGGCCTTGGCGAGCTCTTCCTTGAAGGTGGTGGCCACCGACACGGAATCGAACACCGCGTCCACGGCGACCCGGCGCTGCGGCTCGACCCCGGCCAGGATCTCCTGCTCGCGCAGCGGAATGCCGAGCTTCTCGTAGGTCCTGAGAATCTCGGGATCCACCTCGTCGAGGGACTTGGGCGCCGGGTTCATTTTCGGCGCAGCATAGTAATAGATGTCGTTGTAATCGATCTTGTCGTACGACACGCGCGCCCAGTTCGGCTCCTTCATGGTGAGCCAGCGCTTGTAGGCGTCGAGGCGCCACTGGAGCATCCACTCGGGCTCGCCCTTCTTGGCCGAGATGAAGCGGATCACGTCCTCGGAGAGCCCCCTCGGGGACTTCTCCATTTCGACCTCGGTCTCGAAGCCGTACTTGTACTGATCGACGTCGATCAGTCGGACCTGATCGATCGTTTCCTGCACTGCAGGCATGTGTCTCTCCCACCGCTCACGGCTTCAAGGACCGCGGGTTGATGATCTGGAATGCGAAGCGAGGCCTTTTCAGGCTGCGCTCGCCTTCCGCTTATATAAGGTGCCGACCACCCTTTCGCACGCCTCCGCAAAGCGGATTACGTCCTCTTTCGTGGTCGACCACCCCAAACTCACGCGCAAAACGCCCTCGGCGAGGGCCGGCTCCACGCCCATGGCGTCGAGCACATGCGACCGCTTGACCTTTCCGGACGAGCAGGCCGAACCGGAGGACAGGGCCAAACCCGCCAGATCGAAGGCGATCAACGCCGTCTCGGCCTTGAGGCCGGGTATGGCAAAGGCGAAGGTATTAGGCAACCGCTCAGCTTGCGCACCCACAACAACCGCATCCGGTGCGATCCGGCGCAATTCGGCCTCGGCCGCGTCCCTGAGAACCCGAAGCCGGCCGGCTTCCCGCTCAAGGCCGGCCAAGGCAATCTCGGCGGCGGCGCCGAAGCCCACGATGGCTGCAACGTTCTCCGTGCCGGCCCGAAGCCCCTTCTCCTGCCCGCCACCCCGGATCAGCCGCTCGGCGATCTCGAACTGGTCGGAGGCGAGGATCGCTGCACCGATGCCCTTCGGTCCGCCGATCTTGTGGGCCGAGAGGGTCAGCACGTCGGCGCCCAGTTCGGCCATATCGACCGGGACCTTGCCGGCCGCCTGCACCGCATCCGTATGGATCAGCCCCCCGTGCTCGTGCACCAGCCGGGCCGCCTCGGCCACCGGCTGCAGCACACCGGTCTCGTTGTTGGCAAGCTGGACGGAAACCAGAATCCGCTCCTCGCCGGCCATCTCCAGGTGAGCCTCGAGCCAGGCCAGATCGAGTATGCCGTTGGAGTCGACCGGGATGATTCCGACGACCTCCGCCTGGAACCGGTGCCCGTTGAGCACGCACGGATGCTCGGCGGCCCCGACCAGCAGCCTGATCGCACCCGCCTGCCCCAGGCGCCGGAAGCCCGGCGTCAGCACCAAGTTGGCAGCCTCGGTGCCACCGCTCGTGAAAATGATGTTCTTGGCCTTGGCGCCCACGAGGCGGGCGACCGATTCGCGGGCCTTCTCGATGGCGGCGCGGGCAGCGCGGCCCTCGGCATGGACCGATGAAGCGTTGCCCGGCAGCTGCAGCGCATGCAGGACCGCCTCGGCTACTTCAGGCCGCAGGGGCGAGGTAGCGTTGTGGTCGAGATATGTGCGTTGGCTGACCGCCATGGCTGCCTGAAGGCCTCACGAAATTCTTGCAATCGACCCTGGTTGCCGTGCTAAAGCACCGCAACCACATCTGCCCGATGTTTCATCCTATGCCCCAAGCCTTGCGGGCATGTGAAACAATGAAGCATTTTAGAATAGTTCTAAGGGTTCTTTTATGAGGATCCGCGACCTGAAGTCAAGGTCGTTCCGGATTCCCCCTCTCCTGATGGAGAGGTGTTCGAGAGGTTCGCGTTTATGCCTGAAGTCATCTTCACGGGTCCAGCCGGTCGCATCGAGGGCCGCTACCAGCCGGCCAAGGAGAAGGGCGCTCCCATCGCCATCATCCTGCACCCGCACCCGCAGTTCGGCGGGACGATGAACAACCAGATCGTCTACAACCTGTATTATGACTTCGCGAAGCGAGGCTTCTCGGTGCTGCGGTTCAACTTCCGCGGCGTCGGCCGCAGCCAGGGCGCCTTCGACCACGGCCAGGGCGAGCTGTCGGATGCCGCTGCGGCTCTCGACTGGGCCCAGGCCATGAACCCTGATGCCCGCGCCTGCTGGATTGCCGGCGTGTCCTTCGGCGCCTGGATCGGCATGCAACTCCTCATGCGCCGTCCGGAGATCGAGGGCTTCATCTCCATCGCCGCCATGGCCAACCGCTACGACTTCTCGTTTCTTGCCCCCTGCCCGTCCTCCGGCCTGTTCGTGCATGGCTCGGAAGACCGCGTCGCGCCCGTCAAGGACGTGGTCAGCGTCATCGAGAAGGTGAAGACGCAGAAAGGCGTAAAGCTCGAACATGCGGTGATCGACGGTGCCAACCACTTCTTCGACGGCAGGGTCGACGAGTTGATGGTGTCCGTGGACGAATACCTGGACAAGCGCCTCGGCACGACCGAGGAAGCGGCCTGAGGCGCTGAGGACCAGCACGCCTCTGCTTCACGTCGCTCCTGTGAGCTTGAAGCCGGCCTGATGAGGGCCGGCTTTGTCGTATCCGAGTTCCCTGGACTCACGGCAAAAAGAAAGGCCGTCTTTGCGCCGGCCTTTTCCTGTCCCAGCCTTCCGCTCAGACGAGCAGGAAGTGGTAGTTCGTGAGGTTGTGCCCGGCACCGATGGACGCGAACTTGACCTGCCCGGCCGCCAGACCGGCCCCATCGGCATCGTAGGAGAGTTCCCCACTCGTCCTGTTGTAGATGATGCGGTGAGCCCCTGTCGTGGCAGCGGCACCGATCGTGAAGGCGGCGCTGTCAAGATAGGAGGCTCCGGTCGCTTTGCTGAAGATGCCACGGCTGAGCTGAATCAAGTCGTCTCCCGCGCTGAAGTCTTCGATCGTATCCACATTGCCGGTTCCCAACCACGTATCGAAGCGGAAGTAATCCCGGCCGGTCGCGCCCACGAGCCAGTCGATACCATCCCCGCCCGAGAGAGTATCGGAGTGGTCGCCGCCGTGGATCCAGTCGTTGCCGCCGTCGCCCATCAGCAGGTCGTTGCCGCCCCAGCCGTAGAGCGAGTTGCCAAACCAGCTGCCATACAGGGAGTCCGCATGGCTCGATCCCTGCAGGCCCTCGATTGAGTCGTATGCGTCGCCATAGGCGTCGCCCGTATTGACCATGGGATTGCCAAGACTCACCACAACGCCCGAGGCGGCGTTCCAGTAGATGGCGAAGTCGAAGCCTTCGCCTCCTACAAGGTGATCGCCACCCATGCGGCCTTCCAGCACGTCGTCGCCTGCGCCGCCGTACAGGCCATCCCAGCCCGCTTGGCCGTGCAGCTGGTCGCCATAGGCCGAACCCTGAATGCCCTCGATCGAGACATAAAGGTCTCCGGCAGCCTCACCGCTGCTGCGAGCCATGTTGGCCCGATCTACGATGATGCCGGAGGATGCGCCGGAATAATCCGCGACATCGAAGCCGTCGCCGCCGTCGAGCCGGTCGGCGTCCGCGCCACCCTCCAAACGATCATCTCCGGCGCCGCCGTATAGGGTGTCGCTTCCGCCGAAGCCTTTGAGAACGTCATGGCCGACATCCGCCAAGAAGGCATTCGCAGCGGCGTTGCCTTCCATCACGTCGCTGTACATTGAGCCTCCGATCAACTCGATGGATGTATAGACGTCGCCCGCAGCCTCGCCGGCATTGCGGCTGACATCATGCAGAAAGATCTGCACGGCTCCGGCGGCGCCCCAATAGCTCACGGTGTCCGAGCCCGCTCCCCCATCGAGCCGGTCCGCACCTGCCCCACCGTCCATACGATCACTGCCGTCACCACCGGAGAGCGCGTCGCTCCCGGCCCCACCCTTCAGGGTGTCATCGCCCGCATCACCCCAGAAGCCATTGGCGGAGCCGTCGCCCTCCAGCACGTCGCCGAAGCGCGACCCGTCGATCACCTCGATCCCGGAGTAGGTGTCGCCTGCGGCCTCGCCTTTGTTGTAGCCCGTTCCCCAAAGATAGACCTGCACCGCACCGGCCGCCGCCCAATAGCTCACCGTGTCCCAGTCAGCTCCGCCTTCCAGGCGATCCGCGCCCGAACCGCCATAAAGCTTGTCGTTGCCGTCACCGCCAGTGAGAGTGTCGTTGCCGAGGCCGCCATGGAGCTCGTAATGGCCTAAGCCCCCCTTCAGGGAGTTGTTCGCCTGATTGCCGGTGATCTTGTCGTTGCCGCTGCCGCCGATCGCATTCTCGATGAGTGAGCGCGCGTCACCATTGTATTGGAAGGCGTTGTAGACGTTCCCGTTGACGAACAGGCCACCACCTTTTTCAGCCAGCTGCTTTTTGGAGAAGCGCGAGTAGCCGCCTGGACCGAGGTCGATCAACGCATTGTCGCTGAAATTCGACATGTCATAGGTGTCAATGCCGCCGCCGTCCCAGATGGTCAGGAAGATCTTGCCGAGATACGTACTGCCCTGGTTGGCGGCGTTGACGGACATAGCACCCGAGAACGCATCCCAGGTATAAACCGTATCGGCCGCATTGGTGCTGAAGTCGGCGCCATACATCGCCTGCAGGGCGGCAATGTCATACTGCATGAAGCTCTGGGGCGCCTGCGCGGTGTCGTTGTACGACATCACCGTGTATTCATAGGTATCGCGCACGGCCGACATCTTCGGCAGGCCTGGAACCTCATCGTGGGAATGCTTCAAGCCCAGCGAGTGCCCCAGTTCATGCAGGATGAGGGCATATTTCTGCGTCCCCTTCTTAACGTTCGTCGACAAACCGCCGACGATCCAGGTCTCTCCACCATAAGCCGGCATCCCCGGGTAACAGCCGGTGCTGCTGGTGATGAACTGCCCGGGGATGAAGCTTGCAACCTTGATATTCGCGTCGTTGCGCCCCGCATAGGCAACGCCCACGCTGACATAGCCGGCCACAGCGGCCATGGCCTCATGCACGGCAGTCTCTGATTGCAGCGAGAGGCGTTCGAACCCTGTCGCATGAGGGTTGAGTGCGGAGTAGTCATCCCGATAATCCGGCAGGGAATAGGTGATCGTCGACCCATTCCATTTGGAGCCTGACATCAGCGCCTGAACGTCACTGTCGGGATGGGATGGGGTGAAGTACTTCACATCGCCGATGACCATGCCCGGAAAAGCCTTGCCCAATGCAGAGTTGAACCAGAGAGGCAGTTCCAGAATGCTGCTCTTGATGGAATCGGCTATGGAGTTGAACACATCGGCGACGCCTCGCCCGACACTCTCCGCTGTATCGGAAATCCAATCCAGCACATCGTTGTACCAGGACATGGTCACATCACCTTTTGATACTATGTTTCACAAGTAGAACTGTGATAAACCTGCGTCAAGCTGACGCAGCGTAAGCATCAGGATGTGGCGTGGCCCGGCCGCCCTATAGAGCGGCAAACTCCGTGCCATAAGCAAAACCACGTGAATTCCCGCAACGAAGCTGTTAGAGGGACCCTCCACTTATGACGAGCCAGAGAGAGACGCGATGAACGCGCCGAAATCCGATTTTCTGAAGGTGCTCACCGAGCGGGGCTTCATTCACCAGACCTCCGATTTCGAGGGGGTTGATGCGGCGGCGCTCGAGAACCGGCTTACCACCTATGTGGGCTACGACTGCACTGGCCCGTCTCTCCATGTAGGCCACCTGCTCTCGATCATGATGCTGCACTGGCTGCAGAAAACCGGCGCCGGCCGGCCGATCACGCTCATGGGCGGCGGCACGACCCGGGTGGGCGACCCATCGGGCAAGGACGAGAGCCGCAAGCTCCTGACCGTCGAGCAGATCGAGGCCAACAAGGACAGCATCAGGACGGTCTTTTCGCGCTTCATCTCTTTCGGCGAGGCCAAGACAGACGCCATGATGGTCGACAACGCCGAGTGGCTGACGAAGCTGAACTACATCGAGTTCCTGCGCGACGTGGGCCGGCACTTCTCCGTCAACCGCATGCTGTCCTTCGACAGCGTGAAGCTGCGTCTCGACCGGGAGCACGAGCTGTCGTTCCTGGAATTCAACTACATGATCCTCCAGGCTTATGACTTCGTGGAGCTCAACAAGCGCTACGGCTGCATCCTGCAGATGGGTGGCTCCGACCAGTGGGGCAACATCGTCAATGGCATCGATCTCGGTCGCCGCCTCGGTACGCCGCAGCTCTACGCCGTCACGTGCCCGCTGCTCACCACCGCATCCGGCGCCAAGATGGGCAAGACGGCCTCAGGGGCGGTCTGGCTCAATGCCGACATGCTGAGCCCATATGATTACTGGCAGTTCTGGCGCAACACCGAGGACGCGGATGTCGCCCGCTTCCTGAAGCTCTTCACCATCCTGCCCATGGACGAGATCGCCCGGCTCGAGGCGCTCCAGGGCGCCGACATCAACGAGGCGAAGAAGGTTCTCGCAACGGAAGCGACCGCCCTCCTCCATGGCCGCGAGGCGGCGGAGCTGGCGGCGGAGACCGCCCGCAAGACCTTCGAACAGGGGACGCTGGCAGAAAGCCTGCCCACGATCGAGATCCCGTCCGACGTCCTCAAAGGCGGGATCGGGGTGCTGGCGGCCTTCGGACCGGACTACGCCAAGCTCGTGCCCTCCTCGAGCGAGGCGCGCCGGCAGGTCAAGAGCGGCGGCCTCAAGGTCAACGACCAGACCATCTCGGACGAGCGGGGCACTTTGAACCTGTCGGACGTCACGGCCGAGGGGGTGATCAAGCTATCCTTCGGCAAGAAGAAGCACGTTCTCCTGCGCGCCGTGTAGGTTTACCGATCGGGAGCCGCGGGCAGCGATCCTGTCTGCGGCTCTCTCTCGGCTCCCACGCCGAAGAGCTTGCGCAGGAAGCCTGGAGCCACCGCGGAGAGCGGATTGACCGACAGTGACGGCGCGCTCGCCTGCCCGTTCAGGCGGAAATTGACGGCGAACAGACCCTCGTTCTGCCCCCCGCCCAGCAGCGGGCCGAACAGCGGCACCTGGGCGAAGACATTGTTGAGCCCGTAGGCCGGCACGAAGGTTCCCGAGACATCGAGACGGTCGCGGGCATAGTCGATGAACCCGCCGAGCGTGAATCCGATCTGGTTGCCCCAGATGGCCGCATCCTTGAAATCGAGGCGCCCGGCGCTGCGGGAGAACTCGAGCCTCGCCTTGGTGAACTGGACCTCGTTCACGTCCACCCGGACCAGCTGAGGCTTTCCGGCCTGATCGCGCCCTGCGACGACCTGTGTCTGGGTCGGGATGATGCGGCGCAGGGCCGGTTCGTTGACCAGCGCGAAGGAGTGCATGATCACATGACCGGCCTGCGGCTCGTCTCCTGTGGAGAGCTGCAGGATGAGGCTGCCGCGCGACATGCGCTTGTAGACGTCGGTGAACCGCAGGAGCGCGCCCGCATCCTCAGCCTGGATGATGACCACCGGAGTGCCTCCAGCCTGGGGAATGGTGCGGCCCAGGATGTCCGTCGCGCCGAGGCGTCCCTTCAGGTCGAGCTGGCGCAGGCTGTCCTTGCGCATTGAGGCCTTGACGGAGGCATTGGTGATCGCCTCCTCGTTGAAGCCGGTTAGGATGTTGAGGTTCAGGTCGAGATCGAAATCCTTGCTGTCCTTGCTCGCCGCCCCGCTGCGCCCGGCGGCAGGGGTTGTTCCTCCGCCTCTCACGAAAGGCCGCGCATCGCCCACGTTGCCCCGGATCTGGACCTTGTAGACGCCGCCGGAACGCTCGATCTGCGCGCGCATGTCGTCGCCGGGCGAGAGCTTGAAGGTCGAGAGCTCCGCCTTGTCCAGGCCGCCCTCGTTGTTGAGCGTGGCATGGCCCCGGAGCTGGACATTGCCGCTGTCGAGCTGCAGGTCCCGGATTTCGCTGGTCGGCCCGTCGACCATGGTGAAGGTGAGCTTGCCCGGCCTGCCCGCGGGCTTCACCCAGCCTGGAACGAGCTGATCGATACCGGCCTTGGCCAGGTCCGCCTCGACATTGATGACCGGCGGCGCGTTCTCGCCCAGCGGCAGGCTCGCCTTGAGGCCGACGGTGCCGGTAAGCTGTGAGCCCAGGGAAAGCCCGCGCCGGCTGCGTGCAGCCTCGTCGAGGGAGAAGGCCACGCTGGCCTGCCCGCCCTGGCGGTTCTTCTGCAGGTCGACGACAGCCGCGCTGCCAGCGAGCTTGCCGTTGCCTTTGACGGAGAGATCGCCCCGGTCATAGGCGATGGTCAGGTCGGCGCCCTCGAGACGATCCTTCCCGAAGAAGCCGTCGACGCCGAAATCGCTGATCGTTCCGCCGACCTTCAGTGGTAGGTCCTTGAACTCGGGAATGTCATGAACCGGCAGGCTGAGGCCGACCCGCAGATCCGTCTTTCCCTTCATGGTGGCGGGATCGATGTTGAACCCCGCGATCTCCTTGATGCGCGGCTCCAGCAGCAGCGCGCCCAAGCCGTCGGCACCTCCCGTGAGGCGGAAGTCGATGCGCGCCACCCCGTTGTCGTCCCAGTAATTGTCCAGGACAAAGACGCCCTCGGAGGCCGACAGGGTGCGATTGCCCGCCATTTGAACCAGGCCGGCGGGCGCGCGCACCAGCACCTTCGTTCCTGTCACACGGCCGGTCGCGTTCATTCCCGATATGGGCGGAATGCCTTCGTCGACCTGCAGCGTGCCGTTGGAGACGGCGAAGGCGATCTTCAGGGACTCGTCGGGGGTCGGGCCGCCGGTCAGCGCCTTCTCGATATCGGCGCCCGCCATCGCCACCTTGAGGTCGATGGATTCGAGCATCCCGGCCTTCAGATGGGACACCAGATAGCGCCTCACCGGAGGGGCTACGGCCTCCGGCCAGAGCCGCAGAGCCGAGCGGATATCGGTCTTTTCGGCCTGCACCTCGAGATTCAGCCCTTTGGGGTCGGCGGTGGCCGCCAGGAGGCCGCTGATGCGGGCGGAAAGCTCCGGACCTTTGAGGGTGATGCCGTTGATCCGGACGCCGTCGTGACCGGAGAGGTCGGCCGCGAATTCACCGACCTGCAAGGGCCGGTCCCCTGCGGCGGCTCCCGACCAGGCGATGTCCCGTCCGCCCAGGCTCAGGCGCCATGGATTATTGCCATTGGGAGCGAGAAGACGGCCCTGCAAACGCAGGTTCGTGTCCCCGCCTTTTGCCTCGATGCGCTCCAGCTCAAGGGCTTTCGCCGCCTCGTCCCAGTGCGCCTCGATGACGGCCTTCTCGACCGGGAACGGAGACGTATCCTCGTCCTGGATCTGGATCGTGCCGGGGCTGCTCTCGAGACGGGCCTTCAGCTCCGTCACGCGCCTTTCCGCGAATGCCAGGTCGAACCGGCCCGAGAACTCCAGGTCCGTGGTCGCCGGCACGTCCGAGGCTCCGGAGAGTAGAAGAATGTCCGTGATCGGCGCCCGCTCCGCCACGATGCTGGCCCGGTACGCGTCCTTGCCTTCCACGTTGGCATCGCCGTTCAGCTGCCAGGGGCCCTGCGGTCCCTCGACCGTTGCTGCGAACCGGCGACCGCCGTTCTCGGTCCAGTCGAAGGCCGCGTCGACCCGCTGGAACCTCGCCCGCTCGCGGCCATCCGCATCGATGAACACCAGACGCGCATTAGTCAGCTGCGCTTGGTTGAGGGAATTCAGAACGCTTACGGGGCCGACAATGAGGTCTAGCAGCGATCCGACGGTGCCGGAGACGGGAGAGGGTCCGTTGCCGTCACGGGCCATCGACGCAGCCGCCTCCTTGGAAGGCTCCAGCACTGAGGGGGCTGGCTGTGCTCCCTCCCCGTCGGCTCCCTGCACGGGCGAGAAGGAGAGCGAGCCGTCCCGATTCACGCGGATGCGCAATTGCAGGTCGCGCACCTCGATGGCCTTGGGCTGCAGATTGGCCGTCAGGAGCGAGGTCAGATCCGCGCTCAGGATGGCATACGGAGCCCGGAGCACGAGATCGCCGCCTGGGGCGCGGATATCGAGGCCGTTCGCGCGGAGTGCCGGCGAGCCGTCATGCAGCTCGATTGCGGTATTGCGCAGCGTCACTTTCCAACCGGGCCCGATGCGCGCCGCCAGCGCCTCGGCGACCCGCTCGGGCAGGCGCCCGAAGCTCATGGGGGCGGCCGCCAGGCGCAGATAGAGCAGGCCGAAGGCGGCTGTCAGGAAGACGATCAGCCCAAGCTTCACATAGAGAGTGCCACGCAACACGCGCCTGAGCAGGCTTCGCTTGACCGGGTCTCGCCGGGACAACGTGTTACGAAAGGGCAGCTTCATTCCTGTGACGTTTGGCGATCCGGTTCTTGCGCATAGGCGCTAATCAGGGAATCAGAAGGTGAGACCTTAACCGTCTCGGGTGCCTCCCGCGACTGTTTCCCCAGCAGTCGTGCACACCAGAGGTTTCCAAACAGTACATTCCGCCAAAAGGAAGGCGATTCATGTCTCTTACCGTTGGAACCATGGCCCCGGCCTTCTCCCTGCCTGCGACAGATGGTCGGGAGATCGGCCTCGGCGATCTGAAGGGCCATAAGGTCGTGCTCTACTTCTACCCGAAGGACGACACCAGCGGCTGCACCCTGGAGGCGCAGAACTTTCAAGCGCTGAAAGCAGAGTTCGCCGCGGCGGATACAGAGATCGTCGGGGTTTCGCCCGACAGCTTGAAGAGCCACGACAAGTTCCGGGCCAAGTATGGATTGGACTTCGCCCTTGCCTCAGACGAGGCCACGGCCATGCTGCAGGCCTATGGCGTCTGGGTCGAAAAAAGCATGTACGGCCGCAAATACATGGGGGTCGAACGCACGACCGTGCTGATCGACCGCAACGGGACAATCGCCAAGCTTTGGACCAAGGTGAAGGTTGAGGGCCACGTTGAAGAGGTACTCGCTACGGCGAAGACACTCCCATAGGAGAAAAGCCGCTCCTGAGGAGCGGCCCTTACTGTTTTAGTCAATATCCTCGACCTCGTCCGCGCCGCCATAAACCCGCTGGGCGAGCGAGGCTTCCATGAAGGGGTCGAGGTCGCCGTCGAGTACGTCCTGCGGGCTCGTGGACTGGGCGCCGGTGCGCAGGTCCTTCACCATCTGGTAGGGCTGCAGCACGTAGGAGCGGATCTGGTGCCCCCAGCCGATATCCGTCTTGGCGGCGGCCTCGGCGCTGGCCTTCTCCTCGCGCTTCTTCAGCTCGGCCTCGTAGAGGCGGGCCCGCAGCATGTTCCAGGCGGTGGCCCGGTTCTTGTGCTGGGAGCGTTCCTGCTGGCAGGCCACCACGATGCCGCTCGGAATATGCGTGATGCGCACGGCCGAGTCGGTGGTGTTCACGTGCTGGCCGCCCGCGCCGGATGAGCGGAACGTGTCGATGCGGCAGTCGGATTCCTTGATCTCGATGTTGATCCGGTCGTCGACCACCGGATAGACCCACACGGACGCGAAGCTCGTGTGGCGTCGGGCATTCGAATCGTAGGGCGAGATGCGCACGAGGCGATGCACCCCGGACTCTGTCTTGAGCCAGCCATAGGCATTGTGGCCCTTGATCAGGAGCGTGGCACTCTTGATGCCGGCCTCTTCGCCGTCGGTGATTTCCAGCAGCTCGACCTTGTACTTCCGGCGCTCGGCCCATCGGGCATACATGCGCTGAAGCATGTTGGCCCAATCCTGGCTTTCCGTGCCGCCGGCGCCCGAATGCACTTCCACATAGGTATCATTCGCATCGGCCTCCCCCGAGAGCAGGGTCTCGACCTGACGGCGGGCCGCCTCGGCCTGAAGGCTGCGGATCGCCTCCTCGCCTTCCTTGATGGTCCCCTCGTCGTCCTCGGCCTCGCCGAGCTCGATCAACGTGATGGCGTCCTCGAGCTCCTGCCCGAGACGCTTCACGGCCGAGATCTGGTCCTCCAGGGAGGTGCGTTCGCGCATGATCTTCTGCGCGGCTTCCGCATCGTTCCAGAGGTTGGGGTCTTCGGCTTGGGCGTTCAGTTCCGCGAGGCGGCGCTGGGCGGTATCCCAGTCAAAGATGCCTCCTCAGCAGCCCGACAGACTGCTTGGTCTCTTCTACGAGGTGTTGGATTTCGGCGCGCATTGTTCCGTTCGTTCTGTCCGTGCCTGTGATGACGGCGTCTTAGAGCATTGGGCCTCAAAGGGGAATGCACTTCGAGGTCAGATGCTTTGAGCCGACCGGCGGAAGCCCTCCAGCCAAGGCAGGCTGGAGGGCTTCCGGTTCTCCTGATGTGGATGGGCGTCGATATGGCGGCGTGAGCCCGTCAGTACAATCCACCGGCTCCTACGCCGCCGGCCTGCCGGGGCGCTCCTGGAGGAGCCGGCGCGTACTCCGCCTGCGGGATCTCCTCGGGCTCCGGAGGGATGAATTCCGGAGGAGACTGTCCAGGCTTGAAGGCCTCAAGGATCGTGCCTCCGCCCTCACCGCCCGCGCGGGTGCCGGTCGAGGCGTTGACGCGGATGAGCTTGATGCCGGGCGGCACCCGGAACGGCGTCGCAGGCTTGTCCTTCAAGGCCATCTGCATGAAGTCGCGGAAGACCGGCGCCGCGTACTGGCCGGCGGTTGCCGCGTTGCCGAGCGACTTCGGCTGGTCGTAGCCCAGGAACACGCCCACGGCGAGATCCGGCGAGAAGCCGACGAACCACACGTCCTTGGCGTCGTTGGTGGTGCCGGTCTTGCCCGCGAGCGGCTTGCCGACGGCCTTGACCGTCTGGGCGGTACCACGCTGGACCACACCCTCAAGAATCGATGTCATCTGGTACGCCGTGAGGGGGTCGAGCACCTGCTCCCGGTTCTCGGTGAGCTTGGGCGCAGCGCCGCCATCCCACTTCTCCGCACTACAGTTCGCGCATTTGCGGTCGTCGTGACGGTAGATCGTCCGGCCGTTGCGGTCCTGGATCTGGTCGATGAGAGTCGGCTTGATGCGGCGTCCCCCGTTGGCGAACATTGAGTAGGCCGCCGTCATGCGCATCACGGTCGTCTCGCCGGCACCCAGCGACATGGAGAGAAGCGGCAGCATGTCGTCATAGACGCCGAAACGCCGGGAATATTCCGAGATCATCGGCATACCGACCTCGTTCGAGAGGCGGACCGTCATCAGGTTCTTGGAATGCTCGATGCCGTAGCGCAGGGTGCGAAGGCCGCCCGACTTGCCGTCGTAGTTCTTAGGCGCCCACGCCTCCTGGCCAGGCCCCATATCGAGCACGAAAGGCGCGTCCATGATCTGGGATGAGGGCGTATAGCCATTGTCGAGAGCCGTTGCGTAGACGAGCGGCTTGAACGACGAGCCCGGCTGGCGCATGGCCTGGATGGCGCGGTTGAACTCGCTCTGGTCGTAGGAGAATCCGCCCACCATGGCGTGAACGCGGCCCGTATTGGGGTCCATGGCGACGATGGCGCCGGAGATCTCGGGCATCTGACGCAGGCGGAACTGGCCCTCCTTGTCCGCGAGAGGCTCCACATAGACCACATCGCCGACCGACAGCGCCTTATCGACGCTGCGGCGGGTCCATTTCACGCCTTCAGCGGTGACTAGCCCGGTTTCGCGGTCCTTGACCAGCTGGCCGGAGGCCTCTCGCTTCGGCTGCAGACCGACCCTGGCGCGGCCGCCGGCCACCTCCAGCACCACCGCAAGGCGCCAGGGCTGGACATCGCCGAGCACCGGCACTTCCGATAGGGCAAGGCCCCATTCACGGCCCGCCAGATCGATCTTCTGCTGGGCGCCGCGCCAGCCGCGCGCCTCGTCGAAGCGCACCAGGCCGTCCACGAGGGACTTGCGCGCCATGGCCTGCATCTTGGGATCGAGGGTGGAGCGGATCAGCAGGCCGCCCTCGTAGAGGCTTTCCTCGCCATAGCGTTCGGCGATGTCGCGGCGCACGCCTTCGGCGAAATAGCCCGACGCGATGCTGTTCGGGGAGACCATCCGCGGCTTGACGTTGAGCGGCTCCTTCTGGGCCTCGGCTGCCGCTTCCTGCGAGATATAGCCGTTGACGGCCATGCGCTCGATCACCCAGTTCCTGCGCTCGACCGCGGCCTTGCGCTGGCGGAAGGGATGGTAGTTGTTCGGACCCTTGGGGAGCGCGGCGATATAGGCGGATTCGGCGATGGTCAGCTCGTGGATCGACTTGCCGAAATAGTCGAGGGCCGCGGCCGCGATGCCGTGAAGGTTGCGGCCCGGGGTCAGGGTGCCGAGAAAGATCTCGTTGAGATAGAGCTCGAGGATCTTGTCCTTCGAAAAGGTCGATTCCATGCGCAGCGCGATCAGCGCCTCGCGGATCTTGCGCTCGTAGCTGCGCTCGTTGCCGACGAGGAAGTTCTTGGCGACCTGCTGGGTGATGGTGGAGGCGCCCTGCTCCCGCGATCCGCCCGAGCGCAGGTTGACCACGACAGCGCGCATGAGCCCTTCCGGGTCGATGCCGGGATGCTTGTAGAAATTCTTGTCCTCAGCCGACAGGAAGGCGCCGATAATAAGCTTGGGCACAGAGTCGATCGGCACATAGAGCCGGCGCTCGCGGGCGTATTCGGCGATCAGGCTGCCATCCGACGCGTGGATGCGGGTCATCACCGGCGGCTCGTAAGTCTCGAGCTGCGCGTGATCCGGCAGATCCTTCGAATAGAACCAGAATCCATAGGCAAGCCCCACAGCGCCGATCAGGAAGAAGATCGCTCCAACGCTAAAGAGGAAGCCGAAAAATCGTAGGACGAAGCGCATCCGAAGGTATTCCATGACGGCGCCTTGAAGCGCCCGTTTATGTAGATCTTGAAACGCGGACCCTCGTTAGCCGATGAATCGCGCCCCCGCTACGGGTATCCACACTCTATCTATGGTAAAACTGCGGCAGCACCCCTCCGGGCGAACCGTGTATCGAAAAAACGATCCACGGCACTCGACATGGCCGAGACCATCTTGGCCCGCCATTCCTCGGACATCAACAAGTCCAAGTCTTTTTGGCTCGACAGATAGCCAAGCTCGACGAGAACGGACGGAATATCGTGCGCCCGCAGCACCTGGAAACGAGCCTGCCGATGGGGGTTCTTGTTGAGACGTGCGACGGAGTCGAACTCGCCCACGAGCCGGCTGGCGAAGCCGTGGGAGAAGCCACGGGTTTCCCGAAGGGTCAGGTCCATCAGGATGTCGGACACCTCGTCAGGCATCTCACCCGACTCGATGCCCGCTACCGCATCGGCCTTATTCTCGCGATCCGCCAGGCGGGCTGAGTCCGCGTCGGATGCCCGCTCCGATCCTGTATAGACCGTCAGCCCCCGCACGTCCTGACCGCCCGAAATCGAATCCGCATGGATGGAGATGAAGAGGTCGGCCTGGGCGGCGCGCGCGGCGCGCACCCGGTCGCCGAGGGACACGAATACGTCCTGCTCCCGGGTCAGGAGCAACTTGTAGCGACCGCTTTCCTCGAGCTTCCGCTTCAGCCGCTGGGCAAAGGACAGGACCAGGTCCTTCTCGGCTATGCTCCCGGAGGATGCTGCCGCACCCGGATCGATGCCGCCGTGTCCTGGATCGATCATGATCACCGGCCGGGCGTCCTTCGAAGCCTGGACAACGGGCGCGGGAGCGTCCTTCGCCGGAGGGGAGCCACCAGCCGCAGCCTTGCGGAACTCCTCCCGATCGGCACGGGAGAGCTCGATGGTCAGGATCGTGGCGGCACCCGTGGCGTCGGGCATGGTCGTCATGCCGGACACGACAGCCGGCTGCGTCAGTTCCATCACCACCCGCGAGCGCCCAGGCGCGAAGAGGCCGTAGCGGTAGGATGCGATGAGCCCCTCCTTGCTGCGTCCGGCCTCGGCCGGGAGGTGGAAGGCGACCTCCGGCAGGTCGATGATCAGCCTGTCCGGGCGCTCCATGAGGGAAACCTGGGCGGACACAGCCTTCGAAAGGGTCACCTTGAACCGTGTCTTCGTCCCGTCCGCCTCGACGGCAGCGGCGGCCGCGATGATCGGGGTCGCGGGCTTCGCGCCGTCCCCCACCGCCCAGGCACGCCCCGCCCCGGCGGCGAGAATGATCGCCACGAGGCACGCGCCGGCAAGGCGTATGAGAAGGGTGATGGGCATCGCTGACCGCTGTGGTTTCGAGCATCGGACCCAAAAGTGGAGGCCACTTTTGGGATCGATCCGATGCTCGATCCCTCAAGCGGCGCATCGTTGATGCGGAAAACCGGGCCCACTTTTCCGCACGATGCGCTGACGTCCTTTCCTATACTGATAGCCAGCGTTTGGTTAACGGAACCTCACGCCCGGCGGGACTTTATTGAGACTCTGTTGCATTCATGGCACAGTAAGACAGCATCTTGCCAAATGCCCCATTCGATCTGTAATGATCATGACCCCGTCCGGCATGGCCGAATCTGACGGCGGCTCCGAGGGAGACGGTTGTGTTGACCGATCCTTCAGGGATCGCCTCACCCTCGACAGGCTCACGGACAGGATCACAGGGCGACTCCCGTCGCCACTCGCCGATGGCCGGTTCACCCGGCTCATCGATATCTACGAAAGGGCCGTCTCGAATGGTTGCACACACGAAGTCAGCTATGACCTTCGTTTCTGCATCGTTCGAATCGCGCGTATCCCTTCGCGCACGCCCCAGCACCACCCTTTCCGGTCCAGCGCCGGCCCAATTCAACCCAAAATGCGCCCCTTCGCGGCGCAGGATGGCGATCGACAGCACTCCGAACGCAATTTCAGCTCGCCGCCTTCGCTTGCGGCGTGCCTTACCGCCCACAATGCGGCCCCTGCCTCAGGTCCTGCCCTCGATCGCCATGTCGAGAGTTCAACATGGCAAACAAGATGCTCATCGATGCCTCCCACCCGGAAGAAACCCGGGTCGTGGTGGTACGCGGTCAGAAGGTCGAAGAATTCGACTTCGAATCCGCTAACCGGAAGCAACTGCGCGGGAATATCTATCTCGCCAAGGTTACCCGGGTCGAACCGTCTCTCCAGGCGGCCTTTGTGGAATACGGCGGAAACCGCCACGGGTTCCTCGCTTTCAGCGAAATCCATCCCGATTACTATCAGATCCCGGTCGCCGACCGTCAGGCTCTGCTCGAGGCCGAGGCGGAAGCCCAGCGCGAGGAGGAGCACGAGGAGGAGCGCCGCAGCAACCGCCGCCGCCGCCGTTCCTCGCCGCGCCGCGCCGAAAACAGCGAGGCCATCGTTTCGACCGAAGCCGAGGCTGGCACGGTAGAGGCGGCTGAAGCGGGCGATGCTTCCGACCAAGTGGAGGCCGCCGGCGAATCGAATGATGCTCCGCAGCTGGAGGCTTCCGAAGCCGCATCGGCCGAGGGCGAGGCTACAGCCCCCAGCGAGGGCGCCGAGGAGGCTGCGGTCGAAGCCGTTGAGGCGTCGGCGCATGTCGAGCCGGCTCAGGACGAGGATGCCTCGGACGAAGCTGAGGCCCGTTCCACCGAGGACGATCAGGAATCGTCCGACGAGGACGAAGAGCACGAAGACGAAGACGACGATGAGGAGTTGGAAGAGCACGAGATCGTCGAGCAGCTCGGCGGCGACGATGCCATCGAGGACCTGCCCCAGCGCCGGCGCACGCCGCGCAAGCAGTACAAGATCCAGGAAGTCATCAAGCGGCGCCAGATCCTTCTGGTCCAGGTCGTCAAGGAAGAGCGCGGCAACAAGGGGGCGGCGCTCACCACCTACCTGTCGCTTGCCGGGCGCTATTCGGTGCTCATGCCCAACACGGGCCGGGGCGGCGGCATCTCGCGCAAGATCACCAATGCGGCCGACCGCAAGCGCCTGAAGGAAATCGCCCAGGAGCTGGAGGTGCCCGAGGGAATGGGCATCATCCTGCGCACGGCCGGCGCCTCGCGCACCAAGCCCGAGATCAAGCGCGACTACGAATACCTGATGCGCCTGTGGGAGAGCGTGCGCGAGCTGACCCTGAAGTCCGCCGCCCCTGCCCTCGTCTACGAGGAAGGCTCCCTCATCAAGCGCGCCATCCGCGACCTCTACAACAAGGACATCGACGATGTGATGGTCTCCGGCGAGGACGGCTATCGCGAGGCCAAGGACTTCATGCGGATGCTCATGCCGAGCCATTCGAAGCTGGTCCAGCCCTACCGCGACCCGCAGCCTCTCTTCGCCAAGTTCGGTGTCGAGGCCCAGCTCGATGCCATGTTCTCGAACGTGGTGACGCTGAAGTCCGGCGGCTATCTCGTCATCAACCCGACGGAAGCGCTCGTCTCCATCGACGTGAACTCGGGCCGCTCCACCCGCGAGCACAATATCGAGGACACGGCCCTTCGGACGAACCTCGAAGCCTCAGAGGAGATCGCTCGCCAGCTGCGCCTGCGCGATCTCGCTGGCCTCATCGTCATCGACTTCATCGACATGGAGGAGAAGCGGAACAACCGCGCCGTCGAAAAGAAGCTGAACGAGTGCCTGAAGAACGACCGCGCCCGCATCCAGGTGGGCCGCATCTCGCCCTTCGGCCTGCTCGAGATGTCGCGCCAGCGCATCCGCACGGGCGTGCTCGAATCATCCTCGATCCCCTGCCCCCACTGCGCCGGCACCGGCTTCGTGCGCTCGACGCCGTCCGTCGCCCTGCAGGTGCTGCGCTCGATCGAGGAAACCCTCATCAAGAATGCCAGTTACAACCTCGTGGTCCGCACCAGGATGGAAGCGGCCTTCTACATCCTGAACCAGAAGCGCATTCACCTGCGCGAGCTGGAGAGCCGCTTCGGCGTCGCGATCTCCATCGTGGCCGACGACACCCTGCAGGGCCACACGACCTACGCCATCGACCGCGGCGATCCGGCCCTCAAGCTGGAGCACAAGTCGGCCGCGACCGGCATCCAGATCGATGCCATCATCCCCATCGACGAGCCCGTCGAGGAGGATGAGGTCGAGACCGAGGAGGAGACCGCAGAGGACACCCAGGCCGCCGGCGAGGAGCGTGGCGAGCAGGGCGAAAGCGAAAGCGAAGGTGACCGTCGCCGTCGTCGGCGCCGTCGCCGCCGCCGGGGACGCGACCGCGAGGCCTCCGCTGGAGCTGACCAGACAGACGAGAGCGCCGAGGGCGACGAACCTGAAGGTGAGTCCGGCGACGAAGAGACGGAAACCCAGACGTCCGAAGCCGAGGCAGCCCCGGCTGAATCAGGCGAATCCGACGACGAGCGCGCAGGACGTCGCCGCCGTCGCGGGCGCCGCGGCGGTCGCGGGCGCGGCCGTGACGAGGCGGTCGAGCTCGCCCAGGAGGACGGTTTGGTCGCCTCCGATCAGGCACTGGCCGCACCGGCCTCCGATGCGACCTCTCCCGCGGACGGGCAGCCTGTGGCCGAGGCTCTCAAGCCAGCCGCCGAGGAAGAGCCCATCGTGGCTCCGTCTCAACCCGTTGCGCAACCCGTGGCGGAGGAGCCTGCCGCTCCCGCCCCTGCGCCGGCCATCCCCGAACCCGAACCGGTCGCCGTGGTGCTGACCCCGCCCGACCCGGAGCGCCCGAAGCGCGCCGGCTGGTGGTCCAAGGCCAAGTCGGTTCTGAGCGGTTCGTAAGACAAAAAGAAATGCCCGGCCTTGAGCCGGGCATTTTCATTCAGGCCCGATGTCTCCCCTGTCATGGCCGGGACAAGGCAGGTGATGACGAGAGTGGTGCTACCTCAACCACCCCTTCAGCCGCGCCACCGTCTCGCGGCAATCGCTCTCGGAGCCGGCGAACGACAGGCGCAGGTAGTGCGAGCCCTCGATGGGATCGAAGTCGAGGCCCGGGGTTGCGGCGACCCCTGCCTCCTCCAGCATGCGCTTCGAGAAGCCGATGGAATCGTTCGTAAAGCGGGCAATGTCGGCATAGATGTAGAAGGCCCCGTCCACCGGGTGCATCTCGGTGATGCCGATCCCCGGCAGCTCCTCCAGCAGATAGGCGCGGTTGCGGGCGTAGCCTGCCTTGACGGCTTCCAGCTCCTCCATGGCATCGAAGGCGGCGAGCGCGGCAACCTGCGACAGGTAGGGCGGCGAGATGTAGAGGTTCTGGGCCAGCCTCTCAATGGGCCGCACCAGCCGCTCCGGCACCAAGATCCAGCCGATGCGCCAGCCCGTCATGCAGTAATATTTGGAGAACGAGTTGATCACCACCGCGTCCTCGTCCGAGGCGAGCGCCGTCGAGGCCGGTTCGCCATAGGTGAGGCCGTGGTAGATCTCGTCGGACACGAACCACAGCCCCAGCCGACGGCAGGTCTCGCCGAGTTCGGCGAGCGCCTTGCGGCCGATCATGGTGCCGGAGGGGTTGGCCGGGCTCATGGCCAGGATGCCGTGCAGAGGCTTCTCCGCATGGGCCTTTGCGATGGCCTCGGCGGTCATGATCCAGCCGTCCGCCTTGGCGAGCGGGATCGTCACCGGCTCGATGCCGAGCGCCTCCAGGATGTTGCGATAGGCCGGGTAACCCGGCGCCGTGATCGCCACCCGCTGACCCGGATCGAAAAGGCTTAGGAAAGCCAGCACGAAGCCTGCCGAGGAGCCGGTGGTCACCACGACGCGCTCGGGCGCGATGCTCACCCCATAGGTGTCCCTGTAGTGCCGCGCGATCCGCTCGCGCAGCGCGGATAGCCCAAGGGCCTCCGTATAGCCGATGCGACCCAGGTCGAGGGCTGCCTTCGCGGCCTCACGCGCCGCGCGGGGCGCAGGCGCGGAGGGCTGGCCCACCTCCATATGGATCACGCTGTCCCCGCGGCGTTCCTTGGCCGCGGCCGCGCTCAGCACGTCCATGGCGAGGAACGAGGCCACACGGTCCATGCGGCGCGCGATGAGGGGCTGGTGGAGACTGGCAGGTGCTTTGGTCATGAACAGAGTTCGTAACCGGTTGGAGAACCGGTCTCAAGACGGTTCTTCGGGAATGAGCCGTCATTGCCGTCCTGGCCATCGCCGGCCTTGTGCCGGTGATCCCGGTCTGTGAGGCGCGGTGCTTTTCAGCATCGGGATGGCCGGAACAAGCCCGGCCATGACGCGCCAGACGCAATCCCCACCAACGAAACGAAGCCGTGATTTGACGCCCCTGGCCTCGAGCCGCTAACTCGCAGGAGAACGGACGAGTCTCAACTCCGCCTTGAACCACTCTTAAGGATCGGACTTGTCTAGAAGAATTCTCCGCAAAGGACCCGATATGCGCTCTTCGCTTCTCAAACTCGGCCAGGCCGTGGCCCTTGTCGGCACGTTGGCCATTGCCCCCGCCGCGATGGCGCAGAGCGCGGTTTTCACCGACCAGCAGAAGCAGGCCATCGGCGAGATCGTGAAGGACTATCTCCTGAAGAACCCGGAGGTTCTGACCGAGGTCATTTCCGAACTCGAGAAGCGCCAGTCGGAAGCCCAGCAGGTGGCCCAGGCCGGCGCCGTCAAGGAAACCCGGCAGTCGCTGCTGAACGCCTCGCACTCCTACGTGGTCGGCAACCTCTCGGGCGACGTCACCCTGGTCGAGTTCTTCGATTACAACTGCGGCTACTGCAAGAAGGCGCTGGCGGACGTCCAGAGCCTCATGAAAAGCGATTCCAAGCTTCGGGTCGTCCTGAAGGACTTCCCAGTGCTCGGACCGGATTCCGTCGAGGCCAGCCGGGTGGCGCTTGCCGTCAAGAACCAACTCCAGGGCCAGAGGCTCCTGGACTACCACGTCAAGGTCATGGACACCCGCGGACGGGTAAACGGCGAGCGCGCCATGGCGGTCGCCAAGGAAATGGGCGTCGACATGGGACGCCTGCAGAAGGACGTGGAGAGCGCGGAGATCCGCAACGCCCTCCAGGAGAACATGGCGCTGGGCGACAAGCTGAGCCTCTCCGGAACCCCGGCCTTCATCGTCGGCGACACGGTCATCCCCGGGGCCGTCGGCCTGGAGCCCCTGAAGCAGCTCGTGGACAATGTCCGCCAGTGCGGAAAGGCGAACTGCGGGTAGGACCGAAACTGGCTTCAGTGCCGCCTGTCCTCATCTCCTACGCGTCATCACCGGTCTTGTGCCGGTGATCCCGATCAGTGGAGGAACGGTGCTTTTCAGAAAGGGATGGCCGGGACGAGCCCGGCCATGACGGGAAAAGCGGCCTGCTCACTCTACGGAACCCCTGCCAAGCTTGGGAAAGCCCCGGTTTTCCCCTTCCCCCCTGCCCACCTTTTGGCTAAGAGGGCGTTTCGGCTCCGCCTGACGGAGCTTCAAGGAATGCTCCTTATCGATGACCACCGTTTTCGTCCTCAACGGACCCAATCTCAACCTGCTCGGCCGCAGGGAGCCTCAGATCTATGGCAGCACCACGCTTGCCGACATCGAGAAGCTCGTGCGCGAGAAGGCGGAGGCACTGGGGACAGCGGTCACGTTCCGCCAATCGAACCATGAGGGACATCTGGTCGATTGGATCCAGGAGGCAGGAGCGCAAGGGGCCGGCATCGTCATCAATGCCGGAGCCTACACCCACACCTCGATCGCGCTCCGCGATGCCATCTCCGGCAGCGGCGCGCCGACGGTCGAGATCCATCTTTCGAACGTTCATGCTCGCGAGGGCTTCCGCCATCGCTCGCTCATAGCGCCCGTCTCCGTCGGCGTGATCTGTGGTTTCGGGCCCATGAGCTATCTGCTCGGCCTGGAAGCGGTTCACCGGGTGATGGCCGAGCGGGCCCGCCAGGCGAAGGCCTCTCAGCACTAATTCCTCAAAAAAGCAGAGGTAAGCCCCATGGCCAAGGAAAACCCTTTCGATCCTGATCTCGTCCGCGAGCTGGCGAACCTGATCGCCGACACGGATCTCAGCGAGATCGAAGTGGAGAAGGGCGACCTTCGCATTCGCGTGGCGCGCATGGTCACCGCCGCTGTTACCGTTCCGGTGGCGGCCCCCGCGGCTCACCATGCCCCCGTCGTCGCCCCGCCCCCGTCTGCGGCGGGTGCTGAAGCTGCCGGGAAGCCCGGCGCGCCCAACCCGGGCGCCGTGCTCTCGCCCATGGTCGGCACCGCCTACCGCAAGCCCTCCCCCGACGCGAAGAACTTCGTCGAGATCGGCTCCAAGGTCCAGGCTGGCGACAAGGTCCTGCTCGTCGAGGCCATGAAGACCTTCAACGAGATCGTGGCGCCCCGCTCCGGCACCGTAACCGCCATCTTTGTCGAAGACGGAACTCCTGTTGAATACGGCGAACCCCTCCTCGTCATCGAGTAAGGCGCGATATGTTCGATAAGATTCTGATTGCCAATCGAGGCGAGATTGCCCTGCGGATCCTTCGCGCAGCGAAGGAGCTCGGCATCGCCACCGTGGCGGTGCATTCCACCGCCGACGCGGATGCCATGCATGTGCGCCTTGCCGACGAGAGCGTCTGCATCGGCCCGCCGGCCGCTCGCGACAGCTACCTCAACATACCGGCCCTGATCGCCGCCTGCGAGATCACCGGCGCGGACGCGATCCATCCCGGCTACGGCTTCCTGTCCGAGAACGCCCGCTTTGCGGAGGTGCTGGAGCATCACCGCATCGCCTTCATCGGCCCGAAGGCGGAGCATATCCGCATCATGGGCGACAAGATCGAGGCCAAGCGCACGGCCAAGCGCCTGGGCATCCCCTGCGTACCCGGCTCCGAGGGCGGCATCACCGATGACGACGAGGCCAAGCGCGTCGCAAAGGAGATCGGCTACCCGGTCATCATCAAGGCGGCCGCCGGCGGCGGCGGACGCGGCATGAAGGTGGCGCGGACGGAAGAAGACCTCGTCCACGCCCTGCAGACGGCCAAGACCGAGGCCAAGGCCGCCTTCGGCGATGATGCGGTCTATATCGAGAAATACCTCGAGAAGCCGCGCCACATCGAAATCCAGGTGCTCGGCGACGGCAAGGGAAACGCCATCCATCTGGGAGAGCGCGACTGCTCGCTCCAGCGCCGCCACCAGAAGGTCTGGGAGGAAGGTCCCTCGCCTGCCCTTAACCTCGAAATGCGCGAGCGCATCGGCGGGGTCGTGGCGAAAGCCATGCAGGAGCTGCAATATGCGGGCGCCGGCACCATCGAGTTCCTCTACGAGGACGGCGAGTTCTACTTCATCGAGATGAACACTCGTATTCAAGTGGAGCACCCCGTCACTGAGATGATCACCGGCATCGACCTGGTGAACGAGCAGATCCGCGTGGCGGCCGGCCATCCGCTCTCGGTCAGGCAGGAAGACGTCAGGATCGAGGGCCATGCCATCGAGTGCCGCGTGAACGCGGAGCATCCCTCGACCTTCCGCCCCTCGCCCGGCACGATCAGCTACTTCCACCCCCCGGGCGGCCTCGGCGTGCGGGTCGATTCGGCGGCCTACCAGGGCTACCGCATCCCGCCGCATTACGACTCGCTCGTCGGCAAGCTCATTGTCCACGGCCGCACCCGCAACGAGTGCCTCATGCGCCTGCGCCGGGCGTTGGACGAGTTCGTGGTGGACGGCATCGACACCACGCTCCCGCTCTTCCGCACCCTGGTGCGCAATCCGGAAATCCAGAATGGCCAGTACGACATCCACTGGCTCGAAAACTTCCTGAAGACGGGTGGATTGGGCGACGAGCAGGCATAACGGCTTGTTATGACATAGCAGGCCTTCTATTCTTTCGAGATGGAGGGCCGCGTCGTTGGAGGCGAGGCCATGGACAGTACATGCCTCGCTTTCTTCATGTCGGCTGCGGTTTCAAGCGCAAGAACCAGACCGTCAAGGCGTTCGCCACGCCCGACTGGGAGGAGGTGACGCTCGATATCGACAAGAGCGTCCGTCCGGACATCCTCGATAAGCTGCCCGAACTGTCCCTCGTCGAATCGAACAGCTTCGACGCCGTCTATTCGGCTCACAATATCGAGCATCTCTATCCGCACGAAGTTCCGCTGGCGCTGAAAGCGATGCGCCGAGTGCTCAAGCCCGATGGGTTCGTGATCCTCACCTGCCCGGATCTTCAAATCATAGGCGAGCGGTTGGCCTCGGGCGACATTGAAACGCCGATCTATACCAGCGGCATGGGACCGGTCGCCCCCCTCGATATGCTCTACGGCTTCAGGCCTGCAATGGCGGGTGGGAACCTCTACATGGCCCACCACACGGGCTTCACGCTGAAATCCCTTGCAGATGCATGCGTAGGGCCGGGTTCGCCAAGTTCTTCGGCTTCGGCGCCCGCGGAAGCACGATCTCTGGGGATTGGCGACAAAACACCCGAAAAAGGACGATGAGATCAAAGAGCTGGGCAAAATCTATCTCACCCCGGTCTGACTTAGCGTTTCGGCTATCCTATTTTGAAGGAACGGCCGAACGATCAGATATGTTGGTGAATGCCCCACTCCCCCGACCACGCAACCGAGATTACCCCCGACATCCTGCTGAAAGCCTATGCGGCCGGGATCTTTCCCATGGCGGAGGATGCGGACGATCCGTCCCTGTTCTGGGTCGAGCCCCGCGAGCGGGGCATCATTCCCCTCGACGGCTTTCATGTTGCCAAGCGCCTCGCCCGCACCGTCCGCTCGAACGTCTTCCAGGTTAGGGTGGACCATGATTTCGACGCAGTGATCGCCGGCTGCGCGGCGCCTGCAGCAGACCGGGAGAAGACATGGATCAGCCGCCGGATCCGCAAGCTTTACGGCGAGCTCTTCGATGCCGGTTACTGCCATACGTTGGAGGTTTATCGCGAGGGCCGCCTCGTGGGCGGCCTTTACGGTGTCAGGCTGAACGGCGCCTTCTTCGGCGAGAGCATGTTCCATACGGAGCGTGACGCCTCGAAGGTGGCGCTGGTCCATCTCGTGGCGCGCCTGCGCCGGGGCGGCTTCTCGCTCCTGGACACGCAATTCGTGACATCGCACCTGGCGCAGTTCGGTGCCACGGAAGTTCCCCGGCGGGCCTACAAGCAGATGCTGCGCAACGCTATGGAGCATGCGGCGGATTGGGATTCCTGGCCGCGGGACAGGATCGTCAGCGGCGAGGAAGTGCTCGCCGCCATGAGCAGCCCTTAATTCGGCCGATCCGAATTGATGATGGGCGCGGCAGGACGCCGTGCGGGCTGTTGGCGTTGAGGTGCCGGCTGCCGCAGGGGCGCCGTCTCGACAGCTGGAGGGCGCGGGGCCGTGCCTCCCGCCGGGGTCATGATGTCACCGGGCCGCGCCGGATCGTTCGGGCCGCGTGCCGCGTCCTGGATCGGCGGGGGTTCCTCGGGCGTCTCCTTGGGCTCCGCGATCACCTCGATGCCGCCTTTGCAGTCCACGAGCCAGATGTCATAAACCGGGTGCTCGAGGCCGTGCAGGCCTGGGCTTGATGCGAAGAGCCAGCCCGAGAAGACCCGCTTGGCCTTTCCCTCGGATCCGGGCTCGTCCACCTCGATGAAGGATGTGGTGTTCGGCGTTTCCGTAGGCGGCTTGGTGAAGCAGACGCGCGGCGTCACCTGGAGCGCTCCGAACTGGACCGTTTCATCGACAGCCACCTCGAACGACACGATCCGCCCGGTGATCTTGTCCAGGCCGGAAAAGACGGCCGTGGGATTCTTGATCCTGTCCGCCTGTGCCGCGCCGAGGCCGCCGATAAGCGATGCGAGCACCAGAGCCGCCCGCGTCCATCCAAGTTTCATCATGCTGTCCAAGCCAAATCCGATCTGGCGTTACCTGTCCGGCCGAGCCTGGCCGTAGCCCGTCTCATGCTCGGCAACGCGATAGCACGTGAACCATGATGGAAAAAGGGCAGGCCAGGAAGATAGGAGAGCGACCTGTGTAGCGCTGAAGCTCAGCCTGCCTGCGAGAGTGACCTGAGGGCGCCGCGTAGAGCCTTGGGCTCCAGCTCAAGCAGGCCCGCCTCGATAACGGCATGGAGGTCGCGCCAGATCGGAACGGCCGTGGCCAGCACCTCCCGCCCCTTCTCGGTGAGGCCGAGAAGCCGGTTGCGACGGTCTTCCGGGTCGCGGGCGACCGTCACGAGCCCGTCCCGCTCCAGCGGCTTCAGGGCAGCGGTCAGCGTGGTCCGGTCCATCGCCAGCAGCTGCGCGACGGGACCGATCGGCGGGGGCTTGGGCCGGTTGAGGGCATTCAGCAGGGAGAACTGGCCGGATGTGATCCCGGCAGGCCGCAGCGCCTCGTCGAAGCGCCGCGACAGGGCCCGGGCCGCTCGCTGCGCATGCAGGCACAGGCAGGTGTCCCGCACCAGATGGGTGGTGTCGAAAGGAACGGTCCGAGTGTTTGACATGGTCTATTTATGTTGATATCAACGTTTTTGTCAAGGGAAACCGAGAATGCCGTAAGGCGAGGGAGAGAAGCGATGGCCTATGTGGATGGTTTCGTCGTGGCCGTACCGGCCGCCAACAAGGAGAGCTACCGCAAGCTCGCGACCGAAGCTTCGGTCCTCTTCAAGGAGTTCGGCGCCACCCGAATGGTCGAGTGCTGGGGTGATGACGTGCCGGACGGCACCGTCACCGACTTCCGCGGCGCCGTGAAGGCCAAGGACGACGAGGTCGTGGTGTTCAGCTGGATCGAATATCCTTCCAAAGAGGTTCGCGATGCTGCGAACCACAAGATCATGGCCGATCCGCGCATGAAGGCGATGGGCGAAGAGATGCCCTTCGACGGCAAGCGCATGATCTTCGGCGGCTTCGCGCCGATCCTTGACGTCTGAGGAGCAGCCCCACCATGGCCAATCAGCACGGCGACTTCATCTGGTATGAACTTCTGACGAACGATGCGGACGCTGCCGCCCGCTTCTATGGCGCGGTGATCGGCTGGCAGAGCCGACCGATGGAGGGATCCGACCAAGATTACAGGATCTTCGGTATCAAGGGCACGGATGTAGGCGGGCTCATGCCCTTTCCTCCCGGCGCCGAGGGCGCAGGCATGCGCCCGATCTGGCTGGGCTATGTCGCCGTCGAGAATGTCGACGCGACGGCGGCCGACATCGTCCGGGACGGCGGCACGCAGCATATGCCGCCCTCGGACATTCCCGGCGTCGGGCGCTTCGCCATGCTCTCCGATCCGCAAGGAGTGATGTTCTACATCATGCGCGGCGCGGTGGACGGCACGAGCACGGCATTCGACCAGAGCAAGTTCGGACACTGCAACTGGAACGAACTCGCCACCAGCGACCCGCAGGCGGCGCTGGCCTTCTACCGAGCCCGGTTCGGCTGGGAGAAGGGCGATGCCATGCCCATGGGCGAAATGGGCGACTACCAGTTCATCACCCATGTCGGCCGGCCCATCGGGGCCGTGATGAAGCGCACGCCCGACGGGCCGCCGCCTCTGTGGACGTTCTACTTCGGCGCCGCCGACATTGATGTCGCCGCACAGGCCGTCGCCAGTAACGGCGGCGCGATCCATTACGGTCCCGCCGAAGTGCCGGGCGGAGTCTTCATCATCGTAGCCAGCGATCCGCAGGGAGCCATGTTCGGCCTTGTCGGCCCCCGCAGATCATAAGCCGACATCCGAGGAGCATCTCATGCCCGATACGCTCATTCCCGCCGAGGAGCTCGCACGGCGCTCCCCGGTGAGCTTTCCGAACGAGAGCTCCGAGTACCGCGCCGCCCGCATGGCCCTGCTGGCGGAGGAAATCGAGTTGCGGCGCCATCTGGAACGGGTTGCAGCCCAACGCCGCGCCCTGCCACCTGGGGGCGAGGTGAAAGGCGACTACCGTTTCGAAGGAGAAAACGGCCCGGCGAGCTTCGCCGACCTGTTCGGCGGCAAGCAGACGCTGGCCGTCTACAGCTACATGTTCGGTCCGCAGCGCGAACGCCCCTGCCCCATGTGCACCAACCTGCTCGGTGGACTTGAAGGCAACGGCGCCGACATCCAGCAGCGCATGGCGCTCGCCGTCGTGGCGCGATCCCCGATCGAGCGGCTGATTGCCTGGAAGCGGGAACGCGGCTGGACGAACCTGCGGCTCTACACCGATCTCAACGGTAACTATTCCCGCGATTACCACGGGATCCTGCCGGACGGGTCGGAGATCCCGAGCTTCAACGTCTTCACCCGCCGCGACGGAACGATTCGTCACTTCTGGAGCGGCGAGATGACCGGCGATTCCGCCGATCCCGGCCAGGACCCACGCGGCGCACCGGATCTCGCTCCCCTGTGGAACGTGCTCGACATGACGCCCGAGGGCCGCGGTAGGGACTGGTATCCGAAGCTGGCTTACGGAACGTAGTCTCCTACAGAAGCACCAACGCTCTATAATTTCGTTGGGCTGTTCAGGATCGGGACTGGTCAACTAAGCTCCTGGGAATGCGAGCAACCTGGGAGCGAAAATACCGGCATGAGCGAAGTCCAGGCTCCAGGTGATGATGCCCGACGACAACTCGGCTTCCTGTCTGCTGCAGAAACGGCTGCCCTCGCCGAGGGCGGCGTTCTGATACCGGATCCGACCTCCGTGCTGATCTCACCAGGCGTCCAGCTTGGAAAGGGAGCGGTGCTCTGGCCCGGCGTCATCCTTCAGATCCGACACGATGGGACCATCGCCATCGGCGCTGACACGCACCTCTTCACCGGGAGCAGGCTTGTCGCCTCCGGCGGATCCATCAGGGTTGGGGCTCAGACCGAGATCGGCGAGGAAGGCGGCTTTACCCTCAAGGCTGAGGCGGGAGACCTGATCGAGATCGGCGATGGGGCGCGTCTTCTGGGCTGAGGATCGCTCATCCTGTCCAACCGGATCGGGCGCGGCGCGCAGATCCTCGGGCCCATCCGTTGCCAGAACTGCACCTTGGGCGACGGCGGGACCTATCGCGACCCGGATCCGGACGAGCGCGGCGGCGTCCTCAAAGGCTCAGGCGTCGCCCGTCGGATCGAAGTTCCAACCGGATCTGTCATCCAGGCCTTCGGGCTGTTCTCGGAAGGGATCCTCAGGCGGCAGTCTTATTTTCATCCCAAGTCAGGCGGTTGAGTCCATGCTGCATCCACTCACGCGTCCTGGCCTCAAGCTCGGCCTTGGCCTGCTCTCGATCGGCCGCCCGTGGGGTGTCACCCAGAGTGCTTCGCCGGATGGGGACGAGGCACAAGCCCTTCTGGCTAAAGCCCTGGAACTGGGCATCACCATTTTCGATACGGCACCGGCCTATGCTGAGAGCGAAGCACGTCTCGGCCGATTTCTCGATACCCTCGATCCCTCCCGCAGGCGGGGGCTCACCATCATGACTAAGATGGGAGAGCATTGGGATTTCGAGCGCGGCACAAGCTTCGTCGATCACAGCCGCGACGCGCTGGTCCGAAGCATTGATCGCTCTCTCTCGCTTCTCGGAACCATTGATGTTCTGCAGATCCACAAGGCGACGAGCGATGTCATCACCCATCCTGATGTGATCGCCGTAATGGATTATGCGAGGCGCTGCGGGGTCACGGTCTTCGGTGCAAGCGTCAGCGATGTGGAAGCAGGGCGGCTCGCGCTGGAAAGCGGATTGTACGACGCGCTGCAGTTCCCCCTGAACATGTCGAACACGAGCATGGTGCCACTGCTGCCGGAACTGGAAGCGCGCGGCCGCACGGGAATCGTCAACCGTCCCTTCGCCATGGGTGGTTTGCTGGCAGGGCGATCCTTCGAGGCGGCGGCGGCCGCGTTCCGCACCATCGAAGAGCAGCTTCCGAACGCCGTGATTCTTACCGGTACAGGAAAGGCCGCGCATCTCGCCCAGAATGTCGGGGTATTTCGCGAGCGAGCGGGGTGAGGCTGGTCGATCCGCCCACCTGCAGGCCGACTCACAAAACTCTGCCCTCATCCTGAGGAGGCCACAGAGAGCAGCACGATAGGCTCAGCCTTCGGGGACTAGCCCCACCCCCGCTCCAGCGGATTGGGCGCAGGCTCCGTCATCGGATCGCCCTCCCTCACCCGCTTTTCGAAATGCGCCGTGGAGCAGACATGCGAGCACAGGAGTCCGCGTTCCGACCAACAGGCCGGGCCGTTCTCGAACCGGCCATAATGATAGCCGAAATCCGGATGGCCATACGGCAAGCCGCACTCGATGCAGCTTCGGGCTTGGGTTCTCTTCAGCATAACGGATCAGGCGGCTGCCTGGAGCCTCACTCGCCCGGAGTCCATGGCACGTAATCGCCGGTGGCCGCCGGGCGCTGTCCCGTCCCGAGCTGCGATCCTTGCGGCCGGTAGGCCTGTGTCGTCCCGGTCATGTTGGGCACATAGGGCTTCTCCCAGGCGCGGGGCTGGTAGGCCTCTTCGCTCGGGGGCACGTCACCGTTGTGGCACAGCCAGGCGCGCCAGCCGGGCGGCACCTTCGAGGCATCGGCCTCGCCGTTGTAGACGACCCAGCGGCGCTCGGCGCCCACGTTCGAGTCGATCGCCTGCGCCTGGACATAGCGATAGTAGGTGTTGCCGAACTCGTCCGTGCCCACGAACACGCCCTTGCGCCAGGTGAAGAATCGGGTGCCGAGGGTCTGTCCGTTCCACCAGGTGAAGAACTGGGTGAAAAACTCTTTCATGCTGCTGCCGCCGGAGGGGTTCGTGAATTTGCGCGGAATATGGCCGCTGCCTTCCGTGAAGTCCAGCCTTTCGGGCTGCGAAAGCCAGCCCTGATTCTCGGTTTCTCCCCTTCCCCGGCCATGGGAGCCAAATTTCCCGCAATCAGGCCATTTTAGGCCTGGGTGGCATCCAGAACCGCCGCCCCGAGCGCTGACTACGGATTGATGCGCCGGCACAACATCGACCGTCTGTTAAGCATAACCGAGCTGTGACCCTGAGCCGGCGAAGCTTGGCCATTGCAAAAATCGGGAACGGATTCTCAGAGGAGTCTGAGAGGCTTAGCCGGAGGGGCCATTGTTATCCACAATTCTCACAGCTACACACAACATCTAGTTCGGAACCCTTCGGGCTGACACTAGTTCTTGACGTGAGGCTCGCAACACGACTAGCTTGCCGGGGTGCCGACCAGAGACCGGCGACCAGCCTGAAAGGGCCGGTTGGACACTCCCCAGAGCAGGCGTCAGAGCCCGTGGCGACAATGTTGCCGCGCCACCTGTGACGCCCGAAGGGGGCCGAAACTCAGGCGTGTTGCGTGGGCGATCCGCAAAGACGGATCGTTGGGGCGTCGAACAATAATTGTGGGCTGATGAGCTGCGGGGCAAATCGCGGCCATGGGGACCTTTTGTCTCCAAATTTAGGATGTGACCTATGCGGATCGAGCGGCGTTATACGAAGTCTGGCCAATCGCCTTATTCCTCCCTCGCCTTCCGGCTCGCCACGAGCGAGATCCGCAATCCGGATGGCTCGGTCGTCTTCAAGCTTGAGAACATCGAGGTGCCGGAGACCTGGAGCCAGGTGGCCTCCGACGTGCTGGCGCAGAAGTATTTCCGCAAGGCCGGCGTTCCGGCCCGCCTGAAGAAGGTGGAGGAGAACGACGTCCCGTCCTGGCTGTGGCGCTCCGTGCCCGACGAGGCGGCGCTGAGCCAGCTGCCAGAGGACCAGCGCCTCGGCTCCGAGATTTCCTCCAAGCAGGTCTTCGACCGGCTGGCCGGCTGCTGGACCTATTGGGGCTGGAAGGGCGGCTATTTCTCCTCCGAGGAAGACGCCCAGGCCTTCTATGACGAGCTGCGCTTCATGCTCGCCAACCAGATGGTGGCGCCGAACTCCCCGCAATGGTTCAACACCGGCCTGCACTGGGCCTACGGCATCGACGGCCCGAGCCAGGGCCACTATTACGTGGATTACAAGACCGGCAAGCTCACCAAGTCCAAGTCCTCCTACGAGCACCCGCAGCCCCACGCCTGCTTCATCCAGGGCGTCGAGGACGACCTTGTGAACGACGGGGGCATCATGGACCTGTGGGTGCGCGAGGCGCGCCTGTTCAAGTACGGCTCCGGCACCGGCTCCAACTTCTCGAAGCTGCGCGGCGAAGGCGAGAAGCTCTCCGGCGGCGGCCGCTCGTCCGGCCTCATGAGCTTCCTCAAGATCGGCGACCGGGCAGCCGGCGCGATCAAGTCGGGCGGCACCACGCGGCGCGCCGCCAAGATGGTGGTGGTCGACGTCGATCATCCGGACATCGAGAGCTACATCGACTGGAAGGTGAAGGAGGAGCAGAAGGTCGCGGCTCTCGTCACCGGCTCCAAGCTCGCCGCCAAGCACCTGAAGGCCATCATGAAGGCCTGCATCAACTGCGAGGCCGAAGGCGATGCCTGCTTCGATCCGGAGAAGAACCCGGCTCTGAAGAAGGAGATCAAGCTGGCCCGCCGGGTGCAGATTCCGGACAACTACATCAAGCGCGTCATCCAGTTCGCCAAGCAGGGCTACACGGATATCGACTTCCCGATCTACGACACCGATTGGGATTCGGAGGCCTACCTCACGGTCTCGGGCCAGAACTCCAACAACTCCGTCTCGCTGACGGACGACTTCCTGCGCGCGGTGGAAAACGACGCGGACTGGCACCTCACCGCCCGCAAGGACGGCAAGGTGGTGAAGACCCTTAAGGCCCGCGACCTGTGGGAGCAGATCGGCCACGCCGCCTGGGCGTCCGCCGATCCCGGCCTGCACTTCAACACCACCATGAACGACTGGCACACCAGCCCCGCCGGTGGCCGCATCCGGGCGTCGAACCCGTGCTCGGAATACATGTTCCTGGACGACACGGCGTGCAACCTGGCCTCCGCCAACCTGCTGCAGTTCTTCGACCGCTCGAGCCACAAGTTCGACGCGGAATCCTTCGAGCATGCCTGCCGCCTGTGGACGGTGGTGCTCGAAATCTCCGTGATGATGGCGCAGTTCCCATCCCGGGAGATCGCGCAGCTATCTTATGAGTACCGCACGCTGGGCCTCGGCTTCGCGAACATCGGCGGCCTGCTCATGACCATGGGCCTTCCTTACGATTCCGACGCCGGCCGCGCGCTCGGCGGCGCGATCACCGCGATCATGACCGGCGTGTCCTATGCCACCTCGGCCGAGATGGCGGGCGAGCTCGGGCCCTTCCCGAACTACAAGGCCAACGCGAAGCACATGCTGCGCGTGATCCGCAACCATCGCCGCGCGGCCCATGGGGAGGCTCAAGGGTATGAGGGCCTGGCCGTCAACCCGGTCCCGCTCGATCACGCCTCCTGCCCCGACCAGGACCTCGTCGCCCATGCCAAGTCCGCCTGGGACAAGGCCCTCGAGCTCGGCGAGAAGAACGGCTACCGCAACGCGCAATCCACCGTGATCGCGCCGACCGGCACCATCGGCCTCGTGATGGATTGCGACACCACCGGCATCGAGCCCGACTTCGCCCTGGTGAAGTTCAAGAAGCTCGCCGGGGGCGGCTACTTCAAGATCATCAACCGCGCCGTGCCCGATGCGCTCCGCGCGCTCGGCTACCGCGAGCATGAGATCGCCGAGATCGAGGCCTATGCGGTCGGCCACGGCTCCATGAAGCAGGCTCCCGCCATCAACCCCGGCAGCTTGCGCGCCAAGGGTTTTTCGGACGACAAGATCGACGCGGTGGAGAAGGGCCTGAAATCGGCCTTCGACATCAAGTTCGTGTTCAACCGCTGGACGCTGGGCGAGGACTTCCTCACCGGCACGCTGAAAGTGCCGACGGACAGGCTCAACGACCCCTCCTTCGACCTGCTGACCTTCCTCGGCTTCTCGAAGGCCGATATCGAGGCCGCCAACATCCACATCTGCGGCGCGATGACCCTCGAGGGCGCGCCCTTCCTCAAAGTGGAGCATTACCCGGTCTTCGACTGCGCCAATCCCTGCGGCAAGATCGGCAAGCGCTACCTCTCGGTGGAAAGCCACATCCGCATGATGGCGGCGTCGCAGCCCTTCATCTCGGGGGCGATCTCCAAGACCATCAACATGCCCAACGACGCCACCGTCGAGGATTGCAAGAACGCCTACATGCTGTCCTGGAAGCTGGCGCTGAAGGCCAACGCCCTCTACCGCGACGGCTCCAAGCTCTCGCAGCCGCTGAACTCCGCCCTCATCAGTGATGAGGACGAGGATGCGGACGACGCGGTGGAAGCGCTGGCCGCCATGCCGGCCGCGGCGAAAGCCGCCCACGTGTCGGAGAAGATCGTGGAGCGGATCGTCGAGCGCGTGGAGCGGATCCGCGACCGCGAGAAGATCCCGGATCGCCGCAAGGGCTACATCCAGAAGGCCGTGGTCGGCGGCCACAAGGTGTATCTCCACACCGGCGAATACGACGACGGGCGCCTCGGCGAGATCTTCATCGACATGCACAAGGAAGGCGCCGCCTTCCGGGCCATGATGAACAACTTCGCCATCGCGATCTCGCTGGGCCTGCAATACGGCGTGCCGCTGGAGGAATACGTGGAGGCCTTCACCTTCACGCGCTTCGAGCCCGCCGGCTTCGTCCAGGGCAACGAGCGCATCAAGTCCGCCACCTCGATCCTCGACTACGTGTTCCGCGAGCTCGCCGTGTCCTATCTCGGCCGCAACGACCTCGCCCACGTGGACCCGTCGGAAGCCGGCCCCACCACCATCGGCCAGGGCGAAGCCCAGTCGAAGGCCCCGGAGCCCGCCCCCGCCACGGCCGTCGTCTCCCGCGGCTTCGTGCGCGGCAATTCCGACCGCCTCATGCTCATCCCCGGCGGTGGCGGCGCCACGGGCAATGTGCAGCGCACCGGCAGCCTGACCCTCGGCGCAAACGCGCTCAAGGGTGAGCTTGCTCAGCCCGCCGCGCAGGAGAAGCCGGTCGGCGAAGCCGAAATGTCCAAGCTCGCCTTCACGGCCCCGTCCGTCGCCGACCGGCGCGCCGAGGCCAAGATGAAGGGCTATGTCGGCGAATCCTGCCCTGAGTGTGCAAACTTCACGCTGGTGCGCAACGGAACGTGCTTGAAGTGCGATACCTGCGGTAGCACGACGGGATGCTCGTAAGACTAACTAACGTGCTGAAGTGAGTGAAGTGTGAGGCGAAGTTCTTCCGCAATTGAGCTTCGCCTTCCGCAAAAATGAAATTGGGGCGCCCGGATAAGGGCGCCCCAGCTCCCCAATCCCGATCAAAATAAATCAGCCCGAACGCCGGCCAGCATCTGCCCAGCGCGAGGATGCTTGCCCGGCGCCATTCGGATTCAATGGGGCCCCGCACGTGTCGGCACTCGGTTTCAACATCAAGAAGGGCGAACTTTGGCATTGTGTCCTAAGCGGCACACGCCGTGAGCCCGTTTACGTCTCACACAGTCGCGACCGCTTCGATCCTGACCAACCCAGGACCGCGCTCGCGAACTAATTCAAGCAAACGTTCGGAGAGGTCATCTCTCGAACAGCACCGGACCGTCTGGCCTATCGAGTATCTCTCGACGCCAACAGCGCTGATCAGGTGGCCTATCTCACGTTCCCGTTCGGCATCCTGAACCCCGTCGCCCACGACCTCAGCCTGCCGATCAGCGAGTACGTGTCCCAATCCTTTTCCAAGAAGGCCTTGGGTTTCGCCGGGAACAAGTTCGAGGCCTGCGATGAGATGATCGCCGGCAGCCCGGATAAGTGGGGTGACCCCGAAAAGCTGGGTGCCCTCGCCGCATGATGTCCCTCGATGCCTGATCATACTTATCGCGTGCAACCCGGCGAGGTTCTCCTCAACAAGTTCGAGGTGATCCGCCCACTTGGTCATGGCCATTTCGGCGAGGTCCACCACGTCATCAATCGGCCCGTGGGCCGCCCCGCGGCCCTCAAGATCATCGAGGTCACCGATCCGACCACGCACCGCGCCGTGGTCGAGGCGCAGGCACAAAACCTCTGCTCCCACGACCACGTCGTGAAAATTCACGGGGCGGACGTGATTAACGGTTTCGTCCTCATCGAGATGGAGTTCATCGAGGGTGGGTCGCTCGGTGACCGGCTGATCAAGGGGTTTGTACCACTGATCGACGGGGTTCAAGCGGTGAAGGAGGTCCTCTTCGCACTTGAGCACGCCCACTCACGAGGTATCGTGCATCGGGATGTGAAGCCCGCGAACATCATGCTGGCGCAGAACAAGGCGAAGCTCTCCGACTTCGGCACCATCATTCAACCCCAGACGGGCGTCAGAGTGACCGATCTGTTTTATCAGTTTCATGCTGCACCGGAGGCAGTCAACTCGGGTGAGTTCTCGCCGCTGGGGGACGTGTTCGCCGCTGGCCTGACCCTGCTGCGGGTCGCCAACAACATGCCAGGCTGGGGAACCGTGATCGATGACGCGGGGGCCTGGGAGACGGATCTTCGCAACGGGACGATGGCGCGGCGGATTGGGTTCAAGCCTTACTTGCCGAGGGCGCTCAAGTCGATCCTGAAGAGGGCCTGTGATCCGGCCCCAACGCGGCGCTATGCCAGTGCAGCGGCGTTCCGCGAGGCCCTGGAACGGCTGGGCTTGGCCCGCCGCTGGGTGCGCGTGTCCGACAATGAATGGACCTGTGAGAGCACCGGCCGGGTGGAATCCGTCCGCTATATCAATGGCCGTCGCCCCACGGTCGAGTTTTTCAGCGGCTCCCGCAGGCAACTGGAACTTTGTGGCACTTTCGGAACGGAGCGTGAGGCGCGCGAGCACATGGACCGGGTCATCGCCGAAACCACCATTGAGCGCGCTGCCCCTGGCCGCCGACATCGAGCAAACCGCAGCGGAACACGGGGAGCCGGGGGCAACGTCGCGACGGCCGGCGATCTACCGTAGAGAAGAGGCATATGGCTCCTCCGCCCTGCTGGGGCGGACAGACGCATATCTGTGCGACTCAAACGAAAAGGCCCAGGCTCCGGGGCGAACGGACAGGATGCCTTCGCATCTCAGCCTCGCGCACTACGGGCCTGGGCAAATGGGATACCAGACGGGCGTTCGCATCGTCAGGCGAGCGCAGGAACAGGCCGGGCCGGAGTACATCCGTCCTGACACGGCCTCATTGGAGCCGACGGTGACGCCCGCCGCTCTCAATGCCCACATACGATGTCCGCTGGGTTTCCCTGATATGGGAGTAGAAGCCTGCTTTTACAAGGGCTTACACCTTGGCCGAGGCGGAACGGCCCGCGGTCTGCTCGCGTTGGCAGAGCAGGACTTACTGACGAACGGAATTTACGATCAGCCCCAGCGACAGTGCTCCGCCCATGCCCGCCAATCCAGACACCAGCCCCCTCGACCAGATCATGGCCCTGTCGCGGGAGATCGTTGACGACTGCCCCTCCTGCGCCGGCAAGGCCTCGCAGATCGGCATGTGGGCCCGCGAGATCCGGGAGAGGCGCCCGAGCCGCCAGGAATTGGAGGCGCTCGTGGACGCCACCTGTCAGGGCTCCGTGCCCGACGACCAGCGCAAGCTCCTGATCGAGGGCCTGCGCGCCCTCGTCCGCTTCGCCGAGTGAGGGATCATGGAGGCCTTTTCTGATCTGAACCACCTGACCTTCCGAGGCCTTGGCCCATCCGCCGACGCAGCCGTTGCCACAATCCGGATCGGCACCGCGGCCTGGAGCATCCCGAAGGAGCATGCTGCCCCCTTCCCGGTGACGGGATCCCACCTGGAGCGCTACGGCGCCGTCCTCAACGCGGTCGAGATCAACTCCTCGTTCTACCGCCCCCATCGAACGGCCACCTACGAGCGTTGGGCGGCCTCGGTACCGGAGGACTTCCGCTTTGCCGTAAAGGTTCCGAAGGCGATCACCCACGAGCGTCGACTCAAGGACGTCGGCGACCTGCTCGACCGGTTCCTGGCGGAGGCGGGAGGCCTTGGGCCCAAGCTCGGCCCCCTTCTGGTGCAGTTGCCCCCGAGACTGAGCTTCCAGCCCGGCATTGCCGACGGCTTCCTCAGCGAGCTGAGGAAGCGGGTCGAAGGCAGCATCGTCTGCGAGCCCCGCCATGCGTCCTGGTTCACACCCGAGGTCGAAGCCCTGCTCGACGGGCTTCGGATTGCCCGTGTGGCGGCCGACCCGCCTCCGGTCCCAGGCGCTGACGAGCCGGGCGGCTGGCGCGGCCTGTCGTACTATCGCCTGCATGGCTCGCCCCGGATCTACTACTCGGCCTACAGCGCGGAGTATCTGGCAGCCATCGCGGAGGTGCTCGCAAGGGATGCCGCGGCAGGCATTGAAACGTGGTGCATCTTCGACAACACGGCGGCCTTTGCCGCAACGGGGGACGCGCTCACCACCCGAAGCCTCGTGAACGCCGCCGATTGTTCTCCCTTGTGAGCGAACCGAGCCAACCGCCTCTCGAGACGGCTCACCCACCGCTCAGCGCTTCCGAGACGGTCTGAGCCGCGCACGGTCCGGTGAGACAGCTGGCCCCTTAGATTGCCGCCCCGTGCAGACGCGTGCGGGGCCGCACTGCCGGCCGGTTCCCGTTGCGATATCCCAGACCCTGCACGTGATCATGCAGGAGGGTGCCATGCAAGACGACAGAGAACGGTTTTCGTTAGCAGCGGCGATCACCGCTGTCTTCACATTGAGCTGCACCATCGGTGTTCTCTACCTGCCGCTCTTCCTGCGCTGAGCGCCTGCTTGGGTACGGCTCCTGCTTGGCCCCTGCCCTAGCCGGTCGGCATCGTCACCGTCACATCCGTTCGGCCGATCCGCCGCTGCAATTCACTACAGTCGCGTGTCCGAAGATCCTTGAGCTGCTCCAGGCCCTGCTCCTTCTGGGGGTCGATCACACGCACGACGAGACCGTCGGCTTCCCGAGCAACCATGGCGATCGTCAATAGCCTGGTTGGTGTCTCCCGCTCGATCCGACCACCCAGAAGATCGTCGCATTGCAAGCGCAGTTTGACCGCCGTCAGGACCTCCTCGGATCTGAATCATCATCGAATCAATGGGCCAGAACCAGCACAGGTGCTGCCAAGCGGCGGCAGAGCATCCGAACCGACCAACGGCTATCCACGCATTCCACAGGCCACGAACAAATCAGGAACATATCTGTGGTCGCTGATATCTCGAAGCCGTACCATTGTGGCGTCCAAAGGAGATGACGATGACCCAGCAGGAGCAGGCAGCACGCGACGTGGATCCGATGGAAGCGGATGTCTCAGCCGTCATCGAGGCCTACGGCGGTGATCCGAGAACCGCCATCAAGGCCCTCCTCGTCGAGCGACTCATTCAGGAACAACGGATCGAGCGATTGGCGGCAGACCTGTCGTTCGGGTATGTGCGAGGACGGATCGGCGTGGTGTCTGGGCAGGCCACTCCCAAACCCCTTGATGCTCACCGGTCGTGATCACTTGACTGACGTCCGTAGAGTCGAGCTGGGAGGCCTTGGAACAGCATGCTTGCTCCGAGCGGCGGGCCGCAGGTGTCCGGAGCCCCCCTCTCTTAACGAAGGGTCGTGGATGTTTTCGGCACGGGCCGCCGTCGCGGCCGGACAAGAAGATCAGCCGCTTCAACGCCCAAAGTCTTTGCGAGCCGGTCGACCACATCGATGGTCGCACTGTAGACGCTGCGTTCGATCGAACTGATGTAGGTCCGGTCAATCTCCGCCCGATGGGCAAGCTCCTCCTGCGAAAGCCCGGCAGCCTTTCGGTATTTCCTTACGTTCTTGGCGAGCACATCTCGGATCGACATACCCGAGATCGCACCGCCTTGTAGAGTATTTCTCCACGGAGTATACTCTACAAAAGGCTCTTACCCGCAGGAAACTGCCCCTAC